>CAZKIN010000195.1:0-2601 GCA_964552515.1 uncultured Phycisphaeraceae bacterium
ATCATCTGCATTTCGACGGAGCGGCGGCCGTTGAATTCGTTGATGATCGGTTCGAAGGCCACGCGGCAGCGGCGATGCTGCTTGAGGTCTTCGAGGCAACTGGCGAGGCCGAAGCCGATGCCTTTGATCTGCGTGCCGTTGTGGCGGAAGGTGGCCTGCAGGTGTTCGCCGGTTTTGCCGACGCAGCGCGGCTCGGCGGCGAGATCGACCCACTCGGTGGCGAACTTGGGGCGCGGGTTGCCGACGCCGAAGGGGCCGAGGTCGATGATGGCCTGGGCGGTGGAGAGGTCCATTTCGGCGGGAGAGACTTCAGCGTCGAGTCGGAGCTTGGCCTTGAGGTCATCGCCGGTGAGGCGCTGATTGGCAAGTGCCACGAACGCGTCAGCAAAAGCGGGCAGGTTTTTGCGGGTGATGCGCATTCCCGCGGCCATCGCGTGGCCACCGAAGGCGATCAGGTGTTCCGCGCAGCCGCCGAGGGCGTGCGACAAATCAAAATGCGGAATGCTCCGCGCGGAGCCCTGACCTTCGTCATTGGCCAGCGCGATGAGCACCACGGGTCGGTGAAATTGTTCCACCAGTCGGGAGGCGACGATGCCAATGACGCCCGCGTGCCAGCCGTCGCCGCCGGCGACGATGGCGCGGCGCGCATCGCCGGCGAGGTTGTCGCGGTCGATGACTTCACGGACCTGCTTGAGGATGCGGCGCTCGGCCGCCTGCCGGGAGCGGTTGTGTTCCTCGAGATACATGGCGATTTCCTGGGCGCGGGGAAAGTCGGCACGGGTGAGCAGTTCGACGGCGAGGCGGGCGTGGCCCATGCGTCCAGCGGCGTTGATGCGCGGGGCGAGTTTGAAGCCGACGTCGTAGCCGCTCACGGTCTTGCCTTCCAGTCCGGCGGATTCCATGAGGGCGCGGAGGCCGGGAAGCTGGGTGTGGGGCAGGGCATGCAGGCCGGTGCGGGCGAGTACGCGGTTTTCGCCGTTCAAGGGGACCACGTCCGCGATGGTGCCGAGCGCGGCGAGGGGCAGGAGTGACATGAGCAGGGCACGAAGTTCGGGGGTTACTTTTTCCGTGCCGCAAAGTTCCTGTGCGAATGCCCAGGCGAGTTTGAAGGCGACGCCCGCGCCGCAGAGGTCGCGGTTGGGATAAGAGCCGTCCAGGCCGGGATGGACGATCGCTTCGGCGCAGGGGAGCTGAGCGTGTGCCTGATGATGGTCAGTGATGATGAGCGGCACGCCCAGTTCGCGGAGCGCGGCGGCAGCCTCGACGGCGGTGACGCCGCAGTCGATGGTGACGATCAATTGCGCGCCGTCCTGCACGAGTCGGCGCGCGGCCTCGGTGTTGACGCCGTAGCCTTCTTCGACGCGGTGGGGGACGTAAAACGTGACGTCAGCGCCGGCATGTTGCAGCATGTGCCAGAGGATGGCGGTGCCGGTGACTCCGTCGACGTCATAGTCGCCGTACAGGACGATCTTGCGGCGGTCCTTGACGGCGCGGGCCAGGATGGCGGCGGCGGATTTCGCGCCGGGGAGTATGGATGGTGAATGCAGTTCGTTGAGCTGCGGAGCGAGGAAGGCCGCACAGGAGTCATCGGGCGAGACGCCGCGGTTGAGGAGGAGCTGGGCGACGATGGGGGAGACGTTCCAGCGGCGCGCGGCCTCCATGCGCAGGGGCGCGGGCAGGGCCATAATCCATTGCTTCACCATGCGGCAACCCTCCTTGTCGGCGCGCGTGCTTCGCGGCGGCGCAGTGTATTTGCGGTCGCGGCAGCGGTAAAGCAAATTCTTTTCACAACGGCGCGATGGATGGCTGCGATGGTCGAATGTTGTCGGGAAGGCAAATTAAACGTGGTCAATGCACAAATTGCAGTGCGATGCTGGTTTTGGAAGTGAGATCGTCGCTTGCCTGCCCAACTGACTGTTTCTATACTTGCGCAGTATTAAGTCACTTGCCGCTGTGCAGGTGCTTTGCAAGTCGGTGGGAGATTACAAAGTGAGTTTGTCTTTCGCAGGTAAGAATGTCCTCATCGTGGAGGACGATCCAGACATGATGACCGCGCTGACCACGGTCATCGATGAGACAGGGGCGACGATCGAGACGGCGGCGGACGGAAATGCGGCCATCGAGCGTGCGGAGAAGTTCAGTCCGGACCTGGTTATTTTGGACGCCATGCTTCCGAAGCGCAGCGGTTTTCTCGTTCTGGAGAAACTGAAGAGCGGCAAGAAGAAGGGTGATAAGCCACGGATCATCATGATCACGGGCAATGAAGGGAAGCGTCATCAGGCGTGGGCGGAGAGCCTCGGCGTTGACGGATACCTGAACAAGCCGTTCCGCATGGAGCGGTTGCTCGAGTCGATGGAAAAACTGCTTACCGTATAGCGGGTAGGGGAGCGGTACCGCCGGGCGAATTGCACCTTAAGACGCCTTGGGCATCTATTGCCCCGGATACACATCTGCCGACAATCAAGTGACGATGGCGGTAAGAGCTGCGGGGCGACCGCGGGCTCTTTCATGCGCTATGATCGTTGGAGCTGCCGGAAGCAGCAGCCGCGGTTTTCTTTCCCTGGAGAACGGCACTTGGCTGGCGCGAAACAACCAACAATT
>CAZKIN010000195.1:2701-7412 GCA_964552515.1 uncultured Phycisphaeraceae bacterium
GAAGGGAAGTACGCGGAAGCGCGGGCGGCGTATGAGGCTTTGATCCAGGAGGGCAAGCACGTTGAGCGGGCGGGGCTGGGTCGGGCGCGGGCGATGATGCGGGTGGGGGAGTATGAGAGCGCGATTGCCGATCTGGTGACCTTGAATGCGGATAAGAACGCGGATTGGCATCTGTTGCTCGCGGAGGGTCTGCGCATCAAGGGGGAGTACGATCGGGCGATTGAACACCTGAAGCAGGCCGTCGAGATCAAACCAAAGGCGGCGTCGGCGCGGCGGGCGCTGGGAGACCTTCTGGAAATGCTGGGTCGCCGCGATGAAGCGATTGCCACGTACAAGTGGTTTGACGATCAGATCGCGAAACAGGACACCTTTGCGCGCGATGCGGTGTGGATTACGGACGCGGCGGTGGGGTTTTTGCGCTATAGCGTGCTGACGCAGACGAGTGTGGCCGACCGTACGAGGCACGCGCTGACGGAGATGCTGCAGCAGGCGTACGAGCGGGTGGATCGTTCGTACTGGCCGGCGCGGATCGCGGCGGCGGACCTGCTGCGGGCGCGATACAACAATGACGAGGCGGACGGGAGTGTGTCGGATTACCAGGCGGCGCTGCGGTTGAATCCGAAATTGCCGGAAGCATTTGTCGGGCTGGGCGAGGTTCTGCTGGAGTTGTGGAACTTTGAGGAGGTGGAGAAGCACGCGCAGAAGGCGCTGGAGGTCAATGCGCGATATGCGCCGGCGCTGCACCTGATGGCGCGGAAGTTCATCGTGGAGCGGCGGTACGCGCAGGCGCTGGAAGAGGTGGAGAAGGCGCTGGCGATCAATGAACGGGATGTCATTGCGCTGTCCCTGGGTGCGGCGGCGAGTGCCTGCCGGTATGACCCGGCGGGGGTGGAGCGGTATTCAGCGCGGGTGGCCGGGATTAATGCCAAATCGGCGACGCTGCATCAGATTGTAGGCAACACGCTATCGGGCGTGCGGCAATATGCGGATTCGGAAGCGGCGTTTCTGAAGGCCATAGAGTATGAGCCGACCGATCCGAATTCGCGGAATGCGCTGGGGCTGATGTACATGCAATGGGGGCTGGAGGAGAAGGCGCGGGATGCGCTGGACGGTGCGTGGACGCTCGATCCGTTCAACAAGCGAACCAAGTTTACGCTCGACCTGCTGGAATCGCTGCACAAATTCGCGCGGCATGAGACGGAACATTTCACCGTGCGGCATGATGCGGTGAAGGACCCCGGGCTGGGGCGGTACATGGGCGAGTTTCTGGAGGAGATTCACGCGGCGGTCATCGCGGATTACGACCTGGAACTTCCGCAGAAAACGAAGATTGAGGTGTATCCGACGCAGCGCGCGTTCGCGGTGCGCATTACCGGTGAGCCGTGGATTCACACGGTGGGGGCGTGCACGGGATATGTCATAGCGATGGCATCACCGCGCAAGGCGCCGGATCTTACGGGACGGTACAACTTTGCGCGGGTGCTGAAGCATGAATATACGCATACGGTGACGCTGGCGGCGACGCGGAATCGGATTCCGCACTGGTTCACCGAGGGGCTGGCGGTCATGCAGGAGGATTCGCCGCGGAGCTTCGGGTGGAGCGAGTTGCTGGCGGATGCGATTCGACGGAATGAACTGTTCACGCTGGAGTCAATTGACTGGGGATTCATGCGTCCGCGCAAACCGACGGATCGACAGATGGCGTATGCGCAGAGCGAATGGATGTGCGAATACATCGTGCAGCGGTTTGGGTACGACAAGCTGATTGCGATGCTGGGGCGGTACTACGAGGGAGAGACGCAGGCGGCGGTGTTTGAGAAGCTGCTGGGTATTGCGACGAAGGATTTCGATCGCGACTTTGCGGCGTGGGCGCGGAACGAAGCGGGTTCGTGGTGTTTTGAGCTGTTGCCGCCGGAGGACCTGGAGGCATTGCGAAAACAATGCGCGGCGGAGGATGCATCCGCGGAGTTGCTGGGAAGACTTGCGAAGGCGGAGCTGGAGGCGGACGAATTCGAGAACGCGCTGGTTGCCGCGCGGCGGGCGCAGGACAAGGATGAGAATGAGCCGCGCAGCCTGGAGGTTGTGGCGTTTGTGCTGACGATGACGTCGCAGCAGGCGAGCGCGCCGGACGATCAGAAAAAGTACGAGGACGAGGCACTGGAACGACTGGAGCGGCTGGTTCGCGTCGCGCCGGACAATTGGCGCGGGCACAAGTATCTCGCGGAGATATTGGTGCGGCGGGGGGAAAGCGACCGGGCGCTGGCGGAATTGGAGACGGTGCAGAGGATCTGCCCGGCGGAGCCGGACAGCTGGCGGGGGATCGCGGGCATTTATCTGCAGCGGAAGGATTATGACAAGGCGTTGACACAATTGATGGAGCTGGCGCGGTCGGAAGATCAGGACCCGGAAGTGGCGGCTCAGATTGCGGAAATCCACATGCGGCAGGAGCGGGCCGGTGACGCGGCGTACTGGTATCGCGAGGCCCTGTGCATCGATCCGTTTGACATCAACCTGCACCGCAAGCTGGCGGAGGTGGCCGAGAGGCTGGGAGATGCGAAGACGGCGCTGCGGGAGTATGCGATGCTGACCGCGCTGCTGCCGGAGCAGGAGAAGAATTTTGCGCGGGCGGCTTTCGCAGCGAAGGAGCTGGGCAGGGGGGAGGAGGCGGCACATTTCGCAAAAAAGGCGGTGGAGCTTAATCCGGACTCTGCGGCGAAGTCGCTGGTCGGGCCATGATTCGGCGGGTGCGGCTTACCACGGGAACCTGAGTCAATTATCGATCGGTCATTTGGAGTTCTGCGATCACGCGGGTAATCTTCGGAGTCTGCATGAAGCGGGCATGTGGAGGCGGCGAATGTCCCCCGCGAACGGGCACGGTTGATCCGGCAGGAAATCGTCTTGGGTGCGGAATTACCCGGCTATCGCGTGATCAAGCAACTCGGCGTTGGCGCCGCGTCGAAGATCAACCTGGCGGTTGAGCTGAAGACGGGGCGCAAGGTGGCGATCAAGAGTGTCGTCCGCAATTCGTCCGAGGATGATCCCTTTATTCAGCAAGTCGAGACGGAATATGCGGTGTGCAGCAAGCTGGATCACCCGGCACTGCGCAAGACGTATTCGATTCATCGCATTCGCAAACTGCTCAAGGTATCGGAAATCATCCTGGTGATGGAAATGGTGGACGGGCTGAGCCTGGAAACGGCGCGCCCGAACCGATTGAACACTTTTCTCAAGGTGTTTCAGCGCGTGGCCGAGGGGCTGCATGCTATGCATGCCGGCGGCTACGTGCATAGCGACATCAAGCCGACGAACATCCTGATTGCGCAGGGGGGGATCATCAAGATCATCGACTTCGGGCAGTCGTGCCCGATGAATTTTCGCAAGGAACGGATCCAAGGTACACCGGATTATATTGCACCGGAACAGGTGAATCGGGCGCCGCTGGATGCGCGCACCGATGTCTTCAATCTGGGTGCGACGATGTATTGGCTGCTGACCTCGGAAAATTATCCGACGGCGATCAGCGGTGCGGAGATGCGGGGCAAGATTACATTAACCAACAAGGACAGGCCGCTTGCTCCGGTGGAGTTGAACGATAAGATTCCGCTCGCGCTGTCGAATCTGGTGATGGAGTGCTGCCGGGAGAGTCCGGCGGATCGTCCCGCGGATATGAAGCAATTGCTCTCGCGGCTTGCCGTGGTGCAGAAGCTGTGGGCGAAACAGCGTGAAAGTTGGAAGGCGGAAAGGCCGGGAGCCAACGTGGGGGTCGGGGCGGCCATCGAGAATTCGCCGGACCCTGATTCAGGCGTACCCACCGACCTGGATATTCCGGATAGTGAAGACAACGATGCGAATGGCACGGGCGGCGATGAGGGGTCGGCATGAGTGATGCGCTGCGGGCCATCGAGACGTTTAATGAAGCGGCCGCCCTGAATCGTGAAGATTCGATTCGCAAGGGTTCGCTGCTGGTTTTTCCCAACTACGGCCAACTGGTGATGACGGGCGATCTGCACGGGCATCGGCGGAATTTTGAGAAGCTGAAACGATATTGCGACCTCGGGAAGTATGGCGCGCGGCATGTGATCCTGCACGAGCTGGTTCACGAAGAAGTGGTGTCGATCGGGGGGCGGGACACGTCGCACCTGGTGCTGCTCGATGCGGCGCGGTGGAAGTGCGAGTTTCCCGATCAGATTCACTTCCTGCAAAGCAATCACGAACTTGCGCAACTGAACGGGCACGAGATCACCAAGAATGGGCGGGTGGTGACGGCGGCATTCGATCAAAGCGTGGCCGAGCACTATTGTGATCGTACCGGGCGGGTGACGGAAGCGATCAGCAAGTTCATTCGGTCGTATCCCCTCGGCGGTCGAACAGCGAACCGGGTTTTCCTTTCCCATTCGTTGCCGAGTCCGGTGGATCTGCCGTTGTTTGATCCGAATGTGTTTTCACGCGAGCCGACGAATGAGGATCTGAATGATCGCGGATCGGCGCACATGCTGGTCTGGGGGCGTTATCAAACGAAGGCGGAGTTGGAAGCGTTAAGTGATTTGCTGGATGCCGACTTCTTCATCTGTGGACACCAGCCGCAGGAAATGGGCTATGACGTTCTGCATGAGCGAATGGTGATCCTGGCGAGCGATCACAATCACGGAGTCTTCATGCCGTTTGACTTATCCAAGCCGGTCACGATCGAGTCACTTACCAAGTCAATCCG
>CAZKIN010000196.1:0-7407 GCA_964552515.1 uncultured Phycisphaeraceae bacterium
AGAAGTCGCCGATCGGGCTGCGGCTGGCGAAGGAAGCGGTGAACAAGGCGGAGGAAATGTCGCTTTCGGAGGGATTGGAGTTCGAGCGGAAGCTGTTCTATTCGCTGTTTGCGACGAAGGATCAGAAGGAAGGGATGAAGGCGTTTCTGGAGAAGCGGCCGCCGAAGTTTGAGGGGAAGTGACGCAATTATGGCACTGCAAAAGGATGAATCCGGTGCGCCGCCAGAGACTGAAGAATCGATTCCGGCCGAATGGCTCGCGGAGTTCGAGGCGGCGGCGCGAAGGCCACTGGAGCATCGATTTCGATATAGTTTCATAAAGACGTACAAGCCGGTCATGGACGATGCGCCTTACCGCACCTTTGATACGATGGAGGACTACCGAAAGTGGTGCGAAGAGAATCTTCCGGACTGGTTGGGTTATGGCCGCATTTGAGTATCGCCAGGCGGAAGAGATTCGCGACGTGTTTGCACGGCACGGGTGCCGATACCTATTCATCGGCAAGTCCGGTGCCATTTTGCTGGGATTTCCCGACACCACTCAAGACGCCGACCTGTTTGTTGAAAAGTCAGAAGTCAATGGAAACCATCTGGTCACCGCGCTACGCGAGTTGGGATTCTTACTGAACGAGGAACTCGCGGATGATATCATCCGAGGAAAGGACTTCGTTCAACTTAAGAATGGGCCTTTCGATCTGGACCTCGTTTTCGCACCCGATGGTATTGAGCGATTTGAAGATGCATGGGAGCGCCGAGTCGAAGTTCGTGGTTTTCCGGTCTGCCATCCGGACGACATCATTCAAAGCAAGGAAGCCGCACATCGACCAAAGGATCGAGAATCATTGCCACGGCTGCGTTCTTTTCGCGAATATTGGCTGCGCCACCTTCGGGATAATGATTGAGCAGTCGGGACATTTCCTTTAGATTGGCGTTCTATGGTAGCCGATCAACGCGTACCCGATTTTCGAGGTCAGGTGATGGCCGTCGAGCATGTAGAGAGGCTCCTCCGCAATGTGACGCAGGCGCTGGAGCGGGCGGGCATTCCGTATGCAGTGGTGGGCGGCAACGCGGTGGCGGCGTGGGTGGCGTCGATTGACGACGGGGCGGTGCGGGCGACGAAGGATTTGGACATTTTGTTACGCCGTGAAGACTTGCAACGAACGGCGGATGTCCTGCGGGAAGTCGGGCTGGAGCCGCATGAGGTGCATGGAATTCCCATGTTCCTGGATCGCGAAAACCCGAACCCGAAGACTGGTGTAGATGTAATTATCGCACGTGAACTGGTGAAGAATTTTGAGTCCATTCCGGCACCCGACGTCTCCGAGTCGGTTCCGTTAGCGGGTGGATGTAATACTATCGCACTTCGCCCCTTAGTCATCATGAAACTCCAGGCGTTCAGGCGGCACGATCAGGTGCATATCGAAGACATGATTGAAGTCGGACTCATTGATGATGCGTTCATAGCCGCGCTACCCGAGGAATTGCGGGGGCGCGCCGAGCATATTCGTGATACGATGGAGCGCAACTAGTTCCGGGCCACTTTTTTGATGGAATGATTTCTATGGCATCTCTGGATACGCCATTACTGATCGAAAACAAGGGTGCGGTTCGTGTCGTCACACTCAACCGGCCGGACGTGCTTAATTCTTTCAATCTTGCGCTGCTCAATGAACTGGGCAAGGCAATTCGGGATGCCGAGCGCGAGGCGGCGGTGCGGTGCATTGTCATCACCGGTGCGGGGCGGGGGTTTTGCGCGGGGCAGGACCTGGCTGATGTGGCCGAGCGGTATAAAGGGACGGAGCCGATCGAACTGGGTGCGCACCTGCGGAAGAATTATCACGCGACGATCGTGAAGACTCGGAGCATGGAAAAGCCGGTGGTCGCGGCGGTGAACGGCGTGGCGGCGGGTGCGGGGTGCAGCCTGGCACTGGCGTGTGACATGCGTGTGGCAGCTGAGTCGGCGAGTTTTATCGAAGCGTTTGTCAACGTGGGACTGGTGCCGGATTCGGGAAGTACGTTCATGCTGCCGCGATTGATCGGCGTGTCGCGGGCGCTGGAAATGGCGATCACGGGGCGGAAGGTCAAATCCGATGAGGCGCTGCGGATCGGGCTGGTGAATCAGGTTGCGGCCGATGCGGAATTGATGAACGAAACGATGAAGCTGGCGAACAAGCTGGCCGAGCTTCCGCCACGGGCCATCGGACTGACCAAGCGGGCGATGAACGCGGCATGGTCGAATGACCTGGAGACGCAGCTGGAATACGAGGCGCAGCTTCAGACGACGGCCGGTCAGACCAAGGATCATCGCGAGGGCGTGACGGCATTTCTGGAGAAGAGAGCGCCGAAATTTGCAGGGCTGTGAATTCCGGCCCGATCGATAGCCATGCGGCCGCATCTTTCGCCAAGCATCTTGCTCGCATCTTTCCGTAACGATACGCTGCGTCCTTGGTGCGTTCTTGAATTTTCGAATCGACCTTTGGCGCGGAAAGCGCGTTACACAGGGAGGCAGCGGTGATTGAACCAAGTTGGAGCCACGCGAAGGCCGTTGAGTTGGGGCAGCATGTCCTGCGCATGACCACCGCCGCGGGTTCCGGGCATCCTTCCAGCGGACTGGCGATTGCACACATCGTCATCGAACTGATGTACAACACGATGCGTTATGATCCGACCGATCCGTGGAATCCGGGCAACGATCGCCTCGTGCTTTCCATCGGTCACGCGGTACCGATGGTTTATGCCGCCTACGCGGACCTGGGCGGCGCGGTGGGGCTCGACAAGGCACATGCCAAACGACTGTCACTTGCCGATGTGAATTCGCTGCGGGCGCAAAACAGTGTGCTGGACGGGCATCCCAATCCGGCCGAGGGTTTCCCATTCTTTGATGCGGCCACCGGTTCGCTGGGGCAGGGGTTGTCGGGCGCGGCGGGATTGGCGCTGGCGGCCCGAATCGATGGCGTGGCCAAGCATATTTATGTCATTATTGGCGACGGTGAATCGCGTGAAGGACAAGTCTGGGAAGCGGCGGATTTCATCGTCGACCAGAAGCTTGACAACATTACGGCGATTTTCAGCTGTAACGGGCACGGGCAGGCGGACGCGGTGTCAAAGCAGCAGTCTGCGCAGGCGCTGGCTGGGAAGATGGCGGCGTTTGGATGGGCGGTGACGGAGATTGACGGGCATGATCCGGCGGCCATCGCCGCGGCCCTGGGCAAGAAAACCACGGGCAAGCCGCATGCGATTCTGGCGCGTACGGTGAAGGGCTGGGGCGTCGAGATGATGCTCAAGGAGAATTATCACGGCAAGCCGTGTGCCGTTGCCGACCTCGAGAAGGCGGTTGCGCAATTGGGCGAAACCGGCATCAAGCTGGGAGCGAAAAACACCACGAAGGTGGTGCCGCCGTCGCCGGTTGCGGCTACCGTTCGTGCGGCGGGGGGCGTGATTCGCCTGCCGCCACTGCGCGGTGCGCTGGAGCGTGTCGGACTGCTTTCCGCGATTGAAAAGAACAAGCTGGCCACGCGCGTCGCGTATGGTGTCGCGCTGGTGGCACTGGGCGATGCCGATCCGCGGGTGGTTTCGCTCGACGGTGACGTGAGCAACTCCACGTTTGCCAACATGTTCGCGAAGCATCATGCGTCGCGTTTTTTCGAGTGCAAGATTGCCGAACAGAACATGATTACGGCGGGCGTCGGTCTTGCCGCCGCGGGGAAAATTCCCTTTGCGAGCAGCTTTGCGAAATTCATCGCGCGAAGCGTGGACCAGATCGACATGGCGATGATCACGCGGGCGAATTTGAAGATCGTCGGATCGCATTCCGGCGTATCGCTCGCGGCGGATGGTCCGTCGCAGATGGCGGTGACGGACGTGGCGTATTTTCGCAGCATGACGCGGGTTGATGCACGATCGCACCTGGCGGAGGGGAGCGCGGTTCCCGCCTGTCACTTGTTCCAACCCAGCGATCCGGTGAGTGCCTACCGCTGCACGGAGCACATGGCGAATGTTGCCGGACTTTGCTACATGCGGACGCATCGGCCCGACGCGCCGTTCCTGTATCCACTGGACGAGCAGTTTCCGCTGCGCGGGGTAAAGCAATTGCGGAAGGGCGACCGGTTGACGCTGGTGAGCAGCGGTTACATGCTGCATCCGGTTCTGGAAGCGGCGAAACGCCTGGCCGATCGCGGCATCTCATGCAACGTTTTTGATTGTTACGTATTCCCGCTGGACCCATCCCCGATTCTGGCTGCGGCCAGGTCGGCCGGGGGGTCTGTTTTGACGATTGAAGACAATTACATTGGCGGGCTGCACGCGGAGTTGGCGGAAGTGGCCGCGGCGGCGGGGGATGTACGAGTCCATGGCCTGACCGCGGGGCGCATTCCCAAGTCCGCACGGTCCGCAGAGGAGGTCTTCAGTTACGTGGGCGTGGGGGTCGAGCGAATCGTGTCCAAGTCGGAAGAACTTGCCCGAAAGTGATGCGTATAGTCTCATGGTGTGGAGAACACAGGGAGATTGCACCATGAAGAGGTTTCTTAGCATAGTTGCCTGGTCGTTTCTGGCGACAGCAGGTCCGCATTTCGTAACGGCCCAGGAATCCAAACCATCGGCCGCGCCGGAAAAAGTGAGTGCGACAAATGCCAAGGTTGAGGCACCAGCGATTACGTTTCCCTGTCCGGAATTGGCAAAGCTCGATGTATTTACCGGCGCCTGGAATGTGGTGGAGACCCATTTCGACAGCCTGGGCAAGGCCATCGCCACGGTGAAGGGAACGGAAGTTATTTCGTGGCAGCTTGATCAGCACATGCTGCGCCGGACTTACGCGACGGCCACGGAGTCCACACATTTCAAGGCCGTCGGCTTCATCACCTGGAACAAACAACTGAATCATTACATGGGGCATTGGTTTGATAACCGATCGCTCGCCGGTCCGGCCCTGGCCCAAGGCGAATGGCAGGACGAAGGACGTTCCATGGTTTTTTCCCTGGAGGGGCATGCCCCGGATGGAACGAAGGCGCAGTACAAGGTGATTGAGCGGCTTGAAGATGACGACCATCGCATAGCGACCACTTATCAGATTTCCGGAAAGGACCTGACCAAGCGTCTGGAAGTGCGATACGAGCGGGCGGGGCCATGCCCGTCGAGCCAGACGATGCGGGTGATCAGTTATCCGGATAATGAGTGACGGTTGGCATTTGCGGTCCAGTTTGCGATTCAACTGATGGCAAAGTCTCGCCCGCCGGGAATATGGCCGCCCAGATGACGACGCCGGACATGGCGATGGCGGCCGCCGTCTTGAGCATGGCACCGAATGCGAAACCGGCCGCTGAGACCAATCCGGCTTTCGTGGCCATGTTGAGGTTCTGTCGGGCCAGCATTTCGCCGATCATCGCCCCGAGAAAACATCCGAGCAATGCACCAATGACAGTGCCAACCAGCGGCACCGGTATGGAAAAAATCAACATCCCCGCAAACCCACCGAGCAGTCCTCCGATGGCTGCTTTGCGACTCGCGCCGACCCGACGCACCGCGAGCATGGACATTACGGTTTCCAGAATCTCGGCAAGAACGGCAATTCCCAGCAACACCAACAGCAATGAAACTGACAAGCGAACCCAGCCGTCATACCAGCCGTAGAACGCCGCCACAGCGACAATCAGCCACGTTCCCGGCAGACGGACCATGGTCATGAGTACGCCCAGCATGCAAACAACGGTCAGGGCGACACTCCAGCCGATGTCGCCAATGGTGATCAGCGTGAAGGGCGGCATGAGTTACCTCAATCCTGAAACACAAAAACACAGAATGCGCGTGCGCCAAAGCAAATGGCCCGGAGCATCCGCCGCGCGGTTCGCGACTGAACATCCCGGGCCATCCGCGGCGAATCAGCCATTACGGCACAAACAGGAACATCTTGCGCGGCCCGAAAAGTTCGGTCTCGTTGCCTTCCAGTGTGGCATCGGGAGGCAAGGTGGCGTCCAGCGTGCCCATGTCACCATAGGTATAGACTTTGTGGTTACTCTGGTCGGCCAGATATCCCACGCCGTTTTCGTCCACTGCGATTCCTTCGAGTGCCACAATATCGCGTTGAACGGTAAGCGTATTTTCCGGCGTCAACATCGCGCCGTTTTCCTGTGACGCCTCCTCAAACATGAATACAAATTCCCGTCCGTCGATGACATAAAGGACGTCATCACTATCCACGACAAGGTCTTCGATGTTCATCCATGCGGTGCTGGTGATCGTGCGAGTCGGGGTGACCATTTCGTTTGCGTTATCCAAGTCATTGAACACTAGAATGCGACTGCTGTTGCCGTTCAAACCGGATGTATCACTGACGTATAGGTTACCCAAGTGGTCGAGGTACAGCGCATCAACGACCATGGTAGTGGTGTCGAAAGGTGAACGATCGGGCGGGGAGAACATACGCGTCGGGGCCAGATCGACCGCACCTGAAGCGTCCGCAACCAAGTCTGAGACATTGTCAAATACGAGAATTCCGTTCGTGGCCGGGGCGTTTCCGACAAACAGTCGGTCATTCGCTGCGTCGTAAGCAAGCGCGATCGGCGATTCCGTCCGCGACGCCGTACCCTCGATGACAAAATCGGCGGGAGTGTCCAGGTTCGCAGTGAATGCGTCGTTGAAACCGACGATGCCACCGTTCTGACGTCCAATGAACATGAGTCCATCCGGTGTGACGACCAGTGCGCGGGGCTGGAACACGGAAGTGGCCGCTCCGGGGTTTAGCAAAGTCGCCGGCAGTTCAGGGCCATTGAGTCCGGATGCGACGTCATAGCTCGTGATTTCAAACGTGGCGTTGTTGATCACGAAGAGAAATGCGCTGGTCGGCGTCACCACGACGTTTACATCGTCCGTGTCCGACGTATTGCCGTCACTGACGGTCAGCTCAAAGGTCAGGGTTTCATCGACATTCGGCGCGGTAAATGACGGAGTGGCGGAATCTTCACCCGTCAATGTAACTTCAGTGCCCGCCGTCTGAACCCATGCAAAGGTCAATACGTCGCTGTTCTGGTCGGTGGCAGAACCTTCCAGGTTGACTACGGTGTTGCCGGTCACTTCCTGATCGGCGCCGGCATCGGCAACAGGTGTGGGGTTTTCGTCACCGCCGTTGCCATCGTCGTCGTTGCCGTTGTCATCGTTGCCATTGTCGCTATTACCGTTGTCGTCATTGCCGTTATCGCCACCTCCACCGCCGGCCATCGGGCAACCGGCCACCAGCACCGTGACCATGGACAACATCGCCAGGAATGAAAACAGATTCTTCCACCGCCTGAGCATTCACTTTCCTTTCGTTTGAAACCCGTTGGGATTGTCTACCCGCTTGGGGCGCGAGCGCGCACCCATTCATCCCGCACCAAAGTTCATTGTGCGCGAATTTCAGCGTGCAAACAAGGACACT
>CAZKIN010000197.1:0-2016 GCA_964552515.1 uncultured Phycisphaeraceae bacterium
TACACGTCGTGGCAGGCCTGGCAGATGGTCTTCATGCGTTCGACGGTTTTCTTGAGGTCTTCGTCCTTGGCATCGGTCTTCTTGGCATCCTTGGAAAAAGCCAGTGATGTGTCACGCAAGTCGCGCGCCCATGCCTGGTAGTCCGCCTTTTCATTGTTGTAGGAATTCACGTTGGCAAGTTCCGCGAGCAGTTCCGCGGCCTCGGCGAGGTTTTTGCCGCGGTCCTTGGCAGCCTTGTTGTTGACCAGTTCATTGATGGTCTTGAGTTGAATCTGTTGTCCGTGCATGAGGGCATCGACCGATGACACCGGCTTGAAGGCGGCCGGCGCGGGACTCTGCGCGGCAACGGTGATCGCGAATCCACACAGCGCCAGAAATGAACCCGAAAACAGCAGACCCTTGGTCATCACAAATCCCTCCCTTTGCTTAGGCGATTAAAGAAAATATCATGCGGTACTCTGCCGGATTATCATTGACGGCGGAGAGTGCGTCAACGCGGATCAGGTGGCGATCAGGTTGACCAAGCGTCCTTTCACCACAATGACTTTGCGGACGGTCTTGCCTTCCAATGCGGCCTGCACGCGCTGATCGGCGAGGGCGGCCTGTTCGTGCATTTTTTCGTCGGCGTCGGCGGAGACCATGATTCGCGCCTTCACCTTGCCGGAGATCTGCACGGCGATTTCCAATTCATCATCGCGGGCCAGTGCCGGATCGAATTTCGGCCAGGGGGCATAAGCCAGCGATTCGGTGTGTCCCAAGCGCTGCCAGAGTTCCTCGGCGAGGTGTGGCGCGAAGGGGGCGAAGGCGAGAATGAACGGTTCGAGCACCGCGCGTGGCCGCACGTCCATCGGCGTGAGCGTGTTTACGAAGTCGAAGAAGGCGGCGATGGCAGTATTGAACTTCATGTGTTCGAGTTCTTCGGTGGCGCGCTGGAGCATCTTGTGCAGGGCGCGCAGCAGCTCGGGTGACGGAGGCACGTCACTAACCGCGGTCGCCAGTTGGTCCGTATTTTCGTCGATCACCAGCCGCCAGACGCGCTGGCAGAGCTTGAACAGGCCGGGTACGTCGCGGGTGTTCCACGGCTTGGCGGCATCGAGCGGACCCATGTACATCTCGTAAAGCCGGAAGGTGTCCGCGCCATATTCCCCGATGATCTGGTCGGGGTTGACGACGTTCTTGAGCGATTTGCTCATTTTGGCGATGACGCGGCGCAGCGGCTCGCCCGTTTCCTTGTGGAAAAATTGCTCCGGCGCGCGCTCCTCGACCTGGTCGGGGTAGGTCCTTAGTCCCTTCGCGGTTTCAAACGCGAACCCCTGGATCATTCCCTGGTTGAAGAGCTTGCGGAACGGTTCGCGCGTGCTGACGTGGCCGAGGTCGTAGAGCACCTTGTGCCAGAAGCGGGCATAGAGGAGATGAAGTACGGCGTGCTCCGCGCCGCCGACGTACAGGTCAACGGACATCCAATATTTTTCGGCGGCCGGGTCGCAGAACAGGTTGCTGTTGTGCGGGTCGATGAAGCGGAGGTAATACCAGCAGGAGCCGGCCCACTGCGGCATGGTGTTCATGTCGCGGGTATAGGTTTTGCCGTCGCGCGTAACAGTGACCCACTCCTTCGCGCGACCGAGTGGCGGCGTGGGGATCATGCACTGCGGGTCATTTTCGTCGCAGGGAGTGGGTTTGAAGTCCTCCATCGGCGGCAATTCGAGCGGCAGTTCGTCGACGGTGAGCGCGCGGACTTCGCCATCGGGTCCGTGCAGGATGGGGAATGGTTCGCCCCAGTATTTCTGGCGGCTGAAGATCCAATCGCGGAGTTTGTAATTGATCGTGCCGCGGCCGATGCCTTTTTCTTCGAGCCACGCGATCATCTTCGCTTTCGCTTCGGCGGTGGGCAGGCCGTTGAGATTGCAATCCGTTGTGCCGGCTGAATCGGCCGATTGCGCGCCTGGCGAATTGACCGCGACGCCCTCTTCGCAGTAGGCCGCACCCCAGGATTTGGGTTGGCGTATGTAGTGCGCG
>CAZKIN010000197.1:2116-7367 GCA_964552515.1 uncultured Phycisphaeraceae bacterium
GCCCTCTTCGCAGTAGGCCGCACCCCAGGATTTGGGTTGGCGTATGTAGTGCGCGATCAACTGATCGACCCCGACCTGCGCATGCAGCGTCCGCACGGTTTTCTCGGCGAGGTGTGCGCTGTTCGTCCGTTTTGCTTCGACCTCGGCGCGGAGTTCCGGAAAGGCTTGTTGTACGTCGGCGAACCCGCGCGCGGCGACGGCATCTAGATTGGCGGTCATGGATTGCAGTCGCGCGTCGATCCATTCCGGCGACGGCTGCACCACGGCGACGATGGGCAGATCGAACTTCACGGCGAAGGCGAAGTCACGTTCGTCACTACCCGGGACGGCCATGATCGCGCCGGTGCCGTAGCCCATCAGCACGTAATCCGCGACCCAGATCGGAATCTTCCAGCCGGTGACGGGATTGGTGGCGAAGGCACCGGTGAAGACGCCGGTCTTGTCCTTGGCTTCGGCGGTGCGTTCCAGGTCGGAACGATTGCGCGCGGCGGCGACGTAGGCTTCGACGGCGGCGCGATGTGCCGCAGTTGTGATGCCGGCGACCAACGGATGTTCCGGGGCGACGACCATGTAGGTTGCGCCGAAGAGGGTATCGGGTCGGGTGGTATAGATGCGAATGCCGTCGCCGGTGCGATCCACGAGTGGGAAGGTCACTTCCGCCCCGGTGCTGCGTCCCACCCAGTTACGCTGCATGAGTTTGATGGCTTCGGGCCAGTCGAGATCCGAAAGATCGGCCAGAAGGCGTTCGGCGTAGCGGGTGATGCGGAGCATCCATTGTTTGAGGGGGCGGCGGTAGACCATGTGCCCGCCGCGTTCGCTGCGTCCATCGTTGTCGACTTCTTCGTTGGCGAGGACGGTGCCCAGTGCGGGACACCAGTTGACGGCCACCTCGTCGAGGAATGCGAGGCGCTGGCGGTCGAGGACTTTGCGCTGTTCGGCAACGCTCAGCGCGGACCAGGCGCGGGAGTCTCCGCGCGGAACGGCGCGGACGATGTCCAACTTGGCGCTGACGCTCCAGCGTCCGGACTGCAGTTCGGCGAGCAATTCTCTAATCGGGCGTGCCCGGCCGACGTTCTCCTTGCCGTCCGGTCCGACGAAGCGTACTTCCTCGTCGAACCAGCTTTCGAACATCTGCAGGAACATCCACTGGGTGAAGCGGTAGAACTTCGGATCGGAGGTGGCGAGTTCGCGCGACCAGTCGTAGGAAAAACCAAACATGCGCAGTTGCTGGCGGTAGCGTTCGATGTTGGTTTGCGTGGTGACGGCCGGGTGTACGCCGGTTTCGATAGCATATTGCTCTGCGGGGAGGCCAAAAGAATCGAACCCCATGGGGTGCAGGACGTTAAACCCGCACATGCGCTTGTATCGGGTGACAATGTCGGTTGCGCAATAGCCGAGCGGGTGACCTACGTGGAGTCCGGCCCCGCTGGGATAGGGGAACATGTCGAGAATGTAGAACTTGGGCTTGCCGGTGTTGCAAAGCGGGTCACTGGGGTTGGCGCAGCGAAAGGTCTGGTGCTGTTCCCAATGGCGCTGCCACTTGGTTTCGATGGCGGTGAAGTCGTATCGTCCCGGTTTGCGTTCAGTGACTGCCTGCGTCATCGCTCCACCCATGCCGTTGTGCGTTTGCAAAAAGCCTTGGTTTTTGCTGTAGCGGAGTGTATGGCGGAGGGTGCGGTCCCGCAAACGACGGTGACTGAATGGCGGTGATTCGTATGAAGTGAGATTGCCCTGGTGGATGCTGGTTGCGTTGACGGTCCGGACCCGCCGACCCAGAATGGCCTCGGACGGTGAAGAACGGTTGCGGTTACCGGTACGGAAGCCGGGAACATCCTTCCGGCAGTCGTTTGTTTTGAAGCGAAACGAGATGTCGCAGGCTGAATTATTATGGAAGCCATCCACGCGGCGCGTGGAAGAGTCACAGATGTTCGCGTTCATGTCGCGCGCGGCCGGTCGTTATGGGTTTGCGGCGGAATGGGCGGCCCTACATCGCTGGTCGGTGACGCGGCGTGATCAATTCTGGGGTGAGATGTGGGACTTGGCGGGCATTGCGGCATCCCAGCCGGCAGCGACGGTCTGCAATGGTGAAGGGATGCTGGGGACGACTTGGTTTCCCGGGCTGCAATTCAACTTCGCGGAGCACCTGCTGCGGTTTGACGATGATCAAGTCGCGCTGCACGCGGTCGATGAACTGGATCGTACGCGGACGCTCACGTATCGACAGTTGCGCGGTGAAGTTGCGCGACTGGCCGCGGGGATGCACGAAGCAGGTGTGACGCGCGGCGATCGGGTCGGGGGATTTCTGCCCAATATTCCTGAGGCGGTCATCGCGATGCTGGCGACGGCTAGTCTCGGCGCGATCTGGTCGTCATGCTCGCCGGATTTTGGAATCCAAGGGGTGTTTGATCGGTTCGGGCAGATCGAACCGAAGCTGCTCATCGCGGCCGACGGGTATTCGTACAACGGGAAGAAGATCGACTGCATTGCGAAGATTCGCGGGATCGTGGAGCGCATTGCGAGTATCCAGCAGACGATCGTCGTGCCGTTCATGGATGCGTCGCCGGATGTGAGTGCGGTGCGCGCGGGTGTTCTATGGCCGACGTTTCTGAGGAAGTGCTCTGAGGCCCCGCTGAACTTCGAACAGGTTCCTTTTGATCACCCGCTGTACATCATGTATTCGTCCGGCACGACGGGCATTCCCAAGTGCATCGTGCATGGTCATGGCGGAACGCTGCTGCAGCACATGAAGGAATTGATGTTGCACTGCGACCTGCGGCGCGCGGACAAGATTTTCTACTTCACGACCTGCGGCTGGATGATGTGGAACTGGCTGGTCAGTTCGCTGGGTGTCGGCGCGACGGTGGTGCTGTATGAAGGCAGTCCGAGTCATCCGACGCTGGATCATTTGTGGCAAATGGCGGAGGAAATCGGAATCACAGTGTTCGGGACGAGTCCGAAGTTCGTTGCGTCCTGCGCGGCGGCCGGGGTCGATCCGATGAAGCAGCACAAACTTGCCGACCTGCGCGCGGTGCTGTCGACCGGTTCGCCGCTGACCGTCGAGAATTTTCGGTGGGTGTATGAGCATGTGAAGAAGGATGTGCAGCTTGCGAGCATTTGCGGCGGCACGGACATCATCAGTTGTTTCATGCTGGGAAATCCGCTGCTGGCGGTTCATGCGGGGGAAATACAGTCGCTGGGGCTGGGCATGGATGTGCAGGCGTTTGGGCCGAATGGCCGGCCGGTGATCGGAGAAAAAGGGGAACTGGTTTGCTGCGCACCTTTTCCGTCGCAGCCGGTGGGATTCTGGAATGATCCAGACGGCAGCAAGTATCGCAAGGCGTACTTCGCGCACTATCCGAACGTCTGGCGGCACGGGGATTATGTGGAAATCACCGACCATGGCGGGGTGATTGTCTTTGGTCGGTCGGATGCGACGCTCAATCCCGGCGGCGTGCGGATCGGCACGGCCGAGATCTACCGGCAGGTGGAAACGGTGGAGGAAGTGGCGGACAGCATTGTCGTTGCAAAAAAGATGGCGGACGGTGATGAGGAAGTCTGCCTGTTTGTGGTGCTCAAGCCTGATTTGACGATGGATGCCGCCCTGGAAAAGAAACTCAAGCAGCGCATTGCCGACGGCACGACGAAGCGGCATGTGCCGCGATATGTCAAGCAAGTGTCAGCGATTCCCTATACGATCAGCGGGAAGAAGGTCGAGCTGGCGGTTACGCAGATGATTCACGGGGAGAAGGTGTTGAATCGTGATGCGCTGGCGAATCCGCAGTCGCTGGAGCAGTATGCGGGGATTGTTTGAGCGAAGCGGTTGATCTAATCTCGTTCACGACCCTCACGGATCATGTCCGTGGTACCGCTAAAGTCGCGACCGCCAAGGGGCCTTTGAATTTTCTCCGCCATGCGCCGGGCGGCCGTACCGCTCAGTTTGGTCCCTTCTAGCCGTTGCGGCGGCTGGGTAAACCGCAATCGGTAATGGATGTCGTTACCGACTTTCTGAGCGCTTATGACGGTCGGCTCTAACCCATCGGTGATACGCGAAGTTCCGGCGCCCATCCATACGGACGGCGCGTCGCTTCCGCCTATCAACCTAGGCGCGACGAAGACGTGGGTTTCATCGACCAACCGCTGATCCAAAAAGGCGCTGAGTATCGTC
Source organism: uncultured Phycisphaeraceae bacterium (assembly GCA_964552515.1). Classification (GTDB taxonomy): domain Bacteria; phylum Planctomycetota; class Phycisphaerae; order UBA1845; family UBA1845; genus JACQXM01. Next base: position 6,282 of record CAZKIN010000197.1, read on the forward strand.
GGTCCGCCTTCGACCATGAGATTGGTCACGTCGCGGGACGCGAGGTGTTTCAAAATCGATCGTAGGGACAGGGTCCCCCGCACGAGCGGAACGGACTCCACGGCGACGCCATTGCGGCGCAATCGTTTGGCGCGGGCGCTGCCCGCCTTGTCCGCCGAAGTGAAGATCAACACCGGTGCATCGCCGATGGTGTCAATTAATCGGCACGATTCCGGAATGCGGAGCCGACGGTCCAGCACTACGCGCAGGGCGGTGCGGCGGATGGGCACGTCGCGGGCGGTCAGGAGCGGATCATCCGCCAAAACCGTTCCCGATCCGACCAATATGGCGTCCACGCGGGCGCGAAGCTGGTGCACGCGGCGGCGCGACTGCTCGCTGGAAATCCATTTGGATTCGCCGGTGCGCGTCGCAAGTTTGCCGTCCAGACTCTGCGCCCATTTGGCGATCACATAAGGTCGCTGGTGCAGCATGCACATGGCGAAAGGCGCGATGAGTTCCGCCGCCTGTTCGGCACAGACACCGACATCGACCTTGATTCCGGCGCGGCGCAACTTCGCGAATCCATCGCCGTCGACGATGGGGTTGGGGTCGCGAATGGCGGCGACCACGCGCGCGATGCCGGCCGCGATGAGGGCGTCGGTGCAGGGCGGCGTTTTACCGTGATGATTGCACGGTTCGAGCGTGACATAGCAGGTTGCCCCGCGCGGGTTGGATTTGCAGGAGCGCAGGGCTTCCACCTCGGCATGCGGACTGCCGAAGCGGCGATGCCACCCTTCGCCGATGATCCGATTTCCGCGCACGATAACTGAGCCGACCATGGGATCGGACTCGACAAAGCCCTCACCCTTGCGTGCCAACTTGATGGCACGCCGGATCATGGACTCGTCGGTCGATGATGGTTGGAAGCGATTGGACATCGTGACGACTCAAGCCACGACGGGGCATGACGTAAAGGTGGCCGGCATGGTGGGTTGGGACTCCTGATTCATCGGTCTGTTATTCCCATTCGCCCGGGAAGTTATCGGCCTCCATCCGGCTCCGGCGGAAGGCCAAGGGCTTCCTCTTCAATTCGTGCGGTCACCATGG
>CAZKIN010000198.1:0-7349 GCA_964552515.1 uncultured Phycisphaeraceae bacterium
CGCTCAAACTCGCCGACGGCGCCCTCATCGTGCAGGTAGGGTACGCTTCAGCGGACCACCCATCAGTACCACAAGCGTCAGCGCGTGGTCGAATTAAGCAACCAGCTGTTACCGAGGACGATGCCAACGACTCCGATCCATCAGAACCACAAGCGTCAGCGCGTGGTCCAAAAAACCGCGTGGGTGCCCCGACCGACACCATTGACATCCTGTTGTCATCCCATTACGCCTGCACCCACTGCAACCTGAGCTACGAACCACCGGCCCCGCAGCTCTTCAGCTTCAACTCCCCCACCGGCATGTGCCTCCGCTGCGACGGTTTGGGTACCCTCTTCGACTTCGACGCCGACCTCCTCGTCCCCGACCCGAAAAAATCCTTCTTTAACCTCGCCGTCGAACCCATGCGCTCCCGCATCGGCCGATGGCGTCGCCACCTCTTCCGCGGCGTGGCCGCGCACGTCGGCTTCGACCTCGAAACCCCGTGGCACAAACTTCCCGACAAGGCGAAACACGCTTTGCTGTACGGCACCGGCGACGCGCACATCACCTACGAATGGCGCTGGTCGCGCGGCGTCTGGCGACACGGCGGCACTTTCGCCGGCGTCATTGCCGAACTTCGCGAAAAACACAAAAAGGCCACTTCGCCGATGGTGCGCGCCTATTACGAAAAATACATGCGCCAGACTGTCTGCCCCGATTGCAAAGGCGGCCGCATGAATGCCCAGGCTCTCGCCGTCCGCGTCGGCGATCTCAACATCAACGGACTCTGCGCCCTGCCCATCAGTGACGCCGCCGCATTTTTTGATGCCCTTCAACTGTCACCCACCGAGCAAATCATTGCCACTGACGTCGTGCGCGAAATCCGCGTGCGCTTGCAGTTCCTTTGCGATGTGGGCCTGGAATATCTGACGCTGGAGCGCACCGCGCCGACGCTTTCCGGCGGCGAGTCGCAGCGCATCCGCCTGGCGAGTCAAATCGGCGCGGGGTTGGTTGGCGTGCTGTACATCCTCGACGAACCGAGCATCGGCCTGCACCACCGCGACAACGAGAGACTGCTGCAATCGCTCTGCCGATTGCGCGACCTCGGCAACACCGTGATCGTCGTCGAGCACGACGAACAAACGATGCGCACCGCCGACGAAATCGTCGACTTCGGCCCCGGCCCCGGCGTCCGCGGCGGCGAAGTCGTCGCTCACGGCGACATGGCCGCCATCACCTCCGCCCCGCGCTCCATCACCGGCGCGTTCCTCCGCGGCGACGACGAAATCGCGATTCCTAAAACACGGCGACCGGTGACGGTCAGCAGCGTGCGGGGGGCGAAGCGGAAACGATAGTGCCTTATACTTGGCACTACCCGGGTTTCGCGGCCGGCGCTTTTTTGGCAGATCTTTTTCCCCGGCGGGGATTTTGCGGTCCGGCGGGCGGCTCAATTTCGGGGTTTGATGGTCGGACATTTTAGGTCTCCTTTTTACAGAACGCTTCTCACACACCCTATTAGACACCAGGGCTGGTTGCGGCAGCGCGCCACCCGATGCTAAGTGATTGTAAAATAAGGAGTTATAGAAAAGCATGGGCAGGAATACTGGCAAAATGGGTAGTTTGAACGGCCGCGAGGGCGGGGTGGCGATGGGCATGTTTGGCGTGCCAGGTATGTGGCACAGGAGATGTGGTTGATGGTGACAGTTAACGCACACTCTCGGCGCGGCGGCCGATCGCAATAAGCAATGTGTCAGATGTGGGAGATCGGCAATTGCGAATTACAAATTACGGAAAAGTTGAAAAGCGACCGTGGCGTGTAACGAACGGAGCCGGCGGACAACGAAGACGGAATGCACCACCAAGAACACGAAGGGAAGAAGATGCACCACAGAGACACTGAGGACAAAGAGAAGAACTACAAATTGCGAATTACGGAAAACATGCAGGATGAAGGGAGCATGCAGCGAACAGCGTGCCGCAAAATGAACGCGGCACGAAGAGAGATCGCCAATGGATGCAACGTGGGGAGGCCATGACGATTGGTTGGAACATGTCATGACACACAGAACCGCATGGCGGCGCTGCGCTGGGGACTGCAAGCTGTCACTTTCAACGCGAAGGGAACGCCCCACTGCCTGGGCGAGCGCCGACTTTCCGGCGCTGCGCTTGGCCATACGAACCGACCGTGGACCTGGCGACTGCGCCGAATACCCAGATAGGAGCAAACTGGTACAATCGGGCTTTCGACAGTGCGAGCACCCGTTCAATTTGCAAGAGAGTTCGTGACAGAATGCTGCTAACCATTTCCACTACGCGGGCCGCGGCGACCGACCTGGGTTGGCTGCTGCACAAACGACCCACGAAGGTGCAGTCGTTTGATTTGAGCTTCGGGAAGGCGCACGTTTTCTATCCGGAGGCGACGGACGAACGATGTACGGCGGCGCTGGTGCTGGATGTCGATCCGATCGGACTGGTGCGGGGGCGGCGCGGGCCGGCGGGCGAGGGGTTTTCGCTGGAGCAGTATGTCAATGACCGGCCGTATGTGGCGAGCAGCTTTATGAGTGTGGCGCTGGCGCAGGTTTTTGGCACGGCACTCGGAGGACGCTGCAAGGACAAGCCGGAGTTGGTAGACGAGGTGTGGCCGCTGGAGGTTGGGGTCGGTGTGCTGCCGTCGCGGGGCGGGGAGAATCTGCTGCACAAGTTGTTTGAGCCGCTGGGGTATGAAGTGACTGCCGTGCGGCACACTCTGGATGCGCGTTTTGCGGATTGGGGAGAGAGTAATTACTTCACGGTGACGCTACGCGGGCAGAAGCGGGTGAAGGATTTACTTTCGCATCTGTATGTGCTGATTCCAGTTTTGGACAACGACAAGCATTACTGGGTGGGCGATGAGGAGCTGGAAAAACTGCTGCGGCATGGCGAGGGATGGCTGCCCGCGCATCCGGAGCGCGAACTGATTACGCGGCGGTACCTGAAGCATCAGCGGCACCTCGCGCGGGAGGCGCTGGCGCGGCTGGCGGAAGAGGATCATCCCGATCCGGATGCGGAAGAGGTCGTCCACGCGCAAGAGGAAATGCAACTGGAGGCGCAGGTCGGCGGCGGGCCGCCGGTAGTGGGTGCAGCGGAGGCGGTCGAGATCAGCGATGATCCGGAAGCGCCGAAGCTGCATACGCAGCGCTTGCGGGATGTACTGGCGGCACTGCGCGAAAGCGGCGCGTCGTCGGTCATTGACCTTGGTTGCGGAGAAGGCAAGCTGCTGAAGATGCTGCTCGGCGAAAGGCAGTTTGCGCGGATTGTGGGGATGGATGTCGCGCTGCGGTCACTCAATATTGCGGAGGAACGGCTGCGGCTGGAGGACTTACCGCCCACGCAGCGCGCGCGGGTATCGCTGATGCATGGATCGTTGATGTATCGGGATCAGCGATTGGCGGGGTTTGATGCGGCGGCGTGCGTGGAGGTGATTGAGCATCTGGACCCGCCCCGGCTTGCGGCGTTCGAGCGGGTGGTGTTTGAGTTCGCGCGGCCGGGATGCGTGGTGATTACGACACCGAACCGGGAGTATAATGTCAAATGGGAGTCACTGGCGGCGGGCAAGTTCCGGCATCGGGACCATCGGTTTGAATGGACGCGGGTGGAGTTTGAGGCGTGGGCGCGAGCGGTGGCAGCGCGGTTCGGGTATGCGGTGACTTTTCGAACCGTGGGGCCGGTGGATGAGGCAGTGGGAGCACCGACGCAGATGGGAATTTTCCAGGAAGATCAGAGGGGAGCGTGATGTTCGATTTATCGCGATTTGTCGGAACCAAGCGACACGTGCACATTGAGAGAGCGATGTCCGAAGAACCCAACCTTTATGGATACCTACTCCAGTCGAGCGCGACGCTGGCCCTAATGCACTCGTTTCACGATTTCATGCCAGACGGATACTCAATTTTTCGGTTGGAGGATGTCGAGTCTTGCCAATCAAGGCCCTGTGAACGCCATTTTGATTATATGCTGCGGGCGGAAGGGCTGCTCCGAGGTTTGAATTTGGCCACGCCGATAGATCTTAGCGATATGCGTTCACCTATTGAGAGTGTCGCGGAACATTACGAGCATTTCATAATTGAATGCGAAGACATTGACGAGGATAGGCGGGATTTCTATATCGGGAAACTCGAATCACTAGCCTTTGATACCGTGACGTTTTGTCATTTCGACGCACTGGGATGCTGGGGAGATATTCCCTCCGAAATTGGAATCGACGACATCACGAAGATTCAATTTGATACGCCGTACATTAATCTTACTATGAAGTACCTTCAAACGGGTCCTCGGCCGCAATCCTTGGACGATGAAGATTGAACCTTGAAGGGAACGGCACGAGGCAAAACGCATCGTTTACGAAATTCGTACCGAAGCGCCGCCCACAAGGGGCGACGCTCCATTTAAGATGCACTATTCATGGCCATCATCATTCCCGAACTTTCGTTGGTCGTGCTCGTCGGTCCGTCGGGGTCGGGGAAGTCGACGTTTGCACGCCGGCATTTCGCGGCAACGGAGGTGCTCAGCAGTGACTTTTGTCGGGCACTGGTGAGCGATGATGAGAATGCGCAACATGCGACGACGGACGCATTCGACGTGCTCAAGTACATCGCGGCGAAGCGTCTGGCGGCGGGACGGCTCACGGTTATTGATGCGACCAGCGTCAAGCCGGAGGACCGCAAGCCGCTGGTCGCCCTTGCGCGGGAGTTTCACTTTCTGCCGGTGGCGATTGCTTTCAATTTGCCGGAGAAAGTCTGTCAGGAACGAAATGCGCTGCGCGCGGACCGCAGTTTTGGTCCGCATGTGATTCGCAGCCAACGGGCGGCGATGCGGCAAGGATTGCGCGGGCTGAAACGCGAAGGATTCCGGCATGTTTTTGTGTTCGATGCACCGGAAGACATTGAACAGGTGACGGTGGAGCGGCAGCCGCTGTGGAACAATAAGAAAACTGAGCCGGGGCCTTTTGACATCATCGGCGATGTACATGGCTGCTATGACGAACTGGTGGAACTGCTGGGCACGCTGGGATATCGCGTGGAGGCGGCGGACGATGGCGCGAATCCGGTGGTGGTCCCCCCGGCCGGTCGCAAGGCGGTTTTTCTGGGTGATCTGGTGGATCGCGGGCCGGGGGTGGCGGCGGTGCTGCGGCTGGTGATGGGCATGGTGCGCGCGGGGACGGCGTATTGCGTGCCGGGCAATCATGAGGCGAAGCTGCTGCGGAAGCTTTCCGGACGTGACGTCAAGCTGACACATGGTCTGGCGGAAACGATGCGGCAGTTGGAGAGTCAGCCGCCGGAGTTCAGCGGCGAAGTGGCGGAGTTTATAAATTCGCGGGTGAGCCACTATGTGTTTGACGGCGGAAAGCTGGTGGTGGCGCATGCGGGGATGAAGGAGGAGATGCAGGGCCGGGGGTCGGGACGGGTGCGCGAGTTTGCGATGTATGGCGAGACGACCGGCGAGACGGATGAGTTTGGACTTCCCGTACGGTTCAACTGGGCGGCGGAGTATCGCGGGCGTGCGACGGTGGTCTATGGGCATACGCCGGTACCGCAGCCGGAATGGCTGAATAGCACGATCAATATTGATACGGGATGCGTGTTCGGCGGGGCACTTACGGCGCTGCGGTATCCGGAGCGGGAGTTGGTGTCGGTGGCGGCGCGGCAGGTATATGCGGAGCCGCGAAAGCCGTTTCGGGTGGACGTTGCCGGTGACGGGGCGATGAGCGCACAGCAGGCGCATGATGATATTCTTGATGTTTCGGATTTGATCGGAAAGCGAATCATCTCTACGCGGCTGGTGCGCAATGTGATCGTCGGTGCGGAACAGACGGCCGCGGCGCTGGAAGTAATGAGCCGGTTTGCAGCAAATCCGAAGTGGTTGATCTATCTGCCGCCGACGATGTCGCCCTGTGCGACCTCGCAGCAGGAAGGACTGCTGGAGCATCCGCGCGAGGCATTTGAATATTTTCGAGACCAGGGGGTGCTGCGGGTCATCTGCGAAGAGAAGCACATGGGGTCGCGGGCGGTGGTCATCGTGTGTCGTGATGAAGAGGCGGTGCAGCGGCGGTTCGGCATTCAGCATGACAGCATCGGCATCGTCTATACGCGCACGGGTCGGCGGTTTTTTGATGATTCCGCGCGCGAGCGGGAGCTTTTGGCGCGGTTGCATGGAGCGCTTTCGCGAGTTGGTTTCTGGGAGGAACTGGAAACGGATTGGGTTTGTCTGGACTGCGAGTTAATGCCGTGGTCGGTGAAAGCGCAGGCGCTGCTGCAGGAGCAGTATGCGGCGGTGGGAGCGGCCGCGCGGGGAGCGCTGCCGCAGGTGATTGGGGCCATGGAAGCGGCAAGTGCGCAGGGGTTAGAGGTGTCCGCGCTGCTGGAGCGATTTCGAACGCGCGAGGTGTTGGCGGGGAAATATGTGGAGGCGTATGGGCGGTACTGCTGGCCGGTGGAGGCAATCAGTGACCTTAAACTGGCACCGTTTCACATTCTGGCGACGGAAGGGAAAGTGCACGCGGATCGGGACCATGTCTGGCATATGGATACGTTGGCGAAGGTATGCGCCGCGGATAACGAAGTGCTGCGGGTGACGCCGTACCGGGTGGTGGAACTTAGGGATGAGGCGAGTGTGGATGCGGCGAGGGGATGGTGGAGTGAACTGACGGAACGCGGCGGCGAGGGGATGGTGGTCAAGCCGTTTGATTTCATTGCGCGAGGGCGGCGTGAGATTGTCCAACCGGCGGTGAAGTGTCGCGGGCGGGAGTACCTGCGAATTATCTATGGGCCGGAGTATACGTCACCGGAACATCTGGAACGGCTGCGCAGTCGAGGGCTGGGGCGAAAGCGGTCACTGGCGCTGCGTGAGTTTGCGCTGGGCATCGAGGCGTTGGAGCGGTTTGTTCGCGGTGAGCCGCTGCGGCGGGTGCATGAGTGCGTGTTCGGAGTTCTGGCGCTCGAAAGTGAGCCGGTTGATCCGCGGTTATGAACTTGTATGTGTTATGCACGTCGGGCGCGGTCGAGAATCGAGTTCCAATTTGTTCTCCCGCTGCGCCCTCCGTGCTACCATTTCAAAGGGTTCGGCGGGTGCGTCGTGATCTGGCACACAACGAATTCTTGCGAGTATGACCACCGCTTCCTGACGGGCGCGGCTCGGAGAGAAAATAGAACCATCGTATTGAACGGCGCGGCGACACATGCTTTGGGTGGCTTATTTTTTGCGGAGTTTGCTGCGGAATCCGCTGCGGCTGGCGCTTACGGTTGCGGCGATTGCGCTGCCCATGGGTATTTATGTGCTATCCAATTCGATCGTGAAGGAAATGGACGACACGCTGTCCAATGCGGCCAAGCAGT
>CAZKIN010000199.1:0-7303 GCA_964552515.1 uncultured Phycisphaeraceae bacterium
GAAGGCACGAAGGCACGAAGGCACGAAGGCACGAAGGCACGAAGGCACGAAGGCAGTTAACTTATACCGAACATTCCAGGAGAAGTCAAGTCGTTTTTTCCATTTTTCGTAAACTGAATTGCGGTAAGGAGTTACGACTATTTGCGTTGGCAGCGGACCATGAATTATTCCGAGTCGCTGCGGCCGGGATGCCGCATTTGGTGTATGATCAAGTCGGGCAGGACTGCGGACCCATCGAGGCCGTGAGATGAAGGGCATCCGACATCTATTGCGCCGTTATCTGGTTCCGACCATCCTGTTGGGAGGGCTGGTGGCCGGCACCACTTTCTATTTCGTCAATCAACCGCAGTTCAGCGGAGATCTGGTTAATGGCGTGTTCCGCATGGATTGGGGGAACGTAGATGCAGGCGGCTATCGGTCATTGCGCACGGATTTGTCACGAAGAGTGTGGAGCTTCAGCTCTTGGCGTCAAGTTGCAGGAAGCGCGACCTTGCCGAATAGAAATCCGATATTCGGAACGCCAGGTAACAGGCAAGCAACCGGTTACTTCATACCTGCAATCCATCTGCAAGTTCCCGCTATGGTTGGAATTGCCGGGCTTACGGTCATACCGCTGGCACTATTCGCCGGACATTCGCTTCGTCGTCTCAGGCGGGCGGGTCAATCCCAATGCATCTATTGTGGTTATTCCATTATCGGGTGGATGAGTGACGTGTGTCCCGAGTGTGGAAAGATACGACTGGTTAAGAACAGACATTATGGATCTTGGGCCTTCATGTCGATTGTCATGCTTCTTGCGCTACTGGCAGCCTCAAGCCCGCATTGGAAATCGCCATTTGCGCTCATACACTCCACAGAACCGATGTTTGTAACCGGGGGAAAGAGCCCTATTGATTTTGGAGAGGAATCTGCGCGCCCTCCGCGAAGAAAATTTCTCTCGCAGGTGGCCCAACAGTCGTGCCTCGAAAAAGGAGTCAGCTTGGAAGCCATCAATTGGCTGGTCCATGGCGAGGGTCCATTGGAGGAACGGATGGCACATTATCTTGATCCAACCGAAATGAACTCGACTCTTACCTCAGATCCTTGCTGGTCCGAAATCATAGAAACAGCACAGTCGGTCAACCCATGGGCAACTATTCCGACAAAGCTAATCGAGTCAAACAATCCATGATTTTTGCATGAACCCGAATCGTGAATTCTCAATTGCGTGTGACATACGAATCCGCGTCCGTGAATCCCGGGGTGTGTAAGATCCATTCAGCCGGGCGACGCATCGACTCGAGGCCGTGAGATGAAGGGCATCCGACATCTATTGCGCCGTTATCTGGTTCCGACCATCCTGTTGGGAGGGCTGGTGGCCGGCACCACTTTCTATTTCGTCAATCAACCGCAGTTCAGCGGAGATCTGGTGAATGGTGTGCTCCGCATGGATTGGGGGGATGTGAAAAAAGGCGGCTATCGGTCGATGCGCGCCGACTTCACGCGGAAAGCATGGGGCATTCGCATCTATCATCAGAATCCGTCAGGAACCAAATGGGCACCGGGGGTCACGCCTACCGAGTCGCGGTGGGAATTCGGAATGGCCGCCGGCCGGCGCATTACCGGAAATGAAATGCCGCTCTGGGAAATACGGGTTCCGCCCGTAGTCGGCACCATGGCCATAGCCGGCGTGCCACTCCTGATGCTGGCCAGTTCGTCGTTAAAACGCTTTCAACGGGTGCGCCGGAAGGAATGCCTGGCGTGCGGATACTCCACCACGGGCTGGCTGAGCGCCATATGTCCGGAATGCGGGAAAGAGCACAGCGAATCGCAATGTCGTTTCGGCCTGAGGGCAGCTGCTACGGCCGTAATCCTGCTCATTCTCTTTGGAGGATCGATCTGGCAGCTCAAAGCACCCAGTACGACTACGACGGGGCCAGCGACTGCAGGGACAGCGCCCAATCAGAATTCCGCCATTGCTTCCTCGGAATCGAGTGGGCAAGTCATTTCAAGCCCGGCCATCCCGGAGAACATTTACAAGGCATGCGAGGCAAGAGGAGTCCAGAGGGCGGATTTGGAATGGATTATGTATGGCGATGGCATGACAGATACCCCGTTTTCGGACAGACTTCGAAGGTTCTTATCTCCCCGTGACATGGCAAACAACGTACTTCTGGACCCCTGCTGGGCGTGGCTGGTAAACGTTTTGATTCAAGGCGAGCCCGTAGACACGTTCACCGTTGGCCCCAATTACACCAGTCATTAATAAGAAACTACTGGCCTGAATGGAGCCGTTGCGAATTGGCAGCAGCCTGCTTCACTTCGCGTACTTCCACCGGCGGCATGAACAAACCGTGCGTATAGCGCTCGGCCTGAGTCTTGAGCGGTGCAGCGTACACGAAGAGGACCAGGAGCATCACGGCGGCCGCGTTGACTAAGGCGATGCCGCCCATGGGCGCACGAACGGCGGGTCGGCCGTCATCGCGCAGGGTCATCTGCACCACGATGCGCATGTAGAAATACAAACTGATCAGCGTGTTGACGCTGGCGACCACCACGAGCGACCAGCCCAGAATGCCGCCCATCTGCCCCAGGGCGAGCAGGATCCACCACTTTCCAAAGAAGCCCGCAAACGGCGGAAGACCCACCAGCGACACGAGGCAAATGACCATCGGAATGGTCAGCCACGGGGCACGGCGGATCAGACCGGTGAATGCCTCGATCTTGTCACTGCCGCTGTCCCACTGCACCAGCGCGACGATGCCGAAGGCGCCCAGGTTCATGAACAGGTAGATGACCACATAAGCGAGAAGCGCAGTCATGCCCGCATAGGCATTTTCGGTATTCGGGTGCAGAAATACAGCGGCGGCCATCATCATGTAACCGGCGTGAGCGATCGATGAATAGGCGAGCAGGCGCTTGACGCTGTTTTGCATGTACGCCGAGAAATTGCCCACTGTACAGGTGATGGCGGCGATGATGCCGATAGTCCAGGCGATGGGGGCGAGCACGTCCATCGCGGCGGGCTGGGTGACGGCGGCGCTGAAAATCATGACGATGCGCGCCAGCAGAATAAGTCCCGCGGCCTTGCTAACCACGCTCAGCCAGGTGGTGACCTCCACCTTGGCGCCCTCGAAGGCATCCGGGCACCAAAAATGAAAAGGCACCGCGGAAATTTTGAACAGAATCCCCGCGAGGAAGCAGAGGAAGGCCACCATCAGCAGGAGCGGCGGCCGGGACGACGCAAACTCCTGCAAGGCATAGCGCGCGATGGTGTCCATCTGCAGGCTGCCGACGAGACCGTAAATCAGGCTCGCGCCGTACAGCATGATGGCGGCACATACCGCGCCGAAGATCATATACTTAAGCGAGGCTTCCGCGCCGGCGCGGTCTTTCTTATCGAAACCGACGATGGCATAACTGGGCAATGAAGCGGTTTCAATCGCGATGACGATCATCAGCAGGTTGGCCGTGCTAGTCATGAAGGCCATGCCGAGAGCGCTGCCGAGCAGCAGAATGAAAAACTCCGGCGCACTTTTTTCGGTTTCAAGTGAACCCATCCACCAGAGCCCGATGACGGCCAGGAGGAATACGAACAGGATGACCTGAAAACCGACGGAGAGATTGTCCACCAGAAGCAGACTGTCACCCACACTGGTGGAGAGAATGCTGTGACCGGCGGACGTCGCCACCCGCCCTGCCACCATAAGGGTGAGTACGAGCGACGCCGCAACGCCAAGTATGACCAGCCCGGCGGTTGTCCGCGCGCCGCGACCCACCACCAGCGGCAAGGCCACCACGGCGAGCATCGTGGCGATGAGCGCGAGGAGCGGCGAACAGAGCATTAAATGCTCGCTTACCGGAACGGCGGACCAGAGATTGGTTTGTGCCAGAATACTAAGCATGGTTTCCTTGAGTCATTACGAACAGCCAGAGCGACGCAAATCTGAGCCGCCTGCGATTTCTTTCCCGCCGAAAACCTACATGATCATCCCAATCGCCCGGGTCACGTGGGCAAGCATCAGGTCCAGCGTGCCGTTGGTGAAGTTGAACACCGTTTGCATCGGGAAAATGCCCATCGCGATGCACAGGACGGCGAGCGGAACCAGGATGAACGTTTCTCGGAAGGTCGCATCGGGATAATCCGCATATTCTTCGCGTTCCTTGCCGAGGTACACGCGGCGGATCGCCCAGAGGATGTAACCGGCCGTCAGAATCACGCTGGCCGCGGCGATAATGGCCATCGGATAGGCCCAGCGGAACTTCGAGCCGGCATCGAACGTGCCGAGCAATACCCACAATTCACCGATGAAGCCGCACATCCCGGGAAGACCGAGTGAAGCAAAGAAACCGATGGTGGCCATCGTGCCGTACTTGGGCATGGTGAGCCACAAGCCGCCGAAACGGTTGATCTCGCGGTGGTGCGCACGGTCGTAAATCACGCCGACCAGAAAGAAGCACATGGGTGAGGAGACGCCGTGGGCGATCATCTGGAACATGGCACCCTGAAAGCCCGCCTCGGTCATGACCGCGATGCCGAGGAGTACGTAGCCCATGTGCGAGACGGAACTGTAGGCCACGAGTTTCTTGAAGTCATTCTGGGCCATGGCGCAGAGTGCGCCGTAGACAATGCTGACGACGCCGATGAGGGCCAGCGTGAAGGCCCAGAACTCGCCGCCGGTGGGGAAGATCGGATAGCACAAACGCAGGAAGCCGTATCCGCCCATCTTCAGAAGCACGCCGGCCAGAATCATGCTGATCGGCGTGGGGGCCTGCACGTGCGCATCAGGGAGCCATGTGTGCACCGGCACGGCGGGCAATTTGATGGCGAAACCGATGAACAGGAACATGAACATCAGCGGGGCGAACTTCAGACCCAGGAACGTCGTCGAGTTCGCGGAGAAAAATTGCTGAATCACCGGGTTGGTGGCAAGTTCGATCAAGTCAAACGTGCCGTGCGTGAGGGTCACGCCGTCACGATATCCGCTGGCCACACTGCCACCGGCGGCCGTAATCGCTGTTCCGCTGTAGAAGTACAAAGCCACCAGCGCGACCAGCATGAGCACCGAGCCGCCGAGGGTGAAGAGGAAGAACTTGATGGCCGCATATTCGCGGCGCTCGCCGCCCCATACGCCGATGAGAAAGTACATGGGCAGGAGCATGACTTCCCAGAAGATGTAGAACAGGAAGAAGTCCAACGAAACAAAGACGCCGAGCATGCCCATTTCAAGCAGGAGGAACAGCACAAAATAAGCCCGGATGCCTTTGTTGATTTTCCAGTGGTCGAAGTTCAGGCTGGCGAGGCACGCGAGGAAGGACACGAACGTGGTGAGAATTATCAGCGGGAAGCCGAGTCCGTCGATGCCGAGGTAATATTCGATGGCGAAGTTGGGGCCGCTGATCCAGGGGATGCGCACCACTTCGTGCAGCTTGCCATACGTTGTGCCAAAGATGGCGGCGGATTCGGCACTGCTGCCGAAGAACGTGCCGAACAGCAGGAGCGACACGCCGAACGTGGCCAGCGTGGTCAGCACGGCAACCGCTTTCACCTGCGACTTGGGAACCAGCAGGCAAAGCAATGCCCCGATCGCCGGCAGGAACACAATCCAACTGAGTAGATTCATGAGTGCATCACCATTTATCAAACCATGCACCATCGGTAGCTGCCCGATGGTCCCATTCGTGTCACATAACCGTCATCCACCCGCCAGCGCCACCGCCGGGCCCGCTCCCTCGCGTGTCCAGACCAGCACGATGATCAGCACCACCGTGGCCGCTCCGGCCGCGAAGAGGATGTAATTGCGAATTTTCCCGGTTTGCGGCTGGCGCACCGCGTTGGCCATGTCGAACGTCGACTTGGACACGCCGTTGAACACGCCGTCCACGCCCTGCGCATCGAGCACGTACCCGGAGAATGCCGCGAAACGCTCAACCAGCAGCGCAAGCGTATCGAAAATCAAATCGACCAGATAAGTATCCAGGAAGCGCGCAAAATGCGCGAGCAGCACGCAGCCCTTCACGAATACCAAATGGTAAAGTTCGTCGATGTAATACTTGTTCACCAGCAGCGTATGCAGCGGGCCGAATGCACGCTTGAGCGCTTCGGCGATGGCCAGTCCCCTGCCGTAAATCGCAATCGCGATGGCGAAGCCGACGACGAAGGCGAAACCGACGCCGTAGATGAGCCAGTGGTGCGCGTGATGAATCGCGGGGGCGTGCGATTCGCCGTCGATGGCCATGACCAGGGGAGCGGAGGCGGCGGCGTGCGACGCATCGAGAATCAGCGGGCGAAAAAGGAAGTAACTCGAGACAAACGTACCCACCGCGAGCACGACCAGCGGAATGTACATCATGGGTGACTCGTGCGCGTGATCGTATACATGGTGGTCACGCGGTTTGCCCATAAAGGTCAGCCACCACGCCCGCATCATGTAGAACGGGGTGATGTAAGCGGTGGCGATGGCCAGCCAGAACATCCACTTGGGGAGCGGGCGTGTGTTCTTGAAGACACTTTCCCGCGATCCGGAGGGCGCGCCGTGCGCTGCGCCGGCCTTTTGACTGTCATCGTGGACCGGATCGGAAACCAAGCGGGCAGTTCGTTCATGAACTAATTCGCGGCCCGGTTCGCCCGCATGGCCGCCAGACGCTTCGTGGTGCGGATCGACAAAGTCCTTCGCGTCTTTCCATTCATGCGAGCGGGCGTAGGCTACGGCGAGGATTTCGTCTTTGCTGAAGAAGCCGCCGAGACCAAATTTGATCGGGTGATCCTTGTCACCGATGGAGACGCCGGGCAAACCGAAACCGGCGATGGCGAGCACGCCAATGAGGAAAGTGAAGCCGGTGACGGGCATCTTCCTTAACAGCCCGCCCATCTTGCGCATGTCCTGCTCGTGGTGACAGCCTTCGATCACCTGACCGGAGCCGAGGAAAAGCATGGCCTTGAAAAAGGCGTGCGTGATCAGGTGGAACAAGGCGGCGACCCATGCGCCGCAGCCCATGCCGAAGATCATGTAGCCCAGTTGTGAAAGGGTTGAGTAGGCGAGGCATTTCTTGATGTCCGTCTGCACGATGGCGATGAGTGCCATGAGGAAGAGCGTCAGGCAGCCGATCGTGGAGATGAACATCAGCGCATCGGGCGTCATAAGCGGGAAGACCCGCGCGACGAGGTACACACCGGCTGCCACCATGGTGGCGGCATGGATCAGCGCCGACACCGGCGTAGGGCCAGCCATCGCATCGGGAAGCCAGACGTGCAGCGGGAACTGCGCACTCTTGCCCATCGCGCCGCAGAACAGGCCGATACCCATGATCGTGGCGAGAGACC
>CAZKIN010000200.1:0-7289 GCA_964552515.1 uncultured Phycisphaeraceae bacterium
GTCCGGGCCCACACGCGCGTCAGCGTGCCTTGCTGGCCGAAGCGCGCTTCATCCTGGAACCAGACTTCGAGGCGCTCATCGGGATGGGCCTGGCGAACCGCTTCGATTTGTGCGCCGACGTTTTTTAAAAGTCTCCTGCGCCACCAAGTCGGCCTTGCGGTGCTTGGGACGGGGCATCAGGCAGCTATAGCCCAGCTGATTCAGCAGGGCGTACACGCCATTGAGGTGATAGAGCTTGCCGAACTCATCCTTGAGAATACGCTGTAAATCCCGGCCACGAAGTGTGCAAACCTGATCACCGATCTGTGGTCCGCTCTCCAGACGCGCCACAAACAGATCGCGCTCTTCGGAAGAGAGCTTCTCAGGTCGTCCTTGCCCGGGGCGATGCTGCAAACTCTCGACGCCCGACAGGTTGTATCGACGCACCCATTCCTGAACCGGTCGCCGCGAAGCACCCAACGTCTCGGCAATCTCTACCGCTGTGCGACCTTGCCTGGCCAGCACAATGGCCTCTAACCGAATCCGCATCCGCGCATCGTGTTGAACCCGAGCCAACCTGCGCAATTCGTCCGATCCATGACGCTCTTCTACATGCATCCGAGGCCTCCTTTCCAAAGGACAACCAGACAGGATGCACAAATTCAAGTATGGCGCAATATCGCGCAGTAATTATTTGGGAAGCGCATAAGATATGGCGTTGCCCTGCGCCGGGGCCGTGTGCTCGCGGATCTATGGGATGTGGAAAGGCAGGCAAGGGCGTCTCCCGAGACGACCTGTCGGGTCGAGCGTATGAGATACGTCAACCTGACACAAAATCTTGAGCCTTGCGAATGAATGAAAACCCTGCGCTTGTCCAGCGTTGTAGCGTTTCACGCCGCGCTGTACTCGAACCGTAGCCGGTGTACGTTCGTGGTTCGAAGATTAGGTCAATGAAGCAGAAATCTTTGATGCTTCAAACGCGTGGCCCATCATAAAGCCCGGCGGCGGGGAGGAGATGACCTTGGACTCACGACTGGATGAACGAACCCGCCTTCTGGCGAGAGTGCGATTATTTAGAGGATTGGATGAAACGGGGTTGAGCGAGGTAGCCTCGGAGGCGCGCCGTGTCGAGCGGAAGCGAGAAGCGACCTTCTTTAGGCAGGGTCAGGAGGCGACGCGTTTCTTCGTGCTCCTCGCGGGCCAGGTCAAGATCGGCCAGATTGTACCTGACGGCCATCAGATCGTAGTTCGCTACGCCGGCTCAGGGGAACTTTTTGGCTGCGTTTCGATCTTCGGTGGCGGTACGTACCCGGGGACCGCGGTTGCGGTAACGAATTGCTCGGCCTTGTCCTTGGATCGTCCGGCGACTGACCGACTCATGCAGCGCTACCCGCGCGTGGCGATCGACGCCCTGCAACTGTTGGGCGAAGAGTTGGCGCAGCTCCGTAGCCGCTATCAAGAATTGACCACACAGCGTGTGGAGCAGCGGGTCGCACGTGCTCTGCTGCGCCTGGTTGCAAAGGCTGGAAAGCGTGCAAAAGACGGCGTCGAAATCGGGTTTCCTTTGTCTCGCCAGGACGTAGCCGAGCTGACGGGGACGACGTTGCACACGGTCAGTCGAATCCTCAGCGCCTGGGAACAGGCTGACATCATCGCGTCCGGGCGAAAGAAGATCGTCATTCGTAAACCGCACGGACTGGTCACGATCGCTGAGGACTTGAACTCCGCTGGAAGCGTAACATCATGAAATGGACCTGTCTTCAGCACGTTCCGTTCGAGAGGCCCGGATACCTCGAGTATTGGGCCAAGGCCAACGGTCACCGCCTTCAACGAGTGGAGTTGTGGACCGGGGCGGGATTGCCGCGGGTGGACGACAGCGACGGATTCTTCGTGCTCGGGGGTCCAATGAACGATTACGAGGATGATCGATATTCCTGGCTCGTTCCCGAAAAAAAGCTTATCGAAGCGGCAATCTTGGCGGGCACGCCGGTGCTCGGCATCTGCCTAGGGGCGCAGCTCATCTCAGTTGTTCTGGGCGGTACAGTTACGCGGAATGCGTGGCAGGAGATCGGCTGGTTCCCGGTCCGGCGGACGGAGGCAGGTCAGCGGGCGCCCGCGTTTCGTGATTTCCCGGAGCAGTTCATGGCCTTTCACTGGCACGGCGATCGCTCTTCCATCCCGGCAGGTGCGATCCACTTGGCGCGGTCCGACGCCTGCGAGGAGCAGGCCTTCGTATACGAACAGCACGTCGTGGGTTTGCAGTTTCACCTTGAGGCCACCGAGGAAAGCATTGGCGCCCTCATCCGCAACTGCAGGAACGACATTACCTGTTCCCGCTACACGCAGGACCCCGCCAGCATGGAGGACGGCATCAGTCACTTAGCAGCGACCCACCGCCTTCTGGACCGTCTTCTGGATGGCCTGTCCGTGATCGATGGCCCTCGCGGCCGCTCCTGAAAAAAACCCGTTGTTTGATCTAGCGCAAAGAGCGCCGACGACTGGTGTCGTATTATTCATGCAGCATGAGCAATCGACGGACGCCAACGACCGACCCCTTTGTTGGATGGACCATCGCAGAGATCCTCGCTCGGTCACCGCAAGTGGCAGCCGTGTTCACGCAATTGCGGATGGCCTGCGTAGGCTGCCCGATGGCCGCGTTCGAAACGCCGTCCGAGGCGGCGGAAGCCTATGGCATCGCCCCAGAGGCAATGCTTGCGGATCTCCGCAGCGCGCTCACGGAACAGGATTCGCAGTTCCAGTCTTCAAGTCGTGGCCCCAAGGGTCGCGCAAATCGGAGGCGCATTCATGACACGTAATTCTTACACTAGAAACTGGTTCGCGTTTGGCGCGGTGGTTGCCACATCCTTCGCGGTGCTGGGTTACTACGGCCGGGAACTCTACCGCGAGGCGCCACCGGTTCCCGCACGGGTTGTCACCCCCGAAGGAAAGGTGATCTTCACCGGGCAGCAGATCCGCGACGGGCAAAACGTCTGGCAGTCGATGGGCGGCCAAGAAGTCGGCTCCGTTTGGGGACACGGGGCCTACGTTGCCCCGGACTGGTCGGCGGATTGGCTGCATCGCGAGGCTACCGTCCTGCTGGAACGATGGGCCCAGCGCGAGCATGCTCGACCATTCACCGACCTGTCGCCGGGCGTTCAGGCATTGCTGCGCGAGCAACTGAAAGGCGAACTCCGCACAAATACCTACGATGGTGATTCGGGCGATCTGATGGTGTCCGTCGATCGGGCAGCCGTAATCCGCGACGTGGGCAAACATTATGCAGCGCTGTTTGGCGACGATCCGGCGCTGGCGAACCTGCGCGATGCCTATGCGATCCCCACGAAAGCGATTAAAGACCCGCAGCGTCAGGAGGCGCTTAACGCCTTTTACTTCTGGGCTTCATGGGCGTGTGTTACGGAGCGCCCTGGTTCGACTATCAGTTACACGAACAACTGGCCGCCTGAAGAGCTGGTCGGAAACCGTCCGACCGGCTCGATCGTCGTTTGGTCGGTTATCAGCTTTGTATTGCTGCTCGCCGGAATTGGGGCTTTGGCGTGCTACTTCGCGGTTCAGCGAAAAGGCGAAGATGAACCAAACGGTGTGCCCGCCGACGATCCATTGCTGGCTCTGAAACCCACACCGTCCATGCGGGCTACCCTCAAATACTTCTGGGTCGTCGCGGCCCTGATCGTCGCCCAGGTCGGACTCGGTGCCGTGACCGCACATTACGGCGTGGAAGGCTCTGGGTTCTACGGATTCCCACTGGCGGAGTATCTACCCTACGCCGTGACGCGGACGTGGCACACGCAGCTCGGCATCTTCTGGATCGCCACCGCCTGGCTGGCGACGGGGTTGTTCATGGCCTCGGCGGTCTCCGGCTATGAACCGAAGTTTCAGCGGTTGGGCGTCAACACGTTGTTCGCCTGCCTCTTGGTCATCGTCGTCGGTTCCATGGCGGGACAGTGGTTCGGCGTCATGCAGCGTTTGGGGCTGGAGACAAACTTCTGGTTCGGGCATCAGGGTTACGAATACGTCGACCTCGGACGGTTCTGGCAGATCTTTCTCTTCGTCGGGTTGTTCTTGTGGTTATTCCTAATGGGTCGGGCGATGTGGCCCGCCATCCGCAAACCTACCGAGCACCGCCATCTGCTGGGGGTGTTCATGATCGCCTCGGCAGCGATCGCACTCTTTTACGGAGCGGGTCTGATGTGGGGCCGGCAGACCAACCTCGCTATCGCCGAATACTGGAGGTGGTGGGTCGTCCACCTGTGGGTCGAAGGATTCTTCGAGGTCTTCGCCACGGTTGTTATTGCGTTCCTGTTTACGCGAATGGGGCTGTTGCGCGTGGGCACCGCCACTGCCGCCGTGCTGTTTTCCACGACGATCTTCCTGAGCGGCGGCATCATCGGGACGTTCCACCATCTGTATTTCACGGGTACGCCGACGGTGATCCTGGCGTTGGGCGCCGTGTTCAGCGCGCTGGAGGTCGTGCCTTTGGTGCTCATCGGGTTCGAGGCCTACGAGAACCTCACACTGAGTCGTGCCAAGCCCTGGGTCGCGGCGTACAAATGGCCCATTTACTTTTTCGTGGCGGTGGCCTTCTGGAACCTCGTCGGCGCGGGGCTCTTCGGATTCCTTATCAATCCACCCATCGCGCTTTACTACATGCAGGGCCTGAACACTACACCCGTGCATGGCCACTCCGCCCTGTTCGGCGTGTACGGCATGTTAGGGATTGGGCTGATGCTGTTCTGCCTTAAGGGCTTGGCGACGCGTTTGGCGTGGCGCACCGGCGCGCTGGCCTTTGCCTTCTGGTCCATCAACATCGGATTGGCCTTGATGGTGCTCTTAAGTCTGCTCCCCGTAGGATTGCTCCAGACGTGGGCCAGCGTGGAGCACGGCATGTGGTACGCCCGATCGGCTGAGTTCATGCAGACGCCGATCATGGACAACCTGCGGTGGATGCGTGTGGTCGGTGACACCATCTTCGCAACCGGCGTGCTGGCGCTGGGATGGTTTGTGCTCGGCCTGAAAACGGGTTGGTCTGTCCGAGTGGAAGCCAAGGCGCCGCACATGGTGGCGCGCACGGTCAGGGAGCCGGCATAAAGTGAAACTCAATACGGTCGTCAGAAGGCCAATCCGGAGAAAGCACTATGAAAACCACGGCACTGAACGTAGATGGGCAGTCGGCCTCGCGCGAAGCCGCAGTCGAAAAAATGCCCGGCCACTGGTTGCTGGCCAAGATGGGCAAGCGTGTGCTGCGACCCGGCGGTTTGGAGTTGACGCGGCAACTCCTCCGCGAACTGGCCATTGGTGAACATGACGACGTCGTGGAATTCGCTCCGGGTCTCGGCGTCACGGCTCAAATGACGCTCGGCCGAAGGCCGCGGTCGTACACGGCCATCGAGCGGGACCGCGATGCAGCCGACGCGGTCAACCGATTCCTTTCGGGATCGAATCAGCGATGCATTATTGGAAGCGCTGAGCAGACCCATTTGCCCGACGCTTGCGCGACGGTCGTCTATGGCGAAGCCATGCTCTCGATGCAACTTTCCGGCGTCAAATCCCGAATCGTCGCGGAGGCGGCGCGACTCCTGAAGGAAGACAGACGCTACGGTATCCATGAACTTTGTCTTGTGCCCGATGATCTGGACTCCACCACGCGCGACGCAATCCAGCGCGGG
Organism: uncultured Phycisphaeraceae bacterium; assembly: GCA_964552515.1. Lineage (GTDB taxonomy): Bacteria > Planctomycetota > Phycisphaerae > UBA1845 > UBA1845 > JACQXM01. The sequence continues at coordinate 5,664 of CAZKIN010000200.1, forward strand.
ATGAGCGACGAGATCCATGTGGGCGTTCGTCCCTTGACGCGAGGTGAATGGTGCGCGCTGCTTGAATCCGCCGGACTGAGTATTGTGCGTGAGACAACCGCTCCCATGCACTTGTTGGAACCAATGCGGCTGGTGAGGGACGAGGGAGTATTTGGTGCGGCGCGGTTCCTTTGGAACATCGCGCGGCACAAACCGGCGCGCCGCCGCGTCTTGTCGATGCGAAGGGTTTTTCGAAAATACCGCAATCATTTGGCCGCTGGTGTCTTTGTTGCCAGCAAGAATCAGCCTCATCTCCCTTCGGGAAGGGAATTTCATGGCTAACGAGACAGTCTCAAATCGGCCAGTGGACGTGGCCGTCATCGGAGGAGGCCCTGCCGGTGCCGCGCTGTCCGTGTTCCTTGAGCGCGCCGGACATCATTGCGTTATGTTCGAAGCCGACGATTTTCCGCGCTATCACATTGGTGAGTCGTTGATTCCTCATACGTTCGGAACATTGGACCGTCTGGGGTTGCTGCCTGCGCTGCGGGCGTCCGATTACCCTCCAAAGCATAGCGTACGGTTCGTTTCGCCCGAGGGCACGGAGTCTACGCCGTTTTATTTTAAGGAAACGATCGACGGCGAAGGGGCTCGTACCTGGCAAGTAGAGCGCTCCTCGTTTGACCGGCTATGTCTCGATCACGCGCGTCAATCCGGCGCGGATGTTTGTATGCGGGCTCGAGTGGACCGCGTGCTATTCGACGGCGATCAGGCCGTGGGGGTGCGCGTGCAATCGGCCAAGGGTGGTTCGTACGATGCGGCGGCGCGCGTGGTTGTAGACGCCTCCGGCCGATCCACGGTCATCGGCAGGCAACTGCATCTCCGCAGCCCGGTCCCGGGCTTGAGAAAAACCGCGATCTGGTCGTATTACAAGGGAGGCAAGCGCCTGGAAGGAATCGACTCGGGAGAAACCACAATCTTCATGATTCGCCGCCGCGGGTGGTTCTGGTACATCCCCTTGCCCGACGACGTGGTCAGCGTGGGCGTCGTCACCAACCCGGACGATCTCTTCTCGGATGTGCAGGAAATTGAAGCCGTTTACGAGCGAGAGGTCAATGCGTGCGCCCCGCTGCTGGAACGCCTGAAGTCGGCAAAACGCAGCGCAAGGGTGTACGGGGGCCCGACGGAGCTTGCATATTTCAATCGACGGACCTCCGGCCACGGCTGGATCGCCATCGGCGACGCGCGGGCGTTCCTTGACCCCATTTATTCCTCGGGACTGTTTCTCGCGCTGGCTTCGGCGGAGTTGGCGGCCGAGGCCATTTCCCGGGCCGTCGCGGCAAACGACGTAAGCGCCGCACGACTCGGCGCTTTCGAGCCACGACTAATGGCGGGAGTTGATGTCGTCCGAAGCTTGATCCACGCCTTCTACGATCCGAGTTTCGGTTTTGGCGAATTTGTAAGGCGGTTTCCCGAGCAACGCCGCGCCCTCATCGATTGTCTCGTAGGCGATGTCCTAAAGGACATGAGTTCCTTCACGGCAGCCCTGGAAGAGATGACCCCGCGTCCGCCAGCGCTAACCAGTGTTACCAAGAGCTAGCAGCCTGTTGAAAAACACCTTGACAGTAACGGTATAGTTAGGTTCGCGGT
>CAZKIN010000201.1:0-5333 GCA_964552515.1 uncultured Phycisphaeraceae bacterium
CGATGGTCAGATCGCGAATGAACTGCACCAGATCGCGAATGTCCTGGTCGGCGAGTCCGAGCGTCCCAAAGCCGTGACCATTGGTCACGTTGCTTTGCTTGATGAGGTTGAACATGTTGAGCGGCGACATGGCACTGCCACGAACACCGGGGATTCCCGTGAAGTGCGGCCCGGAACCGTAAGCACCGGCCGCGCCGTCGTAATCCCAACCGTGGCATTCCACGCAGCGGAAGGTGGCACTGCCCGACTGCTGACCTACCGGCGGATAGAGCGGATGATCGCCCGTCGGTGTGGCCGCACCGGACACCGACCACCACTTGTCCCACAAGAGCCCACCGCGGTAGGCATTGTTGACAATTGTCTGGCACCCGGAATCGCACAGTACGCCATCGGGCGGATCGCACTGCTCTCCTGATTCGATGGAACGGTTGCCGCATTGCGGCGGGGGTGTGGCGGGTACCAGCGTCAACCCGGTGACACTATTCGGCGAACCCGGCTTGAACAGCGTGATGGTGGCGGGCAGCGAGGACGGCGGGCGGTTCACGTCCATCCGGAAGTTATACAGCGTACCCCAGCGCAGGGCATTGGCATTGGCATTAGAAGAGTGGGTTTCCGTAGACCAGGAAGCGTTCGAGCTTGATTGATTGAATGACCAGTCCGTCGCGGCGTAGGGCTCACCGCTGTGGTAATCCACGTCATGAAATCCGACGTTGAAAACGGTGGCGCCGGGATCGATCGGCACGCTGAAGGCCTGGGCGGCGCGGTCGCTGCTTAAGTTCTGCACCGCGTACTCATAACGCCAAAAACCGTTGCCGACATCCGTAACCTTCGCCGCGACTATGAACAGTCCCTCGCTCGGCACTTCGATATCCGTCTCGACGACGGTCGGATCGTAGTCCTGCCACGCCTTGATTGCAGGGCTGCGGCGGGTGGTGATGCCGGAGAGGCCGAGCTCGTAATGGTTGAGCGAAGCCGTGATCGTTGCGCGGCGATAGGAAGCGTTGTTGTTCTGATTGCCCGCCAGCGCATCATCAGCGGTGACATAATGACCTTCGACAAAATAGAGCGCGCCGGCGTTCAGCGCCGGGTCGAGGTCGTCCTCGTAAACCTGCAAACGGCGACCGATCGTCTGCGCATAGCCGGGTGCGGAGTATGGATAAGGATAAGAACCGGTATTGGGATTCACCTGCGAACGCGGTCCGAGGTTGGACTGCTGACCATTCAATCCGGCGGAATAAGGATCGGAACAACCTACGCCGAGTTGCTGACCATCGAGCGGCGGAGGTGTGCAACCGAACTGGCAGGTGTTGCCGCGCACCGCCAGAAAACCGTGCTTCAGCCAGCTCATGCCGATCTGTTCGAACCGGCCGTTCTTCCAACGGAACATGTTCTGACCGATGACCGGATGCTGATTGGTGTTAGCGAACCATGACACCGGCGTGTCACCTTGATTGCAGGAAATGGTGCCCACGGCGAAGGCATAGATGCCGGAAAACCCGAGGGTGCCATAGCTGGACACATCGTGCAGTTCGCCGACGATCACATCCGGACCGGCGGTGGCGGAAAGGGCGGCTGATGTGCCATCGTCTTCATCCGCGCCGCCAGCATCCATCGCATCGGCCTTCTGCAACGATGCTTCCAAAGTCAGTACGCCGATTGCCCGACCGGCGAGGTTCGGCCTGCCCAGTTCGCGCGCCCAAGCGGCAGTGACACTGAGTTGTCCCGCGAGGCGCAGCTTTCCCACGGCGGGCAGGAAGTCAATCATCAAGTCGGCCAATTGGAAGACGGCCATTTCCTCGTTGGCGACGCCGGGCGCACTGAAAATCAGCCAGCCCGCTTCCTCCGACTTTCGCAAGGTCAGATCGGTCAGAACCGTGTAACGCTGACCATTCTTCGAGATGAGCAAACCACCGCCGGTGCGCAGTTCGAGCGCTATCGGCATGGCGGGTTGGTGGCGATCGACTTGCATTGATCCGTTTTCATTCAGCGTGAAGGCCGCACGGCGAACATCGGACGACTCTTCCAGCGCACTGCGTACGGCCAGGCTCCAGCCCAGTTCGTCAAGCACCGCAAGGTCGAAGTCAAAGGAGATGGCACCTTCCGTTGATGCGAACTCGATGATGGCGGGAACCGGAGCAGAGTTAACCGCGGCGTGATCTTCCGCTGCCCAGGAATGCGCCGGAAGCACACTAACCGCGCATACCCAATAAAACGCGAAAGCGCAAACGGTACGCGGCATGAACTCCCTCCCCTACCTGCACGGCACATCTGTGAAATTCACATGGCGCCGTACCTGCATCTACCGGCTTACAGTCCCTTCCAGAGTAGCGATAACGCGCAAAAACTGCAAGGAAAACTGCTGCGGGGCCTGGAATGCGAAACGCAGCCGAAAGGCACGGAAACGGCCTTTGTTCAACAAGTAAGGTCAAGGTCCGAACAGTTTTCGGGCGAGGCGGACGTACCAAGGCGATGGTTGCTGCGAGACTACTGCTGCCTCAAAGGCCGGCGGTACAAACGTGAAGGTCGCAGGGTCGATTTCCATATCGATCAGCGGATTATAAGTCGTAACCGTCGTAGACTTATGATCGCCCGTCTGCCTGCGCATCACCTTGAGTATAAGGAAGCGCTCCTTATCCACCCAGATCGTATGGGTGCCCGATTGCCAGTATTCGATGTGGTAACATGGAACGCCATTGACCGGTTCTTCGCCGAGCAACTTGGTATTCGGGTAATACATCGCGGCACTGACCCGGGGATTCTTGCGCATCAATAAGCGCACAATTCGGTCGGCCGAACCAAATGAAGACGTTTCCGGCGAAGCCCCGAGCGAATCAAACTCCTGAACTTGCGGCGTCGTCGTTGACCAGCCTTGGATGCGCTGCCCGTCCCACCATAGGACATACTGGAACTTTCGGCCACCCAAGTGCGGGCGATGGTCGTTCTCGTACTCAAACCGAAACAGATTGGGTCGGACAAAAGAAATGGAAAATGGAGTCAGGTACGTCTGATTTGAAACGGTCCATTCCACCAAACCGTCGGCTTGATACGACTGACACGTTTCGTACACGTTCACCATGCGCGCAATGATCTCGTCCGCCGAAAGTGTCGCCTCCTGCGGCTGTGGTATTTTGATTTCTTCCGCGAAGGCCAAACCGCGCAGCGCGCAGAACGCCAGCGCACAGGCCATTAGGGGAACTGACCTGCGTCTAATGAAGGTCATGGACGCAACTCACTAATGACGACGCCCGATTGCGGAGTGAATTACACCCGCACCGTCGCCCGCCGACTCGGCGACTTCTCAAACAAATCCGCGAACTTGAAACCCTTGCGCTTCTTCCAGTTGCCGCGGTGGAACGCGTCGGACGCGAGAATGGGAAACAATGCCGAAATTTCGCCGAAGACCATCTGCTCGTGCACCACGTCAACCTTGCCCCAGGAGCAGGCCTCACGAAGTGTGCTGCCGGACAGTGCGCCGTCACGCGAGTCGGCGACAGTCATTTGAATGGCATATTTGTGCATGCCGATGTCGCCGCGCGCCGAGCCGCCCTTGCGTTCATTGAGCAGTTCGGCCGCCACGACGATATCCTGTGCGAAGTTTTTCGGCACGCCGCCGCCGAGCATGAGCAGGCCCGAATCCTTGGCGGCGAGCTTGATGTCGGTCAGTTCGCGGAAGTCCTTGCCGCTGTCAAACGATACATGCGCTTCGCCCTGTTCGCTTCGTTCCACTTGGTGCAGCACGATGCCGAAGCCGGCGGAGCAGTCGCTGAACGCCGGCACAAACACCGGCACGCGCTTGAGGTAACAGCTCTTCACGATCGACTCGTTCTTCGGATGCCGCTTGGCGAGATAGGCACCCATCGCCGCGACCAGTTCACGGCTGCTGTAGGCACCCGGTTCGAACTCATCGAATATGCGCTTGGTGGTATCGTCGCACTTCCGCAGGTCGTCCTCATCGATGTAAGTGTCGTAAATGCGATCGATCATCAATTCGCGAAGCGTCAGATCATCGACCGGCGGCGCTTCCGGCGAACCGGGCGCGATGTAATGCTGAAAACCCAGACCCTCGAAAAAGTCCTGATCGACGATGTTCGCGCCGGTGGAGACGATAGCATCCACCATGTTGTTTTCGATCAGCGTAACGATGGCCTTCTTCAATCCTGCGCTGATCAGCGAACCGGCGAGCGTCAAAATGACCGCGCAGTTGCGGTCCTTGAGCATCATCGAATAGATGTCCGCCGCCTGGGCCAGCGTGCGGGCGCTGTAGGCCATGTCGCGGTAGCTGTCGATGATCTCGCGGCCGTCAAAGCGCGTGATGTCCACGTGCCTCACCGGACGGGATAGCAGTTCCTTCTTGGTCCACTTGGCTTTGCTGTTTCCGTTGGGCATTGGGGCCTCCTTGTCGAGCGGGTGCTCGAATTACGCCGGCCCATCCCCCCTGGCCGATACATGATTGTGAGCGTCGGGGGTGACGACGCTGCGACATGATAGCACGAAATGGCTGATTTGCTAATGGCGGCAGGTGGTTTTTTCGGGCGAGCCCTCGTTCCGCTGGCGGTGTTCGCGTACCATGCCCGCCCACTGCCCGAGGTGCCGCAATGGAAGGGTGGAGACGTTATTTTTAGGGAGCATGAGCCGCATGGCCGTTGATTCGAAACCAAAGTCTCAGAGTTCGGGCAACGTCGCGGGGACGCCCGGCGGCGGTAGGCGTTTCCTCATCACCGGCGGCGCCGGGTTCCTCGGCATCAACCTGGTTCGCTACCTGCTTGAGCGCGGGCATGCGGTCACGTCGCTCGACTTCGCGCCGTTCGACTACGAGGACTGCAAAGACCGCATTACCGAAGTACGCGGCGATATTCGCGACCGCGCGGCCGTCGATCGCGCGATGCAGGGTATTGATATTGTCATCCATACTGCGGCGGCGCTGCCGCTCTATTCGCCGGAAGATATTCGCACCACCGACCTCGACGGCACGCGGAATGTGTTGCAATCGGCGCTCGAGCACAAGGTGTCACGCGCCATTCACATTTCGTCGACGGCGGTCTACGGCATTCCGGATCATCACCCGCTGCTCGAAACCGACAAACTGCACGGCGTCGGGCCTTACGGAATTGCGAAGGTCGAAGCGGAAGCGGTGTGCATTGAGTTTCGTAAGAAGGGGCTGTGCGTGCCGATTATCCGTCCCAAGTCGTTCATTGGGCCGGAGCGACTCGGCGTCTTTGCGCTGCTCTATGACTGGGCGAAGGACGGCAAGGGCTTTCCGATGATCGGCAGCGGACGAAACCGCTATCAACTGCTGGATGTGGAAGACCTGTGCCAGGCGATCTACCTCGCGG
>CAZKIN010000201.1:5433-7266 GCA_964552515.1 uncultured Phycisphaeraceae bacterium
AACCGCTATCAACTGCTGGATGTGGAAGACCTGTGCCAGGCGATCTACCTCGCGGCCACCCTGCCCGCCGAGAAGGTGAACGATGTGTTCAACATCGGCGCGCGGGAGTTCACCACCATGCGCGAAGATTACCAGGCGGTGCTGGACCGCGCGGGCTTCGGCAAGAAGATCAGGGGCTTTCCGGCCGCGCCGATGATCTGGACGCTGCGCTTCCTGGAACTATTGAAGCTTTCGCCGCTGTACAAGTGGGTGTACGAAACGGCGGCCGAGGATTCCTTTGTGTCGATCGAGAAGGCCGAAAAGGTTCTGGGCTACAACCCAAAATTCTCCAACAAGCAGGCGCTGGTGCGCAACTACGAGTGGTACATCGCCAACCTGGCGCGCTTTGAGAATGCCAGCGGCGTGTCACACCGCGTGCCGTGGAAGCAGGGCGTCCTCAAGCTCGCCAAGGTGTTCTTCTGATGCGAGGAACGGCACAGGGTAAGTCGTATTGAACATCCCGCTGCCACGCTTTTAAGCTTCCCTATCTTTGGCTTTGTTTTGCTATTTTTTTTGAGTGTGCCACATTGGTGTCACCCATTTCTTTGCGCGGCATCTGCGCACAAGTAGAATGCGCCACAGAGGCACTGAGCACACAGAGAAGAATCAGATTTCCAGTCGCGTCATCAAAATCGACTCCCCCACCGCCGAAGATTGATGGTGGGTGCAGAGCACCCACCATCTACGCTGCTGCATCGCCACGAAAGGCGATGGGCCGCCCGCCACGGCAAGGCCTCAACCGCTATTTAACTTATACCTAACACGCAATGGAATGTCAAGAAGAGTATTGAATCTTCGGTAAGTCATTGTGCGGCCAACATTTAGGCGAAATATGTCCGAAGCTGTTCCCCCGATTCTCCCGCCTCTACCATACGGGAATGATCCGATTTTCTTTTCTGACGCTGTCGGTCCTGCTGGTCGGCTGTTCCGCGCTGACGCCCTATGCGCAAATTCGTGAATCGGTGCCGGGCGATGAGCTTCTGCAAGTCGATGGGCAATCGGTACACGTTCAACGCGCGGGCCGCGGTGAGCCGGTACTGCTGCTGCACGGTTTCGGCGGCTCCACCTATTGCTGGCGCGAGGTCATGCCGCGACTGGCCGAGCGTTTTGAGGTCATTGCGATTGACCTGAACGGCTTTGGTTATACCGAGCGACCGCGTGACCGCGCCGCGTATACCCATACCGGACAAACCGACCTTATCCTTGGCGTCATGGACGCGCTGAACCTGCCATCGGCACATGTTGTCGGTCATTCGTATGGCGGCGGCGTCGCGCTCACGCTTACGGTTAACCATCCGCAGCGCGTGCGTTCGCTGGCGCTATTGGCCGCCGCGCCGCCGGGTGGCAGTAACCCCGGCCAAGCGCTGACCAGACTCTTTTCGCCGATCATCCTGTGGTATGTGGAAACGTTCGTGCTGAAGCCGGGTCCGATTCGCGATGCGTTGCGTTCGGCGGTGGTGGATGATGCCTTGATTACGGCCGAGGTCGCCAATGAATATTTGAAGCGGTTGCGCGTCGAGGGATTTGGCGATGCGCTGGCGGGTTTGACGGCCGCTAACAATCGGGCCTTAACGGACAGGCAATTGACACTCTCTGAGCGCCGGGTGCTGCTGATCTGGGGCGAGGGCGACACCTTCGTGCCGCTATCCGTCGGGGAGCGACTGGCGGAGAGAATTACGCAGGCGCGGCTGGTCGTTTTGCCGAATGTGGGTCACCTGTCGATGGTCGAGAATCCGGATGCGGTGGTCGATGAGTTGGCTGCGTTCTTTTCTGAATCGGCCGCGCCCTGAACCT
>CAZKIN010000202.1:0-7245 GCA_964552515.1 uncultured Phycisphaeraceae bacterium
GTCGTCCGGGTTTTGTCCGAGCGCGGCGGCAAGAACCGGTTCGGCCGCGCCGGGATGCCCGCTTTCGATGTGCGTCCGCGCCAGGCGCAATGACCACGCCGGATCGGCCGGTGTCACCTTGATGGCATCTTCGTATAGTATGACCGCTTCCGCGGTGCGGCCTTGTCCGGTGAGCAGCGTGGCAAGTTCGATACGCGAGAGGTCAAACCGCGCATCGACCACGAGTGATTGGCGGTAGGCGCGTTCGGCTTCTTCCGGCCGGCCGGCTTTCACATATACAGCGGCCAGGGCACGCCACGCTTCCGGCCGCTCGGGTATGCGCTGCACAATCCGCCCGATGTGCGCCGCGGCATCGGGCAATTCCCCTTTTGCAACCGCCAGCCACGAGAGGTTGGTCAATGCCTCCGTGGTGGAAAAACCATAACGGTCGGCGCGGCGCAGCCAGTTTTGAGCCGCGGCGTGCGTGCCACGCTGTGACACATCGGCACGGTCCCACCAATGGGTACCGGATTGCCAGATGTCATCACCCAATTGCAGGTTGCGGGTCAAATGCGAGCCGCGCCAAACGGCAAATTGCACGAAGCCGCTGTGCATGACGAAGAGCAACCACAGCGCTGCGAACGCGGCGAAGGTGCGGCCGGTCCAGGTCCAAGTACCGCCGCGTTTCAGTTGCAGGTTCTGGAGACGCACGTTGGCGTGGCTAACCAGATTCACTGTTTTCACCGCAAGAAATCCGGTGATTGCCGCGAGGCCCATGGCCATCAGCAGTGGAATCTGGTCATACAGGCCGCGCAGGGCGAGCAGTGCGCCGAGTCCGACGGCGAGCATGAGCAGTTCCGCGCGCAGGGTGAAATCGTAGGGCGTGGGTTTTCGCTGCGGCGGGGCGACGTCGGCAGCGGGCGGGGTGCGCGTAGCGGTGAATCCAAAGTAGAGCGCATCGTTCGGGCAGACGCTGACGCAGTCCATGCATTTCATGCAGCCGGGGTCGACCACCATGCCGTAGAGCGCAACTTCCTCATGCACGCGCACGTTGGACGTGCAGACGGCCGTGCAGTGGCCGCAGTGTTCGCACGCATCGGTGACGCGAATTCGACCGGGGGCGACGCGGTCGACGACGCCGAAGAATCCGCCATAGGGGCAGGCGTAGGTACAGAAGCCCTTTGCGCCGAGGAAGTAGACAATAGCCATTCCGGCGAGGAGGACGGTCAATATGGCGATGATCGGGCCGGGGAATGTCGCCCAGAATTCCTTGGTAACAATGTGGTTGGAAATGGTCGGAAAAGGTGTGCCGGTGACGAGTCGGTAAACGCTGGGCCAGACGAACATATACAGGGCGAGGGCGAGCGGTGCGAGAATGAGCAGTCGCGATCGAAAGGGTTTGGGTTTGATGCCTACTTTTTTGAGCATCCAGGCGCAGAGATCCTGGTAGGCGATGAAGTGGCAGCCCCAGCCGCAGACGAAGCGTCCGAGGAGGGCGGTGGCGGCGATGGCGGCGGCGAAGAAAAGGAAGCCGGCATTGAGGTGGCCGTGGTTGAGGGTGTACATCGACTCGGAGGGTTCGATGGGCGAGATCGTGCGCCCGGTGATGAGCCACTGGCAGAAGTGGGCGATCATCAATATGTGTACGGCGATGAGGACAGCGGCGCGGCGGGGTCCCATACGGGAGGGTCGGACGGGACCGGTATGAGTAGCGATGACCGGGAGCGCGAGGGACTTCGTACGCCTGGGTTTCGTGGCTGCGGTGCAAGTTAGTGAGTCAGTTGTTTTCATCGGTTATTACGCACGATCGCCGGCGGCACATCGGCCTGCTTTTCATTTTAGCAGGCTACTGTACTAGTTCCTGCCGCCAGCCGTTCTTCTTATCGACATTTAGGATATTGGTCGACGGTGCCGCTCCGCTTGAAAATCGATGGCGGGGTACATCAGCCGTTCAGTCGGTCGAGGATTCCGGCGTCAAAACTCGGGTGGTTTTGTATCAAGCTGCCCATCCATGGACGCCCAGCGAAATGCACACTTTCCAGGTCCATGGGACGATTGAGAATTGACAACGAACGCCGCCGAAACGACGGAATTCCTTCGTGTTTTGCGGACGCTTTGGCTAGTATAACACCCACGGTCTGGAGGCGAGCAGGGTGAGGGAAGTGTGTCTTTGGCAGGTGGTGTAAGGCTTCGTGACCGGGGGAGGAAGAATAGGACTCATGCGCAATTACAACAGAACGTTTGCGTTACTTTGGTCCGCTATCGTCGTAATCATTCTGGCGATCCTGGCACCCGCCTCTGCCAACGCCGCCGATTTCTTCTGGACCGGCGCCGGTGCCACCGACAACTGGAGTAACCCGTTCAATTGGGAATCGGTCAGTGCGCCGATTAACGACCTTGATTCGACGTATGTTTTGTTCTATCCGGTTGCGTTGCGTACACAGGCCGACCTGAACGCTGATTGGGTCATCCATCAGCTTGGATTTGCCGACGACATCGCCGGCACCGACCAATCGTTCACCCTGAACAGCAGCAATGGCAGCACGCTGACCATTGGTTCGGGAGGCATTTACAATACCTCAGAGGTCAACCAGACAATCAACCACGCCATAACATTGGGAGACTCTCAGACTTGGTATGCGGACAGCGGCGACCTCACGATCAACGGGGCCCGTTCCGGGGTCTACACGCTGACTATCGTCGCGGGGTCGGCGTCGCGCGTGATCTTCCTGGGGGGCAGCGGCTCGGGCCACAATGGTAATATCAACATTTCCTCCGGCATCCTCCGAATTGGAAACAGCGATGCGATCAGCGCTTCGACAAGGATTTCGGTTTCGGCTGGAGCCACGTTCGACCTCAACCATACGGGCGAAGACATCGGCCTGCTCAGTGGGTCGGGCACTGTCAACATCGGTTCGGGCACCCTGGAAGTATTGTCGAGTAGTCAGGCCAGTACCTTTTCGGGCGCACTGATTGGTTCGAGCAACGGGACGTTTACCAAGTCCGGCCTCCTAAACCTTGTACTCAGCGGAAACAACAGTAATTTTTTTGGTGCAGTGGTCGTTAGCGCGGGAAGTCTACAAGTTGGGGTAGACGATTCGCTCAGCCATCTTTCTCCGGTGAGTGTCGCCAGCGGGGCGACTTTGCGCATCGGAGGAGACGGTGAAGGGTTCGGCTCTCTTGCCGGTGTGGCGGGAAGCAGCGTGCTGCTCCAAAGCCAGAATATCGGTGTCGGGTCCAACAACACCGATTCAACATTTGCGGGGGTGATCAGCGGTAACGGAGGTTTCACCAAATCGGGGAACGGGACCATGACGTTATCCGGCGCGAATACCTTCACCGGCGTCGTGGACGTTGCCGCGGGAACGCTCGTGCTCGGACTGGGAGACAACCTGACCGATCAACACGCCGTCTCCATTCAATCCAACGCCACTCTGTCTGTGGACAGTGACCCGGAGAACTTTGGCTCTCTTTCCGGTGCGGGCACTTTGGGTATCAAACAGGCCGTCGGCGTTGGATTTGATAACTCGAGTACTACGTTCTCCGGTCAGATCATCGGTACCGGAAATCTCGCCAAATATGGTTCTGGAACCATGATCCTTTCGGGTGTCAACACTTTCGGCGGTACGGTCACTGTGGCCGCAGGCACACTCGAACTTGGTCTGGGCGATAATCTTACGAACATCCACGCGGTGACCGTCGAATCAGGGGCGACTTTGGGAATCACGGGTGATGCGGAATCTCTCGGCAGTCTGGCTGGTGCAGGAAGTATTGACCTCGCGCAAAACATCGCCGTCGGATTCAATCACACCAACACCACCTACTCCGGAAGCATGACCGGGGTCGGAAACTTTACCAAGAGCGGCAATGGTACCATGAGCCTGACCGGCTCCATCTCGTTATCCGGGGCGGTTACGGTGGCGGGTGGCCTGTTGACGCTGGAAGGCGGGAAGTTGCGAACGGCGGGAATCAACTTTTCGGGCGGCGGCGGGTTTAACTGGACCTCGGGAACCCTTCACGTCGGCCTCTTTGGCGACAACCTCGTCAATCTCGGTGGTATTCTGGCACCCGGAAGTTCGGCGGGACTGACGACAATCGTCGGCAACTATACCCAAATGGCGGGAGGAAGCCTGGAGATTGAGATCGGCGGCTTAACTCCCGTTACGACGTTTGACATGGTGGAAATTACAGGCAGCGCCTTATTGGATGGAAATTTGCAACTGAAATTGATTGATGGCCTTGTTCCCTCCGCCGACGACTCCTTTGTCATCCTTGAGGCCGCAAGCGGCATCTTCGGAATGTTTGTGAATGTGGCCAACGGTCAACGGCTGACAACTTCGGACGGGACCGGTTCGTTCCTGATACACTATGGGGTGGGCAGCGCGTTTGACCCGACACAAATCGTTCTCACGGATTTTTTGCCCGCCAGTCCGGGTGATTGTAATATGGATAGCGACGTCGACCTGGATGACCATGCGTTCTTTACGGATTGTCTGGAGGGCCCGGCAGTTTCCATCGGAATCACCCAGTGCGAATGCTTCGATCTGAATGTGGACGGTGCGGTGGACCTGTTGGATTTTTCTAGCCTCCAGCCGGGTTTTGGATTGCCCTGATCGGGCGCAAGAACGGCAGCCTCGTCAAACCCTTGAAAGTAGAATGTCGGGCGAATCGTCAGCTAAAATAAGCGAAACCTCGTCGTCAAACCCGGGAAGCGGCCTTGTTGCGTTCTCAACCCACACGCCTTACAATGCAAGGTTCCTACCTGCGGATCGGGCTTGACCGGCCGCAGCGGGGAATCCTCGTCGGCTTTCGCCGATTCATGCAACGGGCGGGGCGATCGCGCGGTCGCCTCCAGCCATCATGAGTGGGACACTTGATAGGAAGAACGCAAGTTCTATGCAACAACTCGAAGCGATCGCGGAACAGGTGCGGAAGGGTCGTTTGGACGAAGCGCGCAAGGCGCTCAAGGAGGTCCGGGAGAACGAAGACAACAAGGCGGAACTTCGTTTCATAGAGGGCTACATCAAAGAAATGAATTTCGATCGCGATGATGCGGTCGAATCGTACCAGCGCCTGATACAGGACCATCCGGAGCACATGGACGCGACGTTCCACCTGGCCCGTCTGGCGGATCAGGCGGGTGACGACGACCTCGCGATTTCGCTGTATGAGGTCTGTGCGTCGGGCGGTCGTCCACATGCCAACGCGATGCTGAATCTGGCGGTGTTGTATGAAGATCGCGGCCGGCTTTCGATGGCCGAGCAACTGGTGCGCCGGGTGATCAACGATTACCCGAACCATGTGCGGGCGCGGAGCCTGCTGGAGTCGATCGAAAATTCATATCACATGAAGTACGACGAGCGGTCGCTGAAGGACCGCGACCAGCAGACGGCGATGCTGGACACGCCGATCACCGATTTTGAACTGAGCGTGCGGAGCCGCAACTGCCTGAAACAGATGAACCTGCATACGCTGGGCGATCTGCTCAAGGTGTCGGAAGCGGAACTGTTGTCCTACAAGAACTTCGGCGAAACCTCGCTGAATGAACTTAAGATCCTGCTCACCGCGAAGAACCTGCGGCTGGGCATGATGATCCAGCCGCCGCCGGAAAAGCCGCTGCGTTCGGTATCGCTGCAGCCGTCGGGTGATGGCGCGGCGAACCTCAACAAGCCGGTTTCCGAAATGGAATTGTCCGTGCGCGCGCGGAAGTGCCTGCAATGGCTCGGCGTTTCGACCCTGGGTGAACTGGCGATGCGGAGCGAGAGTGAGTTGCTGGCGATCAAGAATTTCGGCCAGACGTCGCTGCAGGAAATCAAGCGGCAGCTCCAGTTGTTCGGACTTTCACTGCGCTAACCGCCGGGGGCAGCCGACGCAGGCGGTCAGAAGAAATGGCTGTTCGTCGGCGCTGGGTGATATCCGTTCTGAGCAAGCGACGGATGCAACGCCTTGTCGGCCGCGGTGCGGCGGGTCGGCGAAATGTCCTTGCGGGTCAATGCCATGACGTGGCTTTTCGTGGGTGGTCGCTGGGCGACGCTGGGAATGGCCGCGCTCGGCTGGGCCTGGCTGATCGGCGCCCAGGCGCAGCCCGATCCCACCCTCAGTCTCATCACTCCAGAGGAATTGTCCGTCCGGCCGATTCGCGTTCTGCTCAATTCCCGTGCCCAGGGTATCCAGGTTAAGAGTGAAACGCCGCTGGAGGTTCGCGGTCCCGACGGCGAAGTGCTGGAGCGCATCGCCGTCAACGACTGGCGAACGCTGGTCGGCAGCGCGGCCGCCGCCGATCTGCCCGCACAATCGGCGGTCGTGGTCAACGATGTCATAACAGTGTCGCCGGCGCAGCACGGTACGATGGAAGTCGCGTTTCTGCGGGACGGAGAATGGAGCGATGCGCTGGAGTATCCCGGCGAGTTGCGGCTCGCTGCGGTGGATGACGGTTTATTCTCGGTTGTGAATCATGTCGATCTGGAGCGCTATGTCGCGTGCGTCACCGCGCTGGAAGTCTGGCCGACGTTTGCCACGGAAGCGCTGCGCGGGCAGGCAATTGTCGCGCGGACATTCGCACTGGATCAAATGATGCGGCGCGGCCATCTCGCCCACGATGTGAGCAGTACCCAGGGTTCGCAGGTTTATAAAGGCGTGCAGCGGCGCGATATTGGTCGGCGTGCGGCGGCGGCAACGCGATATACCGCGGGATTGGTCTGTGCCTGGAACGATGGGAAGGGCGAACGGATCATACCAACCTACTACAGTGCCGCGTGCGGCGGCATGACGCAATCGGCATCGATCTTCAGTCCCGCGGATGACATTGCGCCGCTGGCGGGCGGCGTGCCCTGCGACTATTGCCGCATTGCGCCGGGAGACAGTTATCGCTGGGGGCCGGTGAGTCTGCCGATCGGCACGGTGTGGGAGCGCTTGTCCGTGCGCTTTCCGGCGATGCACCAAGTGTGGCCTCTGGCGAATGTGGCAGTCGTGGATCGCGCCGCGACGGGGCACGTGCAGCGGTTGCGCATGACGTCAGCCTCCGGCGCGACCTACGAAGTTGCCGGGGAGAATTTTCGACTGGCACTCGGCGCGACGACGATCAAGAGCGTGCACTTCGATCTGCGCGTCGTCGACAAGCAGGTGCACTTCGAGGGCGGGCGCGGATACGGACACGCGCTGGGCTTATGTCAGTGGGGCATGCAGGGGCAGGCGCTGGCGGGCAAGTCGGCCGCGGACATCCTGCGGTATTACTACCACGATGCGCGGGTACTCCGGGCTTATTAG
>CAZKIN010000203.1:0-6984 GCA_964552515.1 uncultured Phycisphaeraceae bacterium
TGCTGGGGGCTGTGGCCGCAGCGAAGTGTCGGAACAATTCGAAGGGAGAAAACATGAAGAATCTGGGTTGGGTATTGGCATTGGCCATTTGTTGTGCGTTCGGGGTGACTGCGGTTGCGCAGACTCCGGATGCGAAGAAGCCGGAAGCCAAGAAGCCGGACGCCAAGGCGGCGGCTGGTGACAAGGGGGCGGCAGCCATGGACCCCGAAATGGCGAAGCAGATGGAATCATGGATGAAGGCGGCGACTCCGGCGGACGGACATGCGAAAATGGCGCCGATGGTGGGCAAGTGGACGTACGTCACGAAGTGGCGCATGACCCCGGAAGCTCCGTGGGATGAGTCGACCGGCAAGGCGGAGTTCAAGTGGGCGCTGGGCAACCGTTTCCTGATGGGCGAAGTGAAGGGCAATCCGAGCCCGAGCGACGCCATGATGGGCGGCGCGCCGTTTGAAGGCATTGCGATGTACGGCTATGACAATATGACGAAGAAGTATGTCAACACGTGGATAGACAACATGAGCACGGGAACGATGATCAGCCACGGTACGGCCGATGGCAGCGGCAAGACGTTCACGTTCCAGGCCGAAGAGGGCATGTGCCCGATGACCGGCCAGATGAAGGCGCCGAAGTCGGTACTCAAGATTGACGGCGACAACAAGCTGGTTTTTGAAATGCACGAGAAGGGTCCGGACGGCAAGGAGTTCAAGTGCCTGGAAGTGACCTACATGCGGGCGAAGTAAGCGCGCGAATCAAAGATGTAAACATCGACGGCCCGCGAGGTTGATGATCTCGCGGGCCGTTGTATTTTCGATGCACGCCGGGTGTGACCACGCGCTTACGCTTGTGGTTCTGATGGTACAGCCTGACCACGCGCTTACGCATGCGATTCCGGTGGTCCGCCAAAGAACCGCGCAGGCTAAAGCCTGCGGCTCGCTAAAACGAATTCCACAGAAGCTGGTTGGTCACTTCGTGATGGAACATGACCTCGCCGGCTTTGACGCGGGTGCCGAGTTCCTTGGGGCAACGGTCGGCGGCGCGCTGCTTGATTTCCGCGAATTTCCCGTGTGATTCCTCACCCATGATGTCAATCATCAGCTTGCTGGCCTTGAACTGCCGGATGGCGTCGTGGATGTTGTCCGGCAGGAATCGGGTGCGGGCGCGTTTGCCTTCGGCATCGGCGGGATCAGGCAGGGGGCCTTCGAGACCGGTGCGGAGCAAAGCATAGAACGCCAGATAGGGATTGGCATCCGGCGCTACGCTGCGGAATTCGATGCGCGCGGAGCGTTCGTTGCCGAGCGGGATGCGGATCATCGCGGCGCGGTTGATGGCCGACGACTTGATCTGGTTCGGCGCCTCGAAATGCGGATCGAGGCGGCGATAGGCGTTGACGCTCGGGTTCAAAATGAGACAGAGGTCCGTCGCATTGTTCAGCGTGCGCTCGATGAAGTCCCACGCGAAGGTGGAGAGACGATCCTGGCCCTTCGCATCGTAGAAGGTGTTCTTGCCGCCCTTGCTGAGCGACATGTTGCAGTGCATGCCGCTGCCGTTGATGCCCGCGACCGGCTTGGGCAGGAACGAAGCGGTAAGGCCCATGCTGCGCGCGATCTGGCGGCAGGTGAGCTTGTAGAGCTGGATCTGGTCTGCGGCGATCATCGCCTCGGTGAATCCCCAGTTCAGTTCAAACTGCGAGGGGGCCACTTCGGGGTGGTCCTTTTCGTTGGCGAAGCCCAGTGCGCGCTGCACCTCGGCCGCGCGGTCGATGAACTGACGGAGCGGGTCCTGCGGGAGCGAGTGGTAGTAGCCGCCGGTGGAGATGAATTCGAAGGCGTTGGATTCATGGTAGGTGCGCTCGGCGTCGACACCCTTGAAAAGGAAGCCCTCGATTTCAGGTGCCACATGCATGACAGTACCGGCGTCGCGGTGCATCTTGTCCATGTGCGAGCGGAGCCGCGAACGGAAGGCGGCCGGATAGGGCGTGCCGTCCTGGGCCATGACTTCACCGAAAACGATGACCTTGCCGGGGCCGAAGACGTCGGCGGGAAGCCAGTAGAAGGCCGGCCAGTCGATGCCGAGCTTGAGATCGGACTCGCTGATTTCCGAGAAGCCGCGTACGGATGAGCCGTCGAAGGTCAGGTTGTCGGCGTATTTGAGCAGGTATTTCTTGTCATAGTCGAGCATGTGGAAGCGGCCTTCCAGGTCGGTGAAGCAAACGGTGACCGCTTTGATGCGTTTTTCGTCGTTCAGATATTTGCGGCGCTGCTCTTCGACCTTGCCGGCGTCAACGCGTTCGAGGCGCTGGCGTTTGACCTCCAGGTTCATTTCCTCGAGCTGGTCGTAAGGGATCTCCAGAAAGGTGCGGAGCGCCGTGGTTTCCATGGTGGGTGAATCCTCCGTAAGTGGTTACCATTCGCCGGAACAGGAGCAGTCCTGTCCGGAATATCGAATTTTAATCTAGCCATGCCATGTAGTCAATTAAATTATTGGATATTTAGATTATCCATACAAGTTTTTAATGTTATTGTCTTTATGGATAGCCTATAGCCTGTGAATTGACATGGGAAGGGTGGAGTGGTAAGGTCTGGACCGCCAATCGGGAATGGCATTTTCGGGCCGCTGGAGGCCCATTTTTTATGGACTTTGCGGGCGGTTTCGGCACGTCGGGCAAGGGTGTGATGAAAAGCATTTCGGACCAACATGCGTGTGTTTTTGGCCTGGGCTGGGGCGACGAGGGGAAGGGCAAGATCGTTGATCTGCTTTGCCCGGCGTTTGACATGGTGGTGCGGTTCAATGGTGGGGCGAATGCCGGGCATACGGTCTGGGTGGATGGGCAGAAGTTCGCGCTCCATTTGCTGCCAACGGGAGTGCTGCATGCCAAGGCGATGGGGGTGATCGGGCCGGGGGTGGTGGTCGATCCGGTCAAGCTGGTGGAAGAAATTGACGGGCTTGCCGCGCGGGGGATTGATGTGGCGGGTCGGCTGTTCATCAGCGAGCGGGCGCACCTGGTCATGCCGTATCACCAACTGGAAGATCAACTGAGCGAGAAGGCGGCGAGCGACGGGTCGAAAATCGGCACGACGGCGCGGGGGATCGGTCCGTGCTATGCGGACAAAATGCGGCGGAACACGGCAGTGCGGGTGGGGGACCTGGTGCATGACAGTGAACTGTCAGCACGGGTTAGGAAGATCGCGGCGGCACGGCGGCAGATGCTGACGGCGTGTTACGGCGAGGCCGGGGCGTTTGACGTTGATGCCACGATGGAGACACTGGCGCGGGCGCAGGACCGGTTGCGGCCGTTCATCGCGGATACGACGATGCTGCTGCATGATGCGCTGGAGCGCGGGAAACGGGTGCTGTTTGAAGGGGCGAACGGGACGCTGCTGGATGTGGATCACGGGACCTATCCATATGTGACGTCGAGCAGCACGGGTCCGCACGGGATCGGGCCGGGGGCGGGAGTTCCGCCGTCGAAGGTGACGCGGCTGGTGGGGGCGATCAAGGCGTATGCGACGCGGGTGGGGTCGGGGCCGTTTGTGAGCGAGCTGAAGGACGCGGTGGGCGATCGCATCCGGGTGCAGGGACACGAGTTTGGCACTACGACGGGTCGGCCGCGGCGGTGCGGGTGGTTTGACGCGGTGGCATGCCGATACAGCGTGCACGTGGGCGGGGCGACGGACGTGGCGCTGATGCACCTGGACACACTGAGCGGTTTTGACGAGGTGGGAATCTGCGTGGCATATCGTGTCAACGGTGTGACACTTACCACGATGCCGTCGGACGCGGGGCGGCTGGAGCGAGCCGAGCCGGTGATCGAATTTGTGCCGGGGTGGAGCGAGAATCTGCGCGAGGTGCGGACGTTTGATGATCTGCCCGCGTCGACGAAGCACTATGTGCATCGGATCGAAACGCTGATCGGCGCGCCGGTGACGCTGGCGGGGGTGGGGCCGGACCGGGCGCAGGTGCTGGTGCGCGGGGGGCTGACGGATCTGATTCGCCTTCCGAATAAGGCGGCGGTAGCATCGGCATGATGACCCAGCCGCCGCTGGATACACTTCTGGAATTGGGATTGCCGCGCGAGCGACTGCCGCGGCATATCGCCATCATCATGGACGGCAACGGACGGTGGGCGAAGCAGCGGGGTCTGCCGCGCATTGCCGGGCATGAGCAGGGGGCGAAAACGGTCAACCGCATCGTCACGCACTGCGCGCGGCTGCATATCGAGGCGCTCACGCTGTACAGCTTCAGCACGGAAAACTGGAAGAGGCCGCGCGAAGAAGTTGATTTTTTGATGGGGCTCTATGTGGAGTATCTCGTCGCGGAGCGGCGGACGATCATGGAGAACAACGTGCGTTTTCTGCACGTGGGTCGGCGCGAGGGTTTGCCGGAGCCGGTGCTGCGGGAGATGGATGAGACGATCCGGGTGAGTGCTGCGAATTCGGGGTTGAAGCTGTGTCTGGCGCTGAATTATGGATCGCGCGATGAGATTGTGGACGGGGTGCGGAAGATCGCGCGGGACGTGCAGGAAGGGAAGCGGCGGGTGGAGGAGATTGATGAGGCGGCGGTGAGTGGGGCGCTGTATACGGCGGGCCTGCCGGATCCGGATCTGCTGATACGCACGGCGAATGAGCGGCGGGTGAGTAATTTTCTGTTGTGGCAAATCAGCTATGCGGAGATTTATGTGTGCGCGGTGCTGTGGCCGGACTTTGGTGAGCGGGATTTGAATACGGCGATTGCGGATTTTGCGGGGCGGGAGCGACGGTTTGGGGGGGTGAAGTAGTGCTGGTGTGTCGTTTTCTAAATTGCACGGCCGTGTGCAGTACAGTTTGACCTAGTTTTCCGGGTTGGTGCAGGCCAATCTCAAGTCATGCAGGCGAGATCAATTGATTTGTGGCCGGAGGTGCGCGGACTGCTCATTCCGCTTCAGGGCTGCGTCGGGCAGATTGTCATACTGGACTTGCCGCAGTCAGAGATGGAACGGGTGTTGCAGACGTTCGTTTCGAGAGTTGAGAATCCACAGATCTTTGTAATGGCCAATTTTGCTCCAAAAGAACCTATCGTTCCTTCCGCTGGAATCCTTGAGGTCATCGCGAATGACGTGCAAAACATTGCACAAATCGAAGGGTTTCTACCGACTGCGGACTTCATCAAATTGATGATAGAGCCAGACGAGGAATGGCGACGGCTGGTTGAACTGGTGTTCTGGCCGCGCGAGTTTTTTCCGAATCCGGATGATGATGCGGATTGCACGCGGCGATTTGGGCTGCTGGTGGATTTAGCGGAGGCGCTGCGCGGGAACGACAAGCAGTTGCGGTGTGTTCTGCTGGGCGAGCCGGTGGAAATTACGCGGGCGGAATTGGAATCCCCGTTTTGCCTGGTCTGGTGAGAGTGAACAGCATGGCGACGCTGCGCGGGGTCTTTGATCTGTCACCATTGCTGAGATTGCGGCGGCCAGCGACAGGGTCCGTGGAATGTATGATGTCGCTGCGCTTGGCCATGCCACTCGACCGCGCAGGCGGCATTATGACGGCGGAAGATGATGCGTCAATCGGGAAAGGAGTGCTGGACGTTGCGGTCTTAAGGATTTGGTGGGTGATCAGGGGTTGGTGGGGAGGTCAGGAATTTGTGCGTTGAGCCACGGAGTAAAAGCGCCGGCACCATTCAGCAAGTCCATCAGGCGCAGTGCATCTTCGGCGGTATGGGTGCCGCTGCGGTCGGTGTCGACGGAATAAAGTGAATGCGCGCTACTCGCGTCCAACGTGGCGATCGAGAACTCGACATCTTCCACATTTGCGACGCCATTTCCGTCTACATCACCAGGCAAGATGCCGATACAAGTTGAACTTTCGTCGGAGCGGGCAAAGCAAAGCCAGTGCTGAATGGGGATGGGACGGTCGAGTGTCAGGGTGGGCGTCTGCCGGGTTCCGGAGAGATGGATCAGCCGGGGCAGCATTACAGCCGTGGGGATCAGTGACAGATCAAAGGCATTGGTATCAAGATTATCGACGTCGCAGGGTTCGCTCAAGGTGAGGTCATACGATTTTGAGGCGAGAGAGGGCAAGGAGTGGGAGATGGCGTGCGGCTGCCGGGCATCGATCATGGCAGCAGCACTGGTCAGCGCCGTGCACTGCGGGATGTAACCCGGGAAATTGAGGTAGAGATTCTGATAGTCGCCGTACAGGTAAGATCCGATCCATAGAAGATTCAGTTCAGGGGCCGCAAATCTTATGATGAAGGTGCCGGAAGCGTCAGCGGAGGCCTGAAGGAGCATGGTTCCCAGGTAACGAGGCAAATCATCATCGGCCACCCCGAGCTCGGCAGGGTCAAACGGAAATGCCAAGAACTCAGGTCCAAGGGGATGATTGGCAGCTATGCTAAAGCTCCCAATTCCATTCAACATGTAATCGATTCGATTAGTTTCGATGAAAACGGAGGCGTCGGAAGTACAATAGCCATCGGACTGACAATAGGAAGCGGCACAAGTGCACTCGCTGAAACTAGTATAGAAATGTGTGCAAGGACACAAGCCGTCGGGAACAAACTCACATTGTTCTTCCGTGCAGGCAACTGGCGCTAATTCCAATGATCCAGTTGGGCCGGAAATCAGCGAGGCAGCAGCGACTTCCACGGAGTAACCGGAGACCTTGGGGTAGGGGTTGCAATTCGAATAGGCGCATTGCGTTCCGGGGCAGTCGGCATTGGAAGAGCAATCCGCCGGAACGCCACCGCACCAGCTTTGAGTGCATTTTCCCCCTATATTGGTACAGAGGTTGGTCGGATCAATAATAATATTTCCTTCGCAGAATCCCCGGTTGTGTTCGGCGTCCCAATCGCGGACGAAGATTTCCACGCGGATGTAGTCGCCGGGCGCAATTTCGCCCAAAGGGACATTTTGAGCAGGGCAGCTGGCGCACTTGTTGGGACCGAACAATTCGGTGGAGACTTTGGTGGCCCACATTGAAAAAACAGGGACATTGGGGAGTTGTGCCG
>CAZKIN010000204.1:0-1450 GCA_964552515.1 uncultured Phycisphaeraceae bacterium
TGGTCCGTCCAATTCTCAATGGTCATGGCAATCAGGGAGATAGTGATGTCCGGCGAACCGCTTTCGAAAGATAGTCACTCAACTGGAGATGCTTCGTCCGTTTCGAACATCATCGAAGAATTCTCAAATGCATTCGCCAAGGCATTTGCTGTTTTCTCTGCGGAGTTGACCTCTCAATTTCAGAAACGTGGTTTACGACTGGACACTGCTCCGCCGCGTGATGGATCACAAGTACTGCCTTCGGAACTGGCGGACGCCCCCGATTGGGTCAAAGAATCCTACGCAAAAGCGCTCGTTTCCGGACCGGCCGCCTTGCCTGATCTGGAAGGCGTTCGGGCGAAATACATTGCACAGCGTTTGCGCCTCAATATGAAGATTCAATCCGTAAACCAGGCAGCGCTGGCCAAGCGCCTCAAGATGGCTCCGTCGCAGCTAAGCCGCATCCTCAAGAGCCCGGAGCGCAGCCAGCTTTCCACGCTCACCAGGATTGCGAACGAATTGGGTGTGGAAATCAGCGACGTCCTGCGCGGGCCCACGTCCGCCGAATAGCCGTCGTCGACCTTATACGCATCCGGAATACAGGCTACCGCGTCGCGTACGCCTTCAGCACTTCCGCCGCTTTTTCGCCGCTCGGATTCAGCGCCCCCAGCGCGCTGGTGGCCGCTGTACGAATGACCAGATTCTGCTCCTCCAGCGCCACCTTGAGTAGCGATGCGAATTGATCTTCGGTCAATTGATTGCCCTGAATCTTGCCCGACTCAGCGAGCGATCCAAAGACACCAACCCGCAATCCTTCCGGCTGTCCGCCATCCAGTGCCAACTCCGCGATCGCTTGTTGCGCCTTTGCACTCTTGAGCAGCGCCAGCACGCCCGCTGCCGCTTCCTGCAGAACGCCATCCGGGGAACCGAGCGCCGCAATCAGTGCCGGCTCCGCGCCATTTACATCAAACGGTGTACGGCCATTTTCCGCAATCTTGCGCAATGTCGACACCGTAGCCAGTGCCAATTCCTTGGCCAGTTCACCGCTGACCGCGCCTTGGGCCGACCTTCCCCGTATACGCTCCAGCGCCGCTTCGATGTCTGAACCATCCGCGCCGCTGGGAACAACTTCAACGTTGGTATCGCCCTTGGCGATAGTCTCCGCCGTCAAGTCGCCGCCCGGTTTGACCATCAGCACCACCGGCGTTCGGGAGTAAGAAAATTCAGCCCTGAGCTGCGCCAACACATTATTCACATCCGGTTCACTAACATCCGTCGAAATGATAAACGCATGAACCGCCGGACTTTCCGCCCGTGCTCGTTCCATCGCACGATAAAAGCTGCTTTCGCCGATGGTCTTGCGACCACCGCCGCGCACCGCATCCAGCACCCGATTCAATTCCTGCGTATCGCCTTCGACGACCACCGCATACTCGTCCCCGGTCAAGCCAATTCCCGCGGCCAATTGCGG
>CAZKIN010000204.1:1550-6838 GCA_964552515.1 uncultured Phycisphaeraceae bacterium
AGGCCCAATCGACTTTCGCGCCGGATATTGGCCGCCAGCCAGATGGCCACGCTGTCCGTGTGACCCGCCTCAATCAGCAAGGCCTCTTCCGCGCTGCGCATCGCCATCACCGGCCCGAAGATTCGAGTGAGGGCAACCTTCGCCTGCAGACTCTGCGAAGCGTCATCCCAATACCAGACATTCGCATTTTCCAAACGGGGATCGGCGCGAACGCCATCGTCCTCGTTGAAGTACCGATCAGCCAGCCAGTAGAACTGTTCCGCTCCCGACCCACTGACACTCCGCCCGGACACCGTCGCAATGCGCGCAATCGCCTGATTCGCGGCGTCCTTGGTTTCGGGCGTCGTCTTTTCATCCAACGTAAGCCGCGTGAGATACGGAACCGCCTGCGGATAACCAATTTCACCCAATGCACGAATCACGTGGATTCGCACGTCATTGTTGGTCATGTGGAGCGCCATCACCAGCGGATTGACCGCCTCGCGCCCCAACTTGCCCATCGCAATTATCACTCGCGGCCACAGTTCCTTCTGCGCCGGATCGAGCAGCGTGTCGATCATCGCCGGAACCGCATACTCTCCGGAATCGCGCAAATGACGCGTGGCGTAAAACTCGCGCTGCGGATCGCCACCCAGGCCGGTGATGTTGGCCCGGATCTGCTCCGCATCTGTGTTCTTCAGCTTCTCACCTTGATGCACCAGGTCGAGCACTTTCACCGCATTTTCGCCGATCGAAGAATTACGAATGATGATCGTCAGCGTCTCGACGCTCTTCCGATCCTTCATCGCCGCTTCGTGCACCGCAATCGGATCAAGCTTCGGATGATTCAGCAGCGCAACCGCATAGGCATCGGCCGTCGTAAACCGACCCAGCCGCGCGTAATGCAGGAAGTCGGTGAACAAATCCTGCACCGAGGCATCGGCCGGAACTTCCACCTTCGTCGCCTCGGCCGGCTTGGCCGCATCGCCCGCCGGAGCGGGTGTCGTCGGCGGAGTCTGCGCGACGACAACTCCGCAACAGAGGGCCGTTCCAAGCGCCATGACCGCGGTCAACTGTGCAAGACCACTTCGCTGATAATTCACAGGGAACAAAAACGACATCGCCGTCTCCTGCTTTGTTATGCTGATTGGATCCCGATGCCCAGCTGGTGCTGCGTTACCCCAAACCAGTCGGAACACGGACAAATCGCCCCGGAATCAGTGTCCTCACCGACACCGGACCATTGGTCGGGAATCATACGCCGTTTCCCGCTGGACCGTCAATTCACGACCAGTTTCCGCCACCCCGGCGGATGAACCTTCACGGGCAGTGCATTCTTCATTGCAAAATCTAACCGGGGATCATCGTGATGCCGATTTGAAGATAGGAGGCTGCGAAAACACCAGCAGACGCCGTTCATGGCGAACTCAACGCGCGGTTATACGTCGAAGTCGATTTCCAGCGCCTTCTTATGATCTGACACCCGAAATACCCCCAGCGTCGTGTCCGCCCCCACGCCCGCCGTCGCATAGAAATACTCGATATTGATCTGATGCTCCGCCAAGGTTCGGGCAATCCGGGCGAAAGCACCCTTCTTATTCGGAATCGGAATGGTGATCACCGGGACATTCACGTAAGCCGCCCCAACCTCGTTCAGCGCCTTCTTCGCCACTTCCACATTATCCACCACCATGCGCACCGTGCCGATATCCACCGTGTCCAGCACGGTCATCGCCTTGATGCTGACCCCATGATCCGCCAGCCCGGCGCTCAAGTTGGCCACCACACCCGGCTTGTTGGCAAGGAATGCGGAGATTTGTTCTTCGGCTTTGGCACGCACCATCGGACACCTGAGGGACATTGGTTTCGCTTGCCGCCCGATGCTAGCAAACCGCGCCCCGCCGTGCAAATTCATCGCATTTATTGAATAAAGATTTTCGGAAAAGTCCGGCGCTTTGCCGATGGTAAGTCGTATTGATTGGGGTAATGAGTATGGACGTGAGGACATTGACTCCTGAAGCGATCGGCAGCGCCCTGGGCAGAATCCCCAGTGGCTGCTCCATCCTCACCCTGTCGCGCGGCGACCAGTCCACCGGCGTCCTGCTCTCCTGGGTGCAGCAGGCCGCCTTCGATCCCCCAGCCGTCTCCTTTTGCGTGAAGCGCGGTCGCCCCGTGGAGTCCCTCCTGCAAACCGGCGGACGCTTCCTGCTCAATATCATTGGAGAAGAGCCGGCCGACATGTTCCGTCATTTCGGACGCGGCTTCTCACTCGACGAAAACGCGTTTGCCGGACTGCAGATCACCCCCAGCGACTTCGGTCCGATTTTGCACGCCTGCCCGGTCCAACTGGGCTGCGAACTGCGCGACCACCTGACCATCGGCGACCACAACCTCTATGTCGGGTTGGTTCTGGCGGGCAGCTTCCAAACTGATTTCAAGCCATATGTTCACCTTCGTCGAAATGGACTGTCTTATTGATCAACGATGAACGACAAGGTGATCGATGAACAGCGTATTACCGTGCATGATTTTGTTTCGCCGCGCCTCAGCGGCCGAAACAATTCACAGATTCTCAGGGAGAGAATTCTTCAAGGAGGTCGTACCGGTAACTTTGTCGCGCAGAAAAATGTTTTAAAAAAAACATGCTTGGAGTGGATTTTCTCGTTGACTCTACAATAACCAATTGGCATGTTATGCGCGCAGTGTTTTGTGGAGCCGTATGTGCGACTGCCTGTAGGCAGCGTGCTGACGTATGAGTCACACCGACGCGGCTCCGTCGGTGAAACGTGAGTCCCATGTATGGACGTGCACAGTCTTGGCTCCGAAACGGAGCCTGGCGGGCCTAGTAAGAGTTCTCTTAGGCTTGTCGTATTGAACAGTGGAGAAATCGAAACCGAAGAACCTCCCTCTAAACGTATCGCTAATCCCGTCCGAAAATCGAGCCGGGTCGCCGTGCCGTCGGCTCGTGAGGAAGCCCGCCCCCTGCGGATGTCCATCAGCCCGCAAGTACTGCGTTTTCGCAAACGCTACTTTCCCGAAGCAATTAATGCCGAATGGAACGATTGGCGCTGGCAGCTCCGCAACCGCATTCGCAACCTGGACATGCTGGAACGCATGTTCGTGCTCACCGAAGACGAACGTGAGGCCATGCGCCGCCTGGGCGGACACCTTCCCGTCGGCATCACGCCCTACTACGCCGCGCTCTGCGACCGCGATAACCCGCGCGAAGCGCTGCGCGTCACCATGATTCCGGTCGCCTCCGAACTCACCATGAATCCCGGTGAGGCCGCCGACCCGCTGGCCGAGGATGACAGCAGCCCGGTCGATGGCTTGGTCCATCGATATCCCGACCGCGTCCTCTTTCTGGTCACCAACTTCTGCGCCACCTACTGCCGCTATTGCACCCGCGCCCGCCTGGTCGGCCAGACCGGCGAATACCATTTCAACACCGCTCAGCACGAAAAAGCGATCGAATACATCGCCGCGCACCCCGAAATACGCGACGTGCTGCTCTCCGGCGGCGATCCGCTCAGCATGGACGATCGCCGGTTGGAATGGTTGCTCTCGCGCCTTCGCGATATCCCCCACGTGGAATTCCTGCGCATCGGCAGCAAGATACCGGCCGTACTGCCGCAGCGCATTACGCCCGACCTCGCCAAGATACTCCGCAAATACAAAGTCTGGCTCAGCGTGCACTTCATGCACCCGGCGGAAATCACGCGCGAAGTGAGCCAGGCGTGCGAACGTCTTGCCGATGCCGGCATTCCGCTGGGCAGCCAGACCGTGCTGCTCAAGGGCGTCAACGATGACGTGGAGACGATGAAGAAACTCGTCCACGGCCTCCTGATGATGCGCGTCCGCCCCTATTACCTCTATCAGTGCGACCCGATACAGGGTTCGGCACACTTGCGGACCAGCATCGACAAGGGCCTGGAAATCATCGAAGGACTGCGCGGACACACCACGGGCTACGCCGTTCCGCAGTTCGTAGTCGACGCTCCGGGCGGTGGCGGCAAATTGCCGCTCGTCCCGAACTATTTTATCGGACGTGAAGGCGACGACGCCGTTTTTCGTAACTATGAAGGACGTACCTTCCATTACTATGATCCCGTGCAGGTTTAATCGGGTTTCATAAGCGGAAGGGAGCGATTCTCATGCATCCGTGCGCGCAATGCGCGGGTTTGGGGCCGACCTGTTGCGAGCGGTCCGAAGTACTGGTGACGCGCGGTGATATCCACCGCGTGGCGGCCCACACCGGGGTCACTGATTGTTGGGTGCGTCGACCGGTTCGCGATCCCTCGGTGCTCGACCAGCCCGACGATCCCAACTTCGTCCGTTGGGGATTCGACGAGAACGGTACGCGGCGCACGTTGAAGCGCCGGCCGAACGGCTCCTGCGTGTTCCTGTCCACGCGCGGCTGCTCGCTCCCTGCGGACGTGCGACCGCTGGTTTGCCGTCTGTATCCGTTCGCCTATACCGAAGCAGGAATTAAAGGCGCGGATTCGCATTGCCCGACCGAATTGGTTCCGCCGGGCAAGACGATTCTGCGAGTGTTGAACATTGAATCCGCCGACGCCGAAAAATGGCGACACCAGTTATACGAAGAACTACGCACGGAGTGGGAAGCACATGCGCATCGGGATGACTTATGACCTTCGCGACGACTACCTCGCGATGGGATTTACCGAAGAGGAAACCGCCGAGTTCGATCGCCCGGATACGATTCAGGCCATCGAGGATGAACTTCGCAAACTTGGCCACCACGTCGACCGCATCGGCCACATCAAACAACTGGCCCAGCGCCTGCTGAACGGTGACCGCTGGGACATGGTCTTCAACTTCGCCGAAGGTCTTTACGGCGTCGGTCGTGAAGCCCAGGTCCCCGCACTCCTCGACGCCTGGCAGATTCCCTACACTTTCGCCGACACCATGGTGCTCGGACTGACGCTCCACAAGGGCATGACCAAGCACGTTGTCCGCAGTCTGGGTTTGCCCACCCCCGACTTTGCCGTGGTAGAGTCACCGGCCGATGCCGAACGCGTCCGACTTCCCTTCCCCCTCTTCTGCAAACCGGTAGCCGAGGGGACCGGCAAAGGCATCACGGGCAAGTCCAAAGTAACTTCGCAGGCCGACCTCATTAAGACTTGCCGCCACCTGCTGGCGGAGTTCCGTCAACCCGTCCTTGTGGAAACGTACCTGCCGGGCCGTGAATTCACCGTCGGCATCACCGGCACCGCCGAACAGGCCGAATGCGTCGGAGCCATGGAAGTCATCCTCGGTGCCAAGGCGGAGTCCGCCGGGTACACCTA
>CAZKIN010000205.1:0-5186 GCA_964552515.1 uncultured Phycisphaeraceae bacterium
ACGACGGCCGGGCCGCCAATTGCCAATGCGACCAATAGCACACGATTGCCGAGAATGGCACGCGACCAATCGGCGATACGCGAAACGTTCATCATGTTCAACTCCCTGATGGTTAGTTCAATGCATTGTCGCGGCCGAACCACGCACTTCGATACTAATGCACCGGCGTGCATCTTCTACGATCCACTATACAACGAAGCACAAGAGTTACCGCGCTTTGAATCGGTAACGACTTGTGCAAAACTGCAAGGCTGCGGGATATTCCCCAAGCGTTTGTCACGTCCCCAGCTCAAGGGCCAGGATGTTTTTCTTGTCGCGGACATAAAGAGTGGTACCCACCAGCGTCGGCACCGTCCACGTGACTTTTTCGAGGATTGTCGCCCTGGACAACACATTGAGCTTTTCCGCGGTAGGCTTGGCCAGCGCCAGTTGGCCGTCCTCATCGAGGATGATCAGGTATTCTCCGGCGGCGATGCAGTTGGCCATCGTAAAGCCCCGCTCCCGCCAAAGGAGTTTCCCTGTGTGAATATCCGTGGCCGTCATGAACGCCGGTCCGCTCGCGCCCCCCGAACAGCCGTAGACACGCTCTCCGTGGTCCACACCTGAGACATGTTCAAATCGAACCTTCATCGAATTCCACAACTTCTGCACCTCCACTTTGTCGCCATTCCTGACCAGCTTCAGGCCGTTCGCGCCGGCACTGAATGATGGAACGAACAGGATGTTGTCCGGACCCCAGATCGGCTGAGTGGCGTGATAGTTGAACTCAATGTCGGGATGGTAGTCCCAGAGTAGTTCACCCGTGCGCGGATTCAGCGCCACCAACCTGGTCTGCAGAAGTGCGATGAGTTGATCGGAACCCTCGAATGAGATGAGCTTGGGACTCGAGAAACTATTCTGGTAATCGAGTTTCTGCCATACGTTTGCGCCATCAGCCTTGTTCAGCGCGACAATACCGTGCCCCACTCCACCTACGAACACAATCACCATGTCTTGATACACGAGTGGACTTGAGGAATAGCCGTGGTTCAGCACGTTTCCGCCAAAATCCTTCCATAGTTCCTTTTTCCAGACCAGTTTTCCATCCGCTTTATTCAGGCAGTACATCGTGCCCGAAACGCCCACGGCATAAACCCGATCCCCATCAATCGCCGGCGTCGCGCGCGGACCGCCACCGAACTGCATGACATGATCGGGATGCGGCTTCGAATCCGATTTGAATTCCCAGATCGTGGTGCCTGAAGCGGCCTCCAGCGCAATCACCGTTTCTCGGTCGTCGGCGGAACGATACATGGTGTACAAACGACCACTGTCGGCCAGAATAGCCGAGTATCCCTCGCCCAACTCGCGTTTCCACACTTGCCTCGGACCACCTTCTGGCCAAGACGATGCCAGTCCTTTGTCTTCTGAACGGAATTCCCCTTGCGGCCCGCCCCACTGCGTCCACTGTGCGTTCGCCGGTGCCGTCAAGGTGAGCCAGCACAGCACGAGGGTTAACAGTCGATGGGAAAAAGCACCAACAGTCATATTCCTATTCCCGAAATGGTAATTCATCGCCGATTCCCCGCAGTTCAGTTCGACATTCCATGGCAGTGCCCGGCGCCAAGCAGTCTCGATAGACCAGCTTGCGCTGACAAACCAAGGCACCGATATGCAAGAAACCGCTGAGGCGGGCCAAATATTTGCAACTCGACTTGTCCAAAACTGCAAGAACTCGGGAGCTTACTCCGCAGCGCTGGCTTCGGGTGGGGCGCCTGGCTCCGTGGGCTCCGGTGCCGAGGACGTTCCGATAGCTTCCAGAATGGCACGCTCTGCCGGGCGATCGCGGTCGACGTTGCGCCAGACCGTGTTTTGCCTGGCGGTTGTCGCCCCATCCCGATCGATGGCTGTCGTCTCTTCCGATCCGCTGGTACGGTTTGTTTCCGCGAGGAACTGGTAGACCTGTGTCGACTGCTCTTGGATCATGACGCGGCAAAATACGTTGACGCCGCCCTGCACTTCGGAAGTATGCATCGTAACAATACGCCGACGTCGCCCTTCCGTCCCCAGACGTCGCGCCTGATTTCCATAGCGTTCGCGGGATTCCGATTCCACCGGCTGCGTCACAAGAATTCCGGAGGCCGGATCGCGTCGATCGAGAGAATACCCCTGGGATACCAAGGCGGACTCGGAAGCGTCAAATGCGCCACCTACCGTGGTGTCAGGCAAGTGTCGCAAGCTGAAGGTACTTGCGGACGGTCCGGACGCGGCGCAACCCGCCAGCTGGGCTGCAAGAATCATGGTGAAGAGAGCAACGATTTGCCGTGCAGTACTCATGATCGCATTATCGAGTGTCACGCCCGGTTCGCAAGCGTGAGCAGCCCCATGACTACGCCTCGATCTGCAACATGGCGAGCGCCGTCGACACGCTGTCCGCGAACTCAAACACCTTGTCGAGACCGGTGACGAGAAACAGTCCCCACACGTTGTTGTTAATCTCGCAAAGCACCAAACGTCGATGATCGGCCAGCAGATGTTTGCGCAATTTAAGCAGTTTGGCGATATTGGAAGAATTGATGTAGTTAACGCCGGCGAATTTGAGCACCACGCCGACGTTTTTCTGCTGATCGACCTGGTCGATCAACGCCGTCATGTCATCCGTGAACGCGGGATCGTCCTGCAAGTCCGCGATGAGGATATTGTCTGACCAGTTCTCAATCGACACGCCGTTTGCGCTCCTTCCATGTCCACGAGGGGCACGGTAGCAGCCGCAAACGGCAGTGTCAATTCAGAACCAAGCTGTTCGCCCAATTCCCTATTCTTCGTCGGTTACGCGCCGTCCGACGAAGCTGAACTCGTCGTCCTGATTGGCTTCCGGAATGTCGACGAGCGTAGTCTGCGACGAGAAGCTGAAAGTGCCGCGGACCGTGTTGGGATCGTCGGTATCGAATTCGGCCACCGCCGAAGCTTCGGCAGTCGCTGCGGTAAGGCCCACCGCGAACGCGGTCACCCGCCCAGCGAAAGCAAAGCCGGCGCTGTCCTCTGACTCGGCTCCATACGTTGCAGCGGCATAGGTAAGCCCCGACTGTGTGGTGCTGTGCCGCTCACCATCAAAGATCAGAGTCGTTCCAAAAATCTGACTGGCGATCGTGCTGTTTTCAAAACGATCCAGTTCTCCTTCCGGTCCAAACTTCACTCGAATGAACGCAGCCCCCTGCGCGTTGGTGGCCGAGCGGTAGAAGTCCCAAGTTGTATCGGCGAGCGCGACGACACCCGCGCCTTGTGTCGCATCGACTTCGGAGCCGTCAGGCAGCGTCACCGTAACGGCATCGGGCAGACCGTTGCGCGCCCCACCACAACCGATCATCAGGATGCCAACAACCACCGGAATCAACCAGAACATCGTGCCGCGTACATGAAAGTCACGCATAGGTCCACTTCTCCCGTCATGCTTAAGTTTGATATCCCCGCGCGGATGCGCCCGGCATCCATCGGTTGTTCAATCGCCCGCCTTGCTTTGCCCATGGCACACCGCACGTCCGCACACTGCGGCGACCGAAAATGCAACCAGATCCCGCGACGGCAAGCGGCGGAGTGATAACCCCGAGCCTGATAACCACGTGACCATGCAGGGATCGACGCAGGAAACCGCAGCCGCGACACATGGCAGGCAAGTGGTTTTCCCGCAGGCGGAGCGACCAAAAATCCGCTTTGCGGAACTTGCCAAAAAAGGTGCGTTCGATAAACTTCCCGTCGGTTGGTTCGTCGACTCCTGGCTCTGACCGTGACGCGCTTGAACACGTCTCGATCGCCCGGCCGTGATCGCCTTCCTACCTGCGGGCTGAATCGTCGGCCCTTGTTTTGGATGACCCGGACAGAGATGACGGGGTGAGCGCGAGCAAGCGCGAAGGAGGTCCCATCATGGGAAGTAAGTTGTACATTGGAAACCTGAGTTACAGCGTCACCAGCTCCGACCTGGAGAAGCTGCTTTCTGCACACGGTAAAGTGCGCAGTGCGGAAGTCATCAGCGACCGCGCAACCGGGCAGAGCAAGGGTTTCGGCTTCGGCGAAATGGACTCGGATCAGGACGCGCAAGCTGCGATCTCGGCCCTGAACGGAACCGAATATGACGGCCGCAAGTTGACCGTCAACGAAGCCAAGCCACGTGAACCGCGTAGTGGTGGCGGCGGTGGTGGTTATGGCGGCGGCGGCGGCGGTGGTGGCCGTGGCGGTCGCGGAGGTTACGGCGGCGGCGGTGGTGGCGGCGGCGGTGGGTACGGCGGCGGCGGTGGCGGTGGCCGCGGCGGTCGCTACTAATCAATAGAGTTCTCAACCTTGTGGGATCGGCCTTTCGATTCGGGCAACCGGTCGAAAAGCCGGTCCCACATGCTTTGGTGGTCGGCGGTTGCGGCCCCGACGAACTTGAATTAACGAACCACTACGCGGGAGTTCTTCAGTATGCGAATCTTGACCGCATTGATAATGACCCTGCTGTGTCTTGGTACCGGATGCACACCGCCCGTGATCGTCGTTGATGACCCACGACTGGCACTTCGTGGCGACGATCATGTGCTGGGCGCTGCCGATGCCCGGGTGGTGGTCATTGAGTACGGCGACCTGGAGTGTCCCATTTGCGGCCGCTTCGCGCGCGAGGTCTTCCCAACTGTTCAGGCTGATTACATCGATACCAATCGCGTGCGCTGGGTCTTCAGGCATCTGCCTTTGTCCGAGATTCACCCTCATGCCTTGCGCGCGGCTGCGGCAAGCGAATGCGCGGCCGAACAGGATCGCTTTTACGACTACATCGAAGCCCTTTTTAATAGTCAGGCCGCATTGGAAGTCGCGGACCTGATTGGTTACGCCACCGATCTTGGTCTGGACGCGGAGGCGTTCACCTCCTGCCTGAACAGCAACCGCCACGACGAGCGCATCAATTCCGATCGCGACGATGCTATTGATCTCGGCGCGACCGGGACGCCGACTTTCTTTATCAATGGCCAGATTGCAAGAGGGTTCTTCGACACCGCCGATTTCAGCGCACTGCTTGATGCATCACTGGCTGATGCCATGCCTTAAGCGGGTTGCGGTTTCACCAGCGGGATAACGCCCTCCACTTCACATCGAAAATCATAGAGCCGCTTCAGCAGCGGATGTGCCTGATATCGGTCACCCAAGTCTGGAATCCGTCGCTTGCCGAGCCGCCGATC
>CAZKIN010000205.1:5286-6832 GCA_964552515.1 uncultured Phycisphaeraceae bacterium
TCCTGTGCGGCCGGATCGCAGAAAAAAATACGGCAGCCGAGCGGCCGGCGGTCGCGCACATGGCATGTTCCTTCGTACGCATGCGGACAGGCATCAGTCACTCCCGGCACCTTCGCTTCACCCATCGCCAGGTAATACGCCACTTCCAGCGCGGTCACGTACAGGCGATGGCCGAACTCTCCAAAGCGGCAACATGCCCCTTTATTCCAGCAGGTCCCCGGCTGCGCGGCGATGCGTGCGTCCGCCCGCGCATAAAAGGCCGCCATGACCAGTCGAACATCTTCGCGCTGCGCAGCACTGGAAACCGCGCTGATTTGTTCTGCCCATCCGCCTAGTGATTCTCCGCTATTTGCCACGATGACTATTCTAACACAGCAATAGTCTGGCGTGGTACTGAAAGTCCATGCCCACTGCGTTTCGACAACGATCGCTTCATATTTGCCTGCTTCGGTTTAATTTGACTATGCTGGTAAAACAGGCGATGATGACTTCGATTGAGGCCGCGCGGGCGGTCCCGTTAGGTAGGAAGCAGTGTTTGTTTCACCGGACGGCTCCGTGGCCGATACGTTTTAAGAGGTTGTATCATGCCCAAAGGAACAGTGAAGTGGTTTAATGACGCCAAAGGGTTCGGCTTCATCAGCCAGGACGAAGGTGAAGATGTCTTCGTCCACCACACGGAAATCAAGACGGACGGTTTCCGGACCCTGAAGGAAGGCGCCAAGGTCGAATTTGAACTGACGAAAGGGGAAAAGGGTCCCAAGGCGACCAACGTTCGCCCGGTGTAGTCATTGCCCGGTGGACTGTATCGTTTAGGAAACACCAGGGACGCCGTCGGAAACGACGGCGTCCTTTTTTTGTAGACAATCCCCGCTCCGGTGAATCTGCCTGCCGCGGGTTGAACCATGGTTCACACTCCCTGACTGAAAAATAGCCGTGTCTCATAGTGAATGATGACGCGATCGGCTTTCTGATGGCGTGCGAACAGGGCACGGAGATCGGCAATCAGCGCGTCGTGCGGCGCGCCGCTCGCTGGAGCATAAGACCCGGACATGACCCGGCCGATGAGACCTTCCGCATCAAGTGACTGATGATTGTCCATGACCACGGATTGGACCGCGCGCGGAGCGAAGAAATCGGCCAGACTCTGCTCATCAAATTCCCGCAGGCTGCGGATCTTCTCATACTCCGGGCAGCGCGATTTCAAGATCGAATCATATTCATGTTCGAACATGGACCCGTCGTCCCGGCGTTCATTCCACACAAGGGCGATGCCGCCAGCGGAGCGCAGTATGCGTGCGAACTCACTCTTGGTCTGAGCCGCCTGGAACCAGTGAAACGCCTGGCCGGACAGAATCCAATCGACTGAGGCGTCGGGCAGCGTGGTCATCTCCGCACGGCCGGCCACGCTGCGAAATTTGGCGTGGTCCGCGAAGAGCTGTTCGGCCGCGCGGCGCATGTCATCATTCGGTTCGACGCCGATGACCGTATAGCCACCAGCGAGGAATGGTTCGCACGATTTGCCGGTGCCCGAACCAATATCCGCGAT
>CAZKIN010000206.1:0-6829 GCA_964552515.1 uncultured Phycisphaeraceae bacterium
TCCGCACCTTCTCATAATCCACGTGCCGCTTTTCCGTAAACGCCTTGATCCCCTCGTGAATCTCCGGCGCCAGATTATGAATCGCCAGCCAGTCCCGCGCGTGCCCGATCGTCATGTGCCACGACATGTCCCGCCAGAAGTTGAGCTGCTGCTTGGTGTACCGCGTACACTCCGGCAACTTGTCGATGAGCTTCCTGCACATCTGATCCACCGCCGCATCCAGCTTCGCACGCGGCACCACCTGATTCACCAGCCCCCACTCCAGCGCCTTCGCCGCCGGAATCTCCTCGCACAAAAACAAGATCTCCCGCGCCCGCCGATCCCCCACGATAATCGGCAGAAACTGCGTCGCCCCACCCGCCGGAACACTCCCCCGCGCCGGTCCCACCTGCCGAATAAACGTGTCGTCCGCCATGATCGCCAGATCACACGACATGTTCATCTCGTTGCCGCCCCCCACCGTCATCCCGTTGAGACGCGCAACCGTCACCTTCCCGATGTTCCGCAGCTTCTCATGCACTTCGATGAACTTGCCCATCCACTTCCAGTACGCATTCGGCTTATCCAGACACTCCTCAGTCTGCTCCTTCAAGTCCGCACCCGTGCAGAACGCCCGATCCCCCGCGCCCGTCAGCACCATCACCCGAATCTGATCATCCCACGACACATCCTCAAACGCCGCGTACAGCTCACTAAGCGTGGGAAAATCCAGGCAATTAAGCACTTCCGGCCGGTTCATCGTCACCGTCGCCCGATGCCCCGACTTCTCATACCGGATGAACTTGAACCCAAACGACTCCGGCGATTTACTCTGAGGAAAATCCACGCAGCGCCTACCCTTCCACATTCGCGAACATCATGTGCAGAATCTTCCCCGCAAAGCCCATCACGTCCTTCGCCGCCGCCTTCCCCTCCGGACTCCCCAGCGCGGCCATCATCGCTTCCTTGTTGTCGAAATACAGTTCCGCCATCATGTAGAACTTCGCCTCACCGCCCGGCGAACCGGTCATGTGCGAAACCTCCATGCGCTTCAGCCCTGGCATCTTCTTCGCCAGCGGCGCATGTATCTCCTTGTAATGCTTCTCAAACGCCGCGACATCATCCGGCTTGCTGTACAACGCCACGAACTTGACCACCTTCGGCTCCTTTCACCATGCGAAACAGATTCGCATTTTGCGTCCCAGCGGGACGCTCCGAATGTAGCCCCGCACTTCAGTGCGGGGGAAAATCATCCTTTATTTGCATAGTCCCGTAGGGACGGCTGGTCCCAAATCTCAACCAAAACCTTGAAAACTTCAAGATGTCTTATGCTTCTCAATATACCGCCTAAGCTGTTCCTTGTTCATCACCACCTGCACCTGTTTGCCATGGGCCAGCAGCCGCTCCCCATCAAACGCGCGCACGTCGCAGACCATCCGCGGATGATGATCTTCGGTCACTTCCACCACTTCCGCCACCACCCGCGCCGTGCGGCCGACGGGACAGGGCGACACATGCTCAATACTCAGATGTGCCCCGATCCCCTCTTCGTGCGGCTCCAGAAAATCCACGAGCACCTTCCGCGCCGCAATCTCAAAATGATGCGCCACCGACCAGGTCGAATAGACCCGATGCACCACCACGCCATCAAACGCGGGACACATATCCTCCGTCACCACAATCGAAATTTCGCGCGTCAGTCCGCGCACCAATCCCGGTTTCATGATTCACCGCTGGCAGCTTAAGCCCAGATTGTCCGCCATACCAGCTTGCATTTCGTCCGGCCCCCCTCCGCCAACCACTCCTCCCTTCGTGGCTTCGTGGCTTCTTCTCCGCCTCCTGCCTTCCTCCCGCCGTGTGCCACTGTTGGACGAGCCAACCCTGCTGACTCTCCCAATATGATTACCGCTCCCGGCTCGACCAACAGTGTTTCGTAATTCCTCAACAGCATCGGTTTTCATACATTTTCCATACGTGGTCCAACTCCGTTCCGGTCGGCTTCAGCCGACCAGTGTTTGCCACCAGCTTTAGCTGGTGGGACACTGACCAGCGACACATCTTACTTTTCTCTTTTTTTTCAGCCGGCTTCAGCCGGGCTTGGTTGTGGGGTGGCATGCGCCACGCTGGTGCGATCACATAGACCTTCGAACGGCAATAAACACGAAACATCTGTTGAGCCTCGTGCATCATGCGTGGCCATGTCTTCACGAAATCGTGCGCGGTGCCACCATTGTGACATCCGCTGCCGTCTCCTCAATCCTGAATGCTTTCCGCAATTCCTCAACGTGACCGGTTTCCATACGCCCGCGTGGATCTCGCCCGCCGTGTGCCACTGTTGGACGAGCCAACCCTGCTGACTCTCCCAATATGATTACCGCTCCCGGCTCGACCAACAGTGTTTCGTAATTCCTCAACAGCATCGGTTTTCATACATTTTCCATACGTGGTCCAACTCCGTTCCGGTCGGCTTCAGCCGACCAGTGTTTGCCACCAGCTTTAGCTGGTGGGACACTGACCAGCGACACATCTTACTTTTCTCTTTTTTTTCAGCCGGCTTCAGCCGGGCTTGGTTGTGGGGTGGCATGCGCCACGCTGGTGCGATCACATAGACCTTCGAACGGCAATAAACACGAAACATCTGTTGAGCCTCGTGCATCATGCGTGGCCATGTCTTCACGAAATCGTGCGCGGTGCCACCAGTGTGACATCCGCTGCCGTCCGCTCAATCCTGTATGCTTTTCGTAATTCCTTCGCGTGACTTCGCGGCTTCCTCTTCGCTATTCGCTATTCGCTATTCTCAATTCCCCTCTGTGCCTTCGTGGCTTCGTGCCTTCGTGCCTTCTTCTCACGGACACACCGGACAACTTCCCGGATTCGTCGTAAACGGATACGCATCCCCCGCCGCCGCCTTCACCACGATCAGCACATCCGCCGTATTCACAAACGCATTCAGACACGGATCAACCGCCGAAATCGCCTGCAAATTTACCACTTGAAACGTCGGCTTCACCGCCGCGTTGCTGACATACGCCAGCACCGCCAGTATGTCCTGCGTATTGGTAAGCTGATTCGGCACCGTCCATTCCATACCATTGTTAGTCCCGGCCACATCGCCCCAGAGCTTTCCATTGACGCTCGGAGTGTCAATCGTCTGCACCACCAGCGGCGTTGGATTCTCCACCGGTCCCGGTGCATTGGTGAAGATCGAGTAACTCGCTACCGGCACAATCTCACAATCCCCCACGTGCACCACCGGCTCATTCCACACGCGGAAAACCGGCGTAGCTCCGCACGCGGCCGTATATTGATTGCTTCCCGTCTGCACCGGGGTCTGCACCCAGCACGACCCCATGGGCGCTACCGTCTTCTGCACGCGAAACGCCACCGCCGTCGCGCCATTGTTTGGCACGAAGGAAATGTAGCGGTTCTTCTTTCGATCATACGGCGCCGGAGCGGCCACTGGCGGATCGGTCGTGATCGGCGGATCGCACACCACGCCAATGTCCAATCCGCTTTCTGCCTGTCGCGCATCGGACGTGCTGCCGATCTGTGACCATCCGCCCATACGGATCAAGTAGCAGGCGCCCTCCTTGATTCCGTCAATGCGAGTCTCCGAAGCTTGTTCAGCGCAGCAGGCTGAACAATTGTCGTCGCTGCAACCCAGGCTCTGCATGTTGTTTGAAATGGGACATGATGGACAAGTGGCCGTGTGGTTGCCAAACACTTGAATCATTGAGTCGTAATTCGCAAACCGGCAATGAATAACCGACATGTATCCATCACATGGCGCGACATATTTAAACCAGATATCCGCCTGGAACGAATTGACGCCCGAACCTGAACAATGCGAACCGCTGAGCGAAGGACCATCGGTCGTCGCCAACATGTTGCTGGTCTCAAACCGGCAATGGTACGCCTCTCGCAATTCACTCAACGGTAGACAGGTTGTAAACCCGTTTATGCAGTCATGATCTGGAGCACTTCCTACATCTAGATTGCATGGCTCCTGAATATTTGGAACGCCGCCGGAAAGCGCGCAAGTGCCGGGATTGGGAATCGGCAGTTGATTTTGACACTCCACGGGAGTGACCGCGTTCTGGCACAAATCATTCGCCGGAACCGGACAACCGGCCGGTCCACCAATATCGGCACATGTCGTAAAGGGAAATGGAACGCCGACTAGCGGAAAACCTTGTGTCCCCACGCACTGCTGATACGTCCCGCCGTCGATGCAATCCGGCAAAGTCCCGGGATCGGTACCATCCGGCTTGCAGCAGGCCACCGGAAAATTCCCGCAGCCCCCGTCCTGACTGCCCGGCGGATTGCTTTCCCCCTCAATGCCACAATCCAGGCAGAACGCCAGATCGAGCTTCACAAAGTCGTTCTGCTCATACAAGTCGTTTTCGTCAAACATCGAGTAACTGTTACCATCGGCGGTATCCACCGTCATGATCACGCACGTGCCACCCGCCTGCACCTCCCCCAGTCCCGTCACCTCCAGCCATAGGCAATCGCCGGGAGTAACTTGCAAACCTTGGGGCGGCAGAATCGGCGCTGAATATCGCCAGCATCGGCTGCCCGGGTCAATCTGCGCCTTGGAATCAACAACGAGCTCCAGGCCACCACCCGGAATACCCGACACCAGCAGGCCCGGCTTACCGAAATCGTTCTCATAAATCTTGGCGATGAACGCATCCGGCGGTGTGGTGCCCGGAGCGGAACATTCATGTCCGCCCGGTTCAGCCGTTACCCCGATGAAGCACGGATACCAGCAGATGCGCTGCACCGAACCACCCGTCGGCCGGAAATCATCCGCGCGCCGCACACCCAGCAGGCGGTCATTCGGATAATAAAACTGGGCGGTTTGCGCGCTCTGACAAAACCCCGCCGATTCAATCGGACACACCGGTCCGGCAAGACTCCTGTTGTCCACTCCGCACAACACAAGCATGGCAAGCAATAACTTCATGTGACGCATGGCACCACTCCATGTCACGGACACACCGCACAACTTCCCGGATTCGTCGTAAGCGGATACGCATCCCCCGCTGCCGAAAGCCAACCTGCCAAAAACGCTGCAATCAATGCCTGGCCCTTTGATTATTTGACGCAACCGGCCAACAAGTGACCCTCAGTGTAGCAAATCAAAGGCCCATTTGCATCCACTTTTTTCCCGTTTCTCAGCCTTGCCGTGCTCTGGTGACCTCTCGATGGCGATGGGCCAATCCGTCCGCCCCACTACAATGGAAGGCGTAGAGTGCCGGCGGACCGGAAGGGGTTACGTTTCGGTCCGCATTCTCAATGGGGGACGGCACATCGTCGAAACCATGAATCGAAAGGAAGTTGTCATGTTGACACGCGTCTATTCCGCTTTGTCAGTGCTCGCCATGCTGTCCACCCTCACCGGCTGCGCCGGAACCTTAAGCCCGGCCGCAACCGAATCGGCCGCGATCGTCGGAACCATCTCCACTACCGGTGCCGGTGGCAAGACCGCCATCGCCGCGCAGCTCGGCTGTCCCGATGTTGTCATCACGCTCAATGGCGTGATTGTCCCCGTGGTGCTGGATAACACCTGCGCTTTCCTCATTGACGACGTCGCGCCCGCACCGAATCTCATTCTCGGCGTCGAACTGCCCGACCTGGGCATCAGCGGCTCCATCGAAGTCGACGACATTGCCGCCGCCGAATTGATTGAAATTCTCGTGGAAACCACCGACGACTCGCTCAGTCTCTCCGTCGTGCGCCGCGCTATCCCCGACCCGGACGATGAACTCGGACAAGTCATCGGCGGCAACAATGTCACCATCTTCCTGCCGGCCGGCACCTATCCGCAGCCCCTCACCGTCAACGGCAACAACTTCACCCTCATCGGTGAATCTGATGACGACGATGGCTGCGCCGACGACGATGACGAATGGACGACGCTCACCGGCAACGTGATCGTCAATGGAAACAACGCCACCTTCCGCAACATCCGCTTCGAAGGAACCGTGGAAGTGCAGGGCAACAACGCCAACTTCATCAACACCTGCACCGATGGCCAGCTCATCATCTTCGGCAACAACACCGAGTTCAACAACGGCAATGACAACGACGATGACAACAACGGCAACAACAATGATGATGATGACGATGATGATGATGATGACGATGACGATGACGACAACGACGATTAACTGACTGTCATTCGCCACTCCGTCAATGGTTGGGTCCGCGACCTGTCGCGGACCCACCTTTTTGCGCTTCGGGTGCCATCGGCAGACTTGTTTGAACACTCTTCAGTTTCAGATCTCCAAGTGCGCCTTCTTGGCATCCTCTGTGTTATTCATTCCTCGCCATTCTTTATTCCTCTTCGTGCTCTTCGTGTCCTTCGTGGTGCA
The DNA here is from genome assembly GCA_964552515.1 of uncultured Phycisphaeraceae bacterium. Classification (GTDB taxonomy): domain Bacteria; phylum Planctomycetota; class Phycisphaerae; order UBA1845; family UBA1845; genus JACQXM01. The sequence continues at coordinate 6,360 of CAZKIN010000206.1, forward strand.
ATTCTCTTTCACTGCTGGTGCGGGAATCCTTTCTCACACCCGCTCTCCTGGGAATCCGTCCCCGCCTTTGATTCCTTCCCTTCGTGGCTCCGTGGCTTCCTTTACTGCCACTCATCAGTCATTTTCTGGCGCAAAGCGCGCCCATTTACCCTTACCCCATCTTGCCATGGCCAACCATCTGGCACTGCCGCCGGACTCCGGAGCATGCTGTCCCGCATTTCTGCGCTATTGCCTTACATTGCCGTAACTGATTATCAAATAATGGGTTATACAAATCGCACCTGGTGTCTTCCCCAGCAATTCAGGGCCTCCCACCCCTTCCGCCTGCTCCAAAAACGCCCTACAACCGCGCACGGCCACTCCCCATATCACCACCCGATCGCGCACATCAAAAAAGCCTTATTTTCCTGCCCTCTCTGGCTGCCACGCACTTGTCATCATCGGCCGTCGCGCCGAGAGTGTGCGTTATC
>CAZKIN010000207.1:0-6829 GCA_964552515.1 uncultured Phycisphaeraceae bacterium
ATGGGATTGGTCACACGCAATCTTGGCCAGCTTAAGGAGGACACGCGGCGCGTGGTGCCGGAGAGTCGTGCGATTACCCAGCCAGTGCGCACGGACACGAGGGGCGGAGGCGGTGCCGGCGGCAACATCACGGTGCGCATTGTCACCGTGCTGCAGAATCACGTGGTGTGCAGCAGCAACCTGACCGCTCCGGTTTCGCCGGAAGTGGAAGACCCGGAAGCACAGGTGCTGGTGGCGAAGGCACGGGCCGTGCGTGCGCCAGCGAATGACACGCGGATGTCGCTGGGGTTCTTCTACACGCAGTACACGGGTGATTACCAGGCGCGGCGCAGCACGCAGGGGACGCCGGCGTCACCGACCAACATCACGGAGCTGCAGCGGGTGCTGTCGCCCTATGTGGTGGGTCGATCGCTCAAGGCAAAAAAGGAGAACGGCGGGACGGGTGTGACCGAGGCCCCGGATTGGATCGATGACGACGATGATCACGATCGCGTGTGGATGGAGGACAAGCCAGCATCATGAGCAACGTCATGGGTGCCAGTGCGTGCAAGGTCTTCCGCCCCAGCAAGTGCAAGGTGCGCGCGGCGAGTGGGATCACCATTTTTCCTGATCCAGCAGGTAGCGGGTTTTATTTGGTGTGCAACCGCCGCAAGGAAATCTGGCACATGGTTGTGAATCACTCGGGCGTTGGCCCGGCCTTTTCCGTGGCCGCGCGGCGTGGCCCGCTGTGGTCGTATCCGTCCACCAACAACGCGGCGATGGGTGACATCGACGGAGACTCGACCGGTGCCTGGTATTTTGAATCGCCGGGTGCGGGGGCCATTTTGTCCAGCGGGCCGTCCGCTGTGGCGTTCCCGGAATTGGGCTTTCAGTTCGGTGCATTGATCCCGCGACTCCATCGCCTGGACGCAGACTTAAACCACGTGGCCTCGTACATCATTGCCTGGAAGATCAAAGGTCTCACCGCGCAACAAGGAACGGAGCAGCAGGGTTTCTTCCTGCCGCACACCGGGGCCATTTCAGTTGGCGGTTCCGCCGGCAACACGCTGGCCGCGTTTCGCAAGGTGGAGTACCAGACCCATCAGCCGCAGTCGGACCCCGTCCCCTCGAAAGTTCTGGAACTGCCTGGTGGCCTTTGCGCCGTGAACTTCAATTCGGTTCTCGCTGCGTGCACCAAGCTCCGTAACTCGGGGAAAACGGTGGGCGGGCTCATGCAGGTGGGGCTCGGCGAGCCTGGTGATCTGAGCGACTATCCGAGCGTGCAGATTGTGCCCACCGACAAGGCTATCGAAACGATCCCGCTGCCTGGCTATAGCACGATGCTCCACGAGGACGGACCGCTGGTCGCAAGCTGCGGCGGTGAACCGGGCGTCATCTATGCCTGCAAACTCGGGGGGAATGATTACATCGCGAAGTGGGTGAATGGTGCGCTGGCGGCTTTCAAGACGCCGGCCAATGCCAACGCCCTTGATCAGTACAAAGCCCAGTGCATCGGCGGGTCGTCAAGCGTGGTCTACACCACGGAGAACAACAACGAGGTCGTGATCCGCGATGGGGCATTGAATTTGGTCCGACGCTTCTTGCGGCCGGAGCTCGACACGATGCTCGGTCCGACCAGTGCCGTGAACGGCTTCAGCAATTACACGTTCACCGGGATCGGCGGCAGGTGAGTTTTCAAGGCGTCTTCGGACGCGGCTCGAAGGTCGTTCGATCGGCCTTCGAGGTAGGTTAAATCACAGAGATTCCGGAGTCCTTGAAAGAAGCATGTTCAGGGACGCCGGAAAATGTACGCGCCCATTTCCGAGGCCAGAACCGGTGTGGAAAAGCCAGAACCGTGGTGCGCCTTAGACTCGTCATGGGCACGAAAGGCAATTCGGAATTTTCCGTCGCCCGGCATGGCGTCGACGACGTAAATCCGCGCAACTTTAGCGCAAAAACTGCGCCAGACCGGCCAACCACGACCGCGTCATCATGTAAACTATTGCCAATTAACGACTTACGACAATAGACGCCAATTGCGCGGTTCTGCCGAATTCGCTAACGCACTCTGACCCATATCTCCGATTATTCCTATATTCACTAGTTTCACGATTTTAACATAGTTTGGGAAGTTGAGCCTGGAGGGATGGGAGTACAGCGCTTCGCGATCGCCGCGCAAGGCCATCATTGTCCCCTATCGGAGAGGATCATCGAATGCCCAAGAAGGATATGACCATCGAGCAGCTCTGGAAGACGTACCTCAAGACGCGGGAAATCGACCTGCGCAATAAGATCGTCGTCCATTACAGCCCGCTGGTGCAGACGCATGCCGCGCGGTTGTCACGCAAGCTTCCGGCCCAGATCTCTTATGATGAAATATGCAGCGCGGCCTTCGACGGTTTGATCGAAGCGGTCGAAGCGTACGACCCGGAGCGGAAAGCCAAGTTTGAGACCTTCTGCCAGCAGCGCATTTCCGGCGCGGTGATGGACTGGCTGCGCAGCCTCGATCCGCAGAGCCGCACGGTGCGCACCTTTGAGAAGCGCCGCATGTTTGTGCGCGAGGCGCTCGGCGCGGACACCGAATACTCTCCCACCCAGTCGGACATGGCCAAGCGCATGGACATGACCGTGGATCGCTACGATTACCTGTGCCGTCTTTCGCAGCTCGGCAAGGAAGTGCATTTTTCGGCGATGGAGCCGGGCGACGATCACCGGCACCAGGGCTCCAGTCACACCTGGGACACGCGCGACTCCAAGGGTCTCGACCCGGCCGTTCGGGTGGCGCGGGAACTGCTGACCGAGCACCTCACCACCGGCCTGGCACGCGAAGAACGACTGGTCCTCATGCTTTACTACTATGAAGAAATGACCATGGCGGAAATCGGCAGCGTGCTGAATCTGTCGGAGTCGCGGGTGAGCCAGATCCACAAGGAAATCCTGCAGCGCTTGCGCTCGCGGTTCAATACCGTGCAGTACGAAGAACTTCTGGTGTGACGCGACCACGCAGAATTTCACAGATGCATCCCAACCGCCCCGAAAAGTTCGGGGCGGTTTTTTTGTTGCACAGCGACCGGCGGGCGCGTTAATTTATGGCCAAGAGTCAACTTCAGTCTCTGGTCGAAAGGAGTCGCCGTGGCCGCCCGTCAGAAGAAACTCGAGAAGCACCGTCGCCGCCGCCAGGAAAAGCAGCGACAGACGCGCGTCGCCGCGAATCACCGCATCGCGGACTACTTAAGCGACCGTCATGAGGTCTATGCCTGTTACGCCAATGAAGACTGGCGGGAGGCCGGTATGGCGAGCATTTTCGTCGCGCGGCGGATCAGCCCCGGGACTCTCAGCTTCGCGGGGTTCCTGGTGGACTATTGGGGAATGGGTTTGAAGGACGCGTTCGGCGAAATGATGATTACCCTTTCCGAGTTTGAGGAAAGGGTCGAGCGAATGCGTTCCCACATGGGCGCGGTGCCGATCGACCTTAAGACCGTTCAGCACCTGGTGTTCGGGGGCATCGCCGTCGCGCAAAAGCTGGGTTTTCGTCTGCCGAATCGCCATGAGCGCTGGACGCGGCTGCTGGGCGCGCTGCCGCCAGGTGAATCGCCGGACATGAGTTTGTTCGGCAAGAACGGCAAGACATACATCGGGTGTTCCGAAAAGGACTTGCTGGCGAGATACCTCGGCGATCCGAAGAAACTGCTGGAGCGCCCGGACGTTGAATTCACCGTTGGGGTCAATCTGCCTTCGCCGATGGATAACGCAGACGACGAAGCAGAAGGAGCGGAAAGTGAATACGCACCGGACTATACCGATCTTGAAGATCTGACTTATGACTGGTGCGAGAGCATAGGCGTTGATCCCCATCCACTGGTCTACCCCGTGGCCAAGGCCATGACCATCGAGACCGATAAGGCGATGTCCGAGCTGCCAGAAATGGAGCAAGAAATTCACCATGATGGTCGCATGTACGACGACATCTTACTCCGCATCAGGGGAAAAATGCACGCCATGGGGTACAACGAAGAGGACGTCTCGGCGGCGTTCGCCCAGATCCTGGGGGCTCTTCTGGCGCACCAAGAGTTGGAAGATGCCGAGGAATAGGGGCTCCGCGCGGCCAGGCGGGCTGAGATTTACCGTTTGTCATGGTGGTGGGAGACCAGATGGCACGACAGAGTCACAGAGAGCACAGAGGCGAAATGCAAATTGGGGGATTGAAGATTGAAGATCGGGGACCGGGCAACCGCATACTAAAGTAATTCCTCATCGTGACCGGTTTCACATGGATGCCGTAACGATCGTTCATGCAGGTGACTGCTTTCCGCCCGGCAAGCCGCACGATGGTTGCCACGGACTTCAGTCCGTGGATCAAGTGCCCGTTGTTCCTCCCGCCCGCAGGGCGGCCGAATAATGCGATTGCGTTTACGGGTTGGAAATGCGATGGTTATCCCGTTACATAACGGATCATTGCAAATACCAGTCTTTTTCCGTAATTCGTAATTCGTAATTCGTAATTCTTTTCTTCCCCTTCGTGGCTCCGTGGCTTTATACAAACCCGCTGTGCGGGCGTGGCTTCTTCTTTTTCCCTACGTGCCTTCGTGCCTTACCCCTTACGCCTTACCCCTTACGCCTTCTTCGTTTTCCCTTCGTGGCTTCGTGGCTTCGTGGCTTCCCTTACGCCAACGGCGTTGTGGATTTCAGCCCAGGGTTGTCCGAAGGAGCCTTTAGCGACGTCGGACTACCCTGGGTAGGCATCACCTTTTTCCAAACTACCCCAACGGGGTTGCGGATCATTGCCTTATCACAAGTGAAGTGTCACATATATGGCAAAAACAAGCCGACCTCGTTCCCCCTCTGTGCCCTCTGTGCCTCTGTGGTGCAGCCTCCCCGCCGCCCGCTCCCTCCGACCTGCCCGTTTTCCGTAATTCGTAATTCGCAATTTGTAATTCTTTTCTTCCCCTTCGTGCCTACGTGCCTTCGTGCCTTCTTTCCACTGTCCCACATCTGACACAGTGCGCAAATCGATCGGCCGTCGCGCCGAGAGTGTGCGTTATCAGTCACCATCGACTCTGCCCCCAGTGCTGCAAATTTGGCACTCCTGGCACGCCCTGCACTGCCCCGCCCCGCCAGCCCAAAAACCGCCCATGTTAACGCCTCTTCCCGCCGCAAAATTCCATAAACCATCATCTCCAAAGCACTTACGACCGGGTGGCGCGCCGCCACAACCACCCCTGGTGTCTAATAGGGTGTGTGGGATGGGCTCTGTCCATGGGAGAACCAAAATGTTCAACCACGAAAACTCAAAAACCATCCGCCGGCTGGAAAGAAAAATCGTCCCGGCAAGATCGATTTGCCAAATCGGCGCAGGCCGCAAAACACCCCTAGTGCCAGTTATCCGTCACCGACAGTGTCCCGCGAACCCGACGGATCGCCGGTTCGCGATGTGGCGAAGCGGACCATTCAGGAAAACAGAGCGGGCAGCCCACCGGAGTGATCCGGTAAGCTGCCCGCGTGTTTTTCTTGTTTCGCCCGAAGGCGACGGAACTTCTTACGGCAATTTAGTTGCCGGTTGCCGCGAAACCGATGAACTGGTCATCGTCGACTTCATACTTGAAGACGATGATGTTGCCAGCGGAGTTCGTGGTCACGTCGCTGGCCGTGAAGAACAGCGTCGGGTCAACGGTATCCGGCGCAACGGCCCAGCTGGCGCCCGTGGCGCTCTGCTGAATCGCGTCACCCGTGCCGACATCATCGCGACCGCCGAGGAACCAGAACGGCGTGCTGTTGGTGCCGGCAACGGCCAGCGTATCGCCATAACCGAAGCGGCCAAGGTTGGCCGTGTTCTCGGCGATGGTGTCGCCATCGGAGATGTTCGGAGTCGTGCTGGGCAGGACGCCGATCGCGGCAGTCAGACCTTGCGACGCGGGGCCTTCATAGAGGAAGCCGTAGTTGGGGCCGCGAAGATTGAAACGGGTTGCGCCGCTGTCCGGTGTGGAGATCGCAACCGGCTCGTTGGCCGCATCGGTCACGTCGAGAGTGTAGACGATGCCGTCGGAATCATCGGCATAGAGCAACACGCCGTTGTCGAAGCCGACGATTTCGTCCTTGATGCCGCCCAGGGCGGTGACATCGAAAGCGGTCGGAACCGCGTCGGGCATGTTGATGTCGTAGACGAAGAAGACATCGTTACTGACGGCCACGACCAGTTCGGATTCCGCATCCACCGCAACCTGCGAGACGGAGAAGCCGCTGGTGGCGTCGCCGGGGTTGTTGGTGAAGGGGATGACCACGGGCGCTGAGCCGCTGATGTCGATCGCCTTGACGATGATGTCGTCGTCGGTGTCATTGCGGGTCACGACGAAATTGCCGTCGACGCGGATGTAGCCAGTGGAATAGTTGCCGATGGGAACGTTGACGAGGCGGATGTCTTCGATCGCGATGGGCGCGAACGCTTCCGTCTCGGTGTCGAACACGGTGAGACCGAAGAAGCGGTCACCGGCGTCATCCGAAAGGACGATTTTCTTGCCGCTGACGGCGAAGGAATCGGAGTCAAAGTTTTCCGCGTTGGGAATGCCGCGCGCGACGACGGGATCGTCGGACGGCACGAAGAAGTTGACGACGCTCGGGGAGCGGTCGGCGTTGACGTCGGTGAAGGCGACGAGGTCATCGCCGACGCCGATACGGCCCTGCACGTGGATCGCAATGTCGGTCAGTTCGAACGTGGCGGTGTCGTCGCCGTTGCCATTGCCATCATCGTTGCCGTTGCCGTCATCGTTGCCGTTGCCGTCGTCGTTGCCGTTCCCATCGTCAACCCGGGTGGCGGTAATGGCGCCCTGGGCGATGGTGATGGTGAGATCGTCGC
>CAZKIN010000208.1:0-6814 GCA_964552515.1 uncultured Phycisphaeraceae bacterium
ACGCCCACTACAAACACCCCCGCACCGCCATCCTCATGGGCCACGCGCGCGGCGTGATCATCCTCACCGCCGCCCAGCGCAACATCGAAGTCCAAAGCTACGCCGCCACACAGGTCAAACGCTACCTCACCGGTCGCGGACGCGCCGACAAGGCGCAGGTCCAGCGCGCCGTACAGGTCGCACTCGGCCTGCCCGCCCTCCCCGACCCGCCCGACGTCGCCGACGCACTCGCCATCGCTTTATGCTGCGCCGCGTCGTATGATCGCACCCGCACGGAGGCGACTGCATGATCGTTCGCATCACTGGAAACTTAACCGACATCGCTGAAGATTCGATCGTCGTCGAACATGACGGCCTCGCGCGCGAAGTCCTCGTCCCGCGCTACGCCATCGGAGAACTCGCCGCCCACCGCGGCAAGACCGTCACCCTGCACACCATCGAACTGTTCGAAGAAAGCCACTCCTCCGGCCACCTCGTCCCGCGCATGCTCGGCTTCATGCACCTGGAAGACAAAGTTTTCTTCACCCGCTTCGTCAGCGTCAAAGGCATCGGCCCGCGCAAAGCCCTCAAAGCTCTTTCGGAGCCCGTGCGCCAGATCGCCACCTGGATCGAAGCCGGCGACGCCAAGCCGCTCAGCAAACTTCCCGGCATCGGAGCGCGCGGGGCGGAACTCATCGTTGCCTCGCTTAAGGGAAAACTGCGCGACCTCGCCTTCCCCGCGTCCACCACCTCGGCCGAAGTGATCAAACTCTCACAGGCCCAGCGTGACGCACTCGAAGTCCTCGTCGCCTGGGGCGACCCGCGCCACGACGCCGAACGCTGGCTCCAGCGCGCCATCCAACTGAACCCCGCCATCGACTCCGCCGACGAATGGGTCCGGTCCGCCTATCGCGTCAAGAGCGGAGTGGAGGGATAAGGCGAGCCGCAGGCTTTAGCCTGCGCGGACGATCGGATTCGAGTGCATTCGTTAATCGTTGGATCGCCGCACTTGGTTGATGTTTGCTTAAGGTTGCGAGTTCACGCAACGTAAAGTCAAAAGCGGCATCGCCGGTCCCGAACTTGATCCTAATCGGACACCGACGATACTCTTGTATGCGTGTCCCGGAGGGACATCCGAATGTAGCCCCGCACTTCAGTGCGGGGTTGGACGCAATTTCTGCTAACATAGTCCCGGAGGGACGGCTGAAACCAAACGCTCCTTCGCCCTTGGCTGATGATCAATGACCCGCGACCGCATCATCTCCGCCGCACCCCGCGCAACCGACGAACCGGTCGATTCCGCTTTGCGCCCCACCGCCCTCGCCGAAATGGTCGGCCAGCAGGCGGTCATGGAAAAACTCCGCATCGCCATGCAGGCCGCCGTCAAACGCAGCGAACCGCTCGAACACATACTTCTCGACGGCCCCCCCGGCCTCGGCAAGACTACACTCGCCAACGTCATCGCCCGCGAAATGACCGGCAAGGTCCCGCGCATCACCTCCGGCCCCTCGCTCACCAAACAAGCCGACCTCATGGCCCTGCTCACCAACCTTGAAACCGGCGACGTCCTCTTCATCGACGAAATCCACCGCCTCCCGCGCATCGTCGAGGAATTCCTCTACCCCGCGCTCGAGGACTTCCGCGTCGACTACACCATCGAAGGCGGCCTCTCCGGACGCGTCGTCAATTTCGCCCTCCGCCGCTTCACCCTCATCGGCGCCACCACCCGCGCCGGCATGCTCAGCGGCGCGCTCCGCGACCGCTTCGGCCACTCCTACCATTTTGATTTTTACGGCACCGACGAACTGACCACCATCCTCATCCGCTCCTCCGCCAAGCTCGGCCTCACGGTCAAAGCGGGTTCATTGGAAGTCATCGCCACGCGCAGCCGCGGCACTCCGCGCGTCGCCAACCGCCTGCTCAAGCGCGTCCGCGACTTCGCCCAGGTCCGTGGTGACGGCATCCTGACACTCGACATCGTGCACCGCGCGCTGGACGTGCAACAGGTCGACCAGCTCGGCCTCGACGAACTCGACCGCGCATTCCTCAGCTCGCTCATCAAGGTCTACAGCGGCGGACCCGCCGGCATCGAAGCCGTCGCCGCAACGTTGGGACAGGAGCGTGACACCTTGGAAGACGTGGTCGAACCCTACCTCCTGCAGATCGGCTTTCTCATCCGCACCCGCCAAGGGCGCGTCGCCACCCGCGAAGCCTACCAGCACCTCAATCTCCCCTACCTCCGCGACGAACCCCGCCTCACCAACCAGCCGACGCTGTTCTGAAGCAAGCCGTGGGTCCGCGCTCTGTCGACCGGCTTTCTGGTTCATCACATTTGGGGTATTGGAGAGAAGATTCCGATTGAAATCGATCGCTGTACGATCTACGCTCTGACCAGTAAGGGATCACCGACCCCACCTCGTCGGCAACGACTTCAAATAAAGGGATGTCGCAAATGCCACCGCCATATAAAGGTCCCCACCTGGCATTGGCTATCTCCTTATCGCTGATTGCATCGGCACATTTCGCAGGCTGTAGGCGAAGCGTCCCGTCTGAGTTCGTGAACCCCCAAGCAGTTCGATTAGGAGAATACGGGTGGATGGTGATGCGATACCAGGATGCGGATCATAGTAAATTACTCGTCGCGAGCGTACCTGAAGACCAGTTTTCTATTCTGCACTCCGGAAACCCTATAGAAGTGGAGCCTCCCTTTTTTGCTTTTGACGACGCCAGCAGGAGTATCAAGGAAGCAACAACGAAAGACTGGTCGGAGGCCAAAGGAGCATACGTCAACTGCTTCGCACAAATAAGGATTCAAGCGGATGATGTCGTAGTATCTGAAAATGGAACGGAAATGCATTTGGGAGGAGATCGGCTTCCTTTGGCCGGAAGGTCTATCTTAAGCTACCAAGTTTCTCCGGATCATCGGCTGGTGGTCGTAGTCTCGGCTATGGGGCGGTCGGGTTTTTCTGTCCTGCCCTCCTTAGGTCAGGCGCCAGCTGCGGGCCCTTATTACCATCAAGTTTTTTCCTTGAAGGAGAAGCGCCAGATCGGCGGGACCGTTACTCTCAGGGACGCTTCTGGAGCCAACGGAGTTCATGTCTGCTGGGCCGAGAAAAATGAGCACGTTGTCTATTGGGATAGTGCCATGAGAAATATTTGGGTTGTTAAAGTTGAACCTATGAAATGAGACGAAGACAAGTGGTCATGTGGAATTCCCATGCCGACGCAAGCCATGTAGGTCGGGTCGTCAGGCCCGACTTTTGCCTATAATTATGCAATGAAACGTCGCCACCTTATTTTCCTTGCTGTACTTCTCCTCGTTGGTGTTCCACTCGCATGCTATGTGCGCTGGTCGTGGAAGATTCAGCAGCGATTTGCCAACGCGATCGAAGGTTGTGACAGGGTCATCGTCGAATCGTGGGGCGAAAACTGGGACACGATGAAAAAATTCTCCGACACCCATGAAATCAAAGGTGCGGACAAGATCGATTCATTCGCTTCCAAAATCCGGATTTTCGGCAAACGCGCGCCCTGCAAATGCATGGGCAACCCCCGCCACCGGTTCTATCAAGGCGAAACGCAAATCGCCATGTTCGGCCTCGACCACGGCGACAGCCTCAAGGGACTCGATGGCTCCGCCGCTGGATACACCCTGACCGCTTCGAGCCGCAGCGCCGTCATCCAAGGGCTTCGTGATGAGGGCTATACTGCGATCGATTCGATCTTGCGCGACGGGACTCTTCAAATAGGCAATCCACCTGAAATCAACCTTAACCGCAGCAACGACTGATCGGCCTTTTTATGCCAGATTAGGATTGCCTAATGCGGCTCCTCACCGGCCCGCTTCATGCTGACGACGCCGAGCAGGAACGGCATGATCCATGGAACGGCTGGAATGCCGGCGATGAAGCCCGGCTGGGTGTACCATGGCATCGCACCGCCCGCAGGATCGGGAAACGATAGTCCTCGCATCACGATGCACCCGAGTGCGACGAGGCTTGCTGCTGCGTACGCGTAGGCCGCCCCCTGCCCCAGCCACTTGGCTCGACCCATCGATGCCGCAAACGCCGCCGTCGTAAGGTAAGTCAGGACGCAAGCGACGAAGAGCAGGACGTCGCTCATGTTGACCAGCGAAATGATCTCGGTTGGTACTACCCCGTCGCGTACTCTAAGCGAGTAAAAAGCAACGTGAATCGTCAACCAGATCATAAAGGCAGCGCCAGCGAAGATGTTTGTGGCCAATCCAAGTGCCGAGTAAATACGTTCGCCGGTGTCGCAAAGTGCTTCCTTGAGCACGACGAATCCAATCGAGACGGCCATCGCGCTGACCAGGAGCACCAGGTAGCGCATTCGATTCTCCGTGGGAGTGGCAATCCACGGCGGGCCCAGGCCCACCCAGAGCAGCGCTACCAGCGCGAAGGGAACGAAAAGTAGCGTCCCGGCGAGGGCGAGTTTCTTTCTTTGGTCCGTCCCCGCTCGAATGGCCTTCGCACCAAGAATCCACGCGGCGAAACAGGCGATTACAAAATGGACAGCGCCGATGGTCTGATAGAGACCGGACACGCGCAGCGGACGTGCCATCAGCGCAGCGGCCAGAAACGGGAACAAACAAAGGAACAGGAAACTCATGCCTCTCGTCCTTTGGTACATTCTGTAGCCTCTTCATGCCTGGGCACGTCGGCAAATTACCCCGACCCTGGCCGTCACCCCCCCGCCGGCACCGTCAGCAGCGGACCCGCCGCTGAACCGCCCGCAGTCTGCAGCGAGAAAAAATAGGTGAGCAGCGCAAACGTCCGCTTCGAACGAAAGTCCGTACTCGGAATATAGAACCAATACCCATTGTGCCGCACCTGCACGAACGAATCGCTCACCGGCAACCGGCTGCACTTGATGCTCAACCACTTGGCGGCCGCATTCTGTTCCTCCGGCGCGCCCGGCATAACCTGCCCGCTTTCGAGATGATCCGCCGGCGGCGCAAATGATTTTGAGAGTGCAAACAAGGTTGCGAGCAGTGATCGCGTTTGTAATGCCAGTTCATCGTCACCGCTGCGATCGGGCTTGTTCGCCAGCTTGAGCCGTGGATGCGGCTGCTCAATGCCCAGAGCGCTCCGCAACTCCTGCGCGGCCGCGGAGTTCGCTTCCGTTTCCGACGGACCCTGCAGATAGGCGATTCGCTCCTTCGCGTCATACTCCAGGCTGAAGCGCAGCTCGCCCCGGTCCTGCAGCTTCCGCAACATCTCGGAAATCTGGTTGAACGGCGCGGGATCAAATCCTTCGCTCGGGCCGACATCATGTATCGGCGTATTCGGAACCCCGTTGATGCGCTGCACGCAGCAGTCCAATACGCGATCGATCGGCCATCCCGATTCTGCAAGATAAATGATCGTCGCGGGCGGAATCGGTGCCATCAACCGTTCAGCAAACTCGCGACCCTGCAGCGGCGCATAGCTGATGGTCGGCCGCTCGGTATAACTGAGGTTCGCTTCCTGCGCCTGATTCAGCGCCGGATCCGGATCCAAGCCATAGACGGCGCGCAGCGCCGGATTGTTGATCGGCGTGAGCGTATAGTCGAACCACCGCAGGCTGCCCCCCGCCTTGATCTCATACTGACTGAGCATCGACGTAACTTCCAGCCAGTACGTCGGTTCGCCATAGCGCAGTCGGACAATGTTCAGAAGCAACTGCTCGTTACTCGATTGCGCGCCGGCCTCATTATAATTGAATCGATCGTCCGGCAGCGTTCGCGGCCCCAAGCTCTTGCACCCGACAACCACCGGCAGACAAAGCATCGCCAGACCGAAATGAATTCTTATCGCGCGGCCACTCACGGGTATTGAATCTCCTCCCTACGCGCCTGCCTTACCACATCAGATAAACAAATTAAGCAACAACGCCTCGACCAGATGCGCCGCCAGATTGGTGATCCCTTCACTGATACCGGTCAGCAGGTTATCCCCGACCGATCCATCGGTGTTCGTGCAGCCTCCCGCCAGCGCGAGGCACCAGAGCATAAGTGCCGGCCTGCGACACATCCTCGTCACCTGTAATGACCGAACCGTTGACCTGTTTTCGTTCATGATGGCTGCCATGGTAAGCGGTGGGAGCCGACGTGCAACATCGCTTTCGACTGACACCCCATCAAAGCCGAGCCTGTCCATCGGTTGGAGTTCCTCCCAAACGCCGCTACAATGCGAGAACGATGATGACCAGCGTTTCCAGCATTGCGAATCTTCCGCCCGGCTGCACGCCACCTTAAGTGCGACCGCATCCTGACAGTCTGTTAGACCTTGGACCTTGCGCCCCTGCGGCGTCATGAACACGATGGCGACTTAATCCATGAACATTGCTGAAGAAATCGCCCGCCGCCGCACCTTTGCGATCATCTCGCATCCCGACGCCGGCAAGACCACGCTCACCGAAAAATTCCTGCTATACGGTGGCGCGGTCAACCTCGCCGGTTCCGTCCGTGCCCGCAAAAACCAGCGCGCCACCACCTCCGACTGGATGGAACTCGAACGCCAGCGCGGCATCTCCGTCAGCTCCACCGTTCTGCAGTTCGACTACCGTGGCTTCGCTGTCAATCTCCTCGACACGCCCGGCCACAAGGACTTTTCCGAAGACACGTATCGCGTGCTCACCGCCGTCGACGGCGTCATCATGGTCATCGACGCCGGCAAGGGTATCGAAAGCCAGACGCGCAAACTTTTTGAAATCTGCCGTCATCGCGGCGTGCCGATCTTCACTTTCATGAACAAGCTCGACCGCCCGACCAAAGACCCGCTCGGCCTGCTCGATGAACTTGAAAACGTGCTCGGCATTTCCGCTTATCCCGTGA
>CAZKIN010000209.1:0-1865 GCA_964552515.1 uncultured Phycisphaeraceae bacterium
GTTTCAGGTGGATCAGATGGAGATGAAGCTGAACGACAGGCTCGCCTTGGACCGCAGCCAACTCGCCGCTGATCGCACGCTCATGGCGTGGGTACGAACGGCTCTCTCCCTGATCACCTTCGGATTCACCGTCTATAAGTTTCTGCAGGTTTTCGTAGAACAGAGCAAGTCGCCCGTGCCGCATCCCCAGGCGCCCGTGGTCATCGGCGTCACACTCATCAGTCTCGGCACGACGTCCCTCGTCGTTGCCTGCATCCAATACTGGCAGTACATCAACAAGCTCAACAAGTACAACCCCGACGAACCCTACCAACGTTGGGATTTTACGTTCATCGTGGCCTGTGGTCTTGGGCTGCTCGGTCTGCTGATGCTGGGCAGCATTCTACTCCGCTTTGGACCCTTTTCGTGACCGACTGAAAGCGAAGCGGGCATGGCAATCAAGTTATCAGGTCTGGCCGTCGCGCTGCTGTTCGCAGCAATCTTCATCTTCGGTCGGCGCGTTGCTTACCAGCCCGGAGAGATGGGCCGGCGCCGGTTCTTGTCGATCGCCGCCGGGATCGCTGTGGCGTACACGTTTGTGCACGTGATGCCCGGAATCCACCACATTCGTGACCTGCAGATGCATTACACCGGTTTCCGTGGCTTCTTTCCGGCATACAACGTCTACCTCTGGGCTTTGGCCGGTTTCATCCTGTTCTTCGGCCTGCAGTCCATGGTGGCTCAGCGTCACCTCGTGACTGCTGGGGGCGACCCAAGCCACAACAGCGCGCCGCGATGGCAGGCTTGGGCACACATCGGCGGGATTGCGCTCTATGCATGGCTTTTGACCTACATGATGGTCTGGACGGGTAAAGGCACAATTGCACTGGCCTTGTTCGCAGTGGCCATGGGTATGCACATCTTGCCGATCGCATGCACTCTGAGCGACGAATATGGTTGTTTGTACGACCGGCGTGGGGCGTACGTCCTCGCCGTCGCATCAGTGACGGGCTGGGCGTCCGGGTTCACGCTGCGCATCCCGCAGCCGATCCTGCTGAACCTTGTTGCCGTCGTCGTCGGCGGGGTGATCGTGACGGCGGCGATCAGCGAGCTCCCGAAGGAAAACGAGGCCCGCTTTGGATACTTCGTGCTTGGAGCTGTCATCTACGCGGCTCTCTTGCTTGGCCTATCCCACTTGGAGAAAGGTGGATGAACGTTTGGAGGCGCATTGACCGCAGCCACAGCCTTTGCGGGTAGTCGGGTTCGTCAGTTGTGCGGGAGGAGGCGCAGCAGGCAACAACGCAATCTGAGATGAAGTCACCGAGATTTTGTCCAGACGGCCGGGTCTGGCTTTGAACAAATCGCCATCACTGCCGGTCCGGTGAGGCACAAGAAGGAGTGATCGAATGCACAAGAAAATGATGGATATGAACCCGGTAGACGACTTCGTCACCCAGAACACCCCGGGCCTCAAGATCTGGGAGGAGCGATGGGGCGGCATGCAGTGCGCCTTCCACGTCTTTGCCCCGGGCACTGATTTCACGGACATTCTGAAAGGAAAGGGACTGGAGCACGATCTGTGCGGGGTCGAACACTGGGCTTACGTCATAAAGGGCTCGGTGGAGGTCATTTACCTCGACGGGACCATTGAAGTTTGTCGCGCTGGGGACGCCTGCTTCTGGCCGGCTCCGCACAACTTCAAGTCGAAGGAAGGCGCCGAGATCCTCCAGTTCAGCACCGATGGAGGGTTGGCGGCGCAAGGCAAGAGAATCCAGGAGTTTGTCGCGAAACAGATGAAGAAGTAAGTCTTGACGCGCCCTGTATTCCGTCAATCAAACGTCTGGGCGCGGAGCACCCGCGCTCCAATATGGGAATTGGATTGTCTG
>CAZKIN010000209.1:1965-6808 GCA_964552515.1 uncultured Phycisphaeraceae bacterium
GACACCAGCGCCAATTACGTTCCATGACCCTGGGTATGAATCATGAACCCCGGGCCGAAGCCCGTTGCAACTGCGACGGGCGGCCCGCTTTCGAGAATGAAGGGGCGACCATGGCAGCCACAACTTCGCAACGTCCTGGAGAGGGCGCAATCGCGCCGCCGCAGACTCAAAGAAAGGTGAAGCGAACGCTCACGCCGGGCAACGTTTTGAAAACGACCGCCAACTGCGCGTTTGCGTTCCCGATCATTATCCGGTCGATATTCAGGCCGAAAACCTCCAAGCCGCTTCGCGAGAAAGTGTGTTTGGGAGTAACCGCGATCAATGACTGCCGATTCTGCGCATGGGGTCATTCTCATTGGGCGACATCCCAGGGCATCCCACTGGAAGAGGTCAACCAGATTCTCAGCAATCAGGATGGCTCCCTGAAGGCGAATGATCCCGCCGAAGCAGCGGCCATCCTGTTTGGCCAACACTATGCCGAGCAGCTCGGCGAGATCGATCCGGAATCGGTGAAGAATCTGCGCAACTTCTTCAGCCGTGCAGAGGTGAGGGAAATCGTCGGGTACGTTTACTTCATTACGTTTACAAACCTTAGCGGCAACACCGTGGATGCTCTTCTTGATCGAATTCGCGGTAAGGGTCGCCCCATCACCATCTTTGAAGGCGCTGTTGGAGCCGTTCTCGCTCCGGTCTTGCTCGTCTTAGTCTTGCTGGTGAAGTCAGGAAAGTTAATTGGAACAGACAAGAGGCGTGCGGCGCGCCATCACGCTTCTGAGGCTGTGCCGAATGTTGGCGGAAAAGCGCGCACTGGGTGATAGGCCAGATTTCTCGAAGGCCGATCTGAATGGCGGAAGATCTGGGAACCTTTGAAGACATGGACAATGCGGCTCAGGTATCAAACCGAACCGCTCGACCGGGATGAGAAGTTATATGTTGATAAAGAAGTTAAAAGAAAAACATGACGCGATGGCGAACACAAAGCTGCCGCCGGAAGAAGTGGCCAAGCTGATCAAAAAAGGAGCGTTCCTAGTTGATGTCCGATCGAAGCTCGAGGCGAAATTAGGCATGGCTCCGGGCGCGACGAACATCTCCTTATTGAGATTGAAAAGTCGCCTGAAGGAATTGCCGCGTGACCGGACGATTGTGACTTATTGCGGCACCGGAGGGCGCGCAGCTAAAGCCAAGGACATTCTCGAAGCTAACGGTTTCAAAGCGGCGAATGGTGGCGGCTACAAGGCGATCCTGAAGATCCTCGGAAGCAAGTAAGCCTGCGCATGGCAAGGAACTGATTCATGACCGAGGTCCTCACAACCCATGACCTGTCGTAAATCAGACATCGGGGCTGAAGCAGATGCAACCGAACTGGAAGAGGGAGTTATGAAGAACACTTGTGAGAAGTGCCTCCTCTGCGCCGCACTATGCGGGACGCTGATGATTGCGACCGCAACGGCGCAAACGGTGAATACGGATCGACCAGACGCCGGAGTCTCTGCGGGCAATAATACTGCCAACGGCACGCAAGACGACGAATCGAACCCGCGGCTGTCGGTCGCACCTCCCGAGCCCGTTGCGGGAAAGTCGGACGCTACCAGTTCGGAGGAACTGGCGAAGAAACTAGCTAATCCGATCGCTGACCTGATCAGTATCCCTTTTCAGTTCAACTACGACGAAGGCTACGGGCCTGAGGATGCCGGTTTCTGGCGGCTGAACATCCAGCCTGTCATCCCGTTTGCGCTCAATGAGGACTGGAACCTGATCACGCGCACGATCGTGCCGCTGATCTACCAGGAATCATTGGCCGACGGCGTAGACAGCGAGTTCGGCTTGGGCGACATAGTGCAGAGTTTTTTCTTTTCCCCCAAGCAGCCGGCCAACGGCTGGATCTGGGGCGTTGGCCCAGTCTTCAACTGGCCGACGGCCACAGACACCGCGCTGGGCTCGGAGAAGTGGGGCGCCGGCCCGACGGCCGTGCTGCTCAAACAGGAGTGCGGCTGGACGTATGGCGTGCTGGCAAACCACATCTGGTCGTTCGCCGGCGACCACGATCGTGAAGACATGAACCTGACATTCCTCCAGCCATTCCTTGCTTATACGTTCCCTACCGCAACAACCATCACACTGAATACGGAGTCGACGTACGACTGGGATGAAGATCAGTGGACGGTGCCGATCAATCTGATGGCAGGCCAAATGGTGCGCATCGGCAAGCGGCCTATGAATTTCCAAATTGGTGGCAGGTATTACGCCGAAGCGGCCGAAGACGGACCCGAGTGGGGCTTGCGGTTTCAGATAACCTACCTGATCCCCAAGTAACAGAGTGGAGCGTCGTGCGCTACGAGTATCGACGAAAGAGACAGGAGCGGAGGAAGGATGTTCCGCCATGCGTAAGACGATTTCTTTTTACGACAACCCAACTGATTTTTCGCTCGTACAGGGCGGGCCGCTCTTTCAGCTCTTTCTCCGCACAGGGCTGCTGAAGCCCCCGGTCGATCTTTTATCTCGCCGGATCATTCTGATTTTGCTTGTTACGTGGGTGCCCTTGCTCATTTTCTCGGTTCTTGCAGGTCACGCCCTCGGCGGGATCGCCGTTCCGTTCTTGCACGACCTGGGCGCACACGCCCGCTTGCTCCTGTCCGTGCCGCTGTTCCTCGTGGCCGATGTCATCGTCCACCAGCGAATCCAGCCGGTCGTCCGGCAATTTCTGGAGCGTGGCATCATCACTCCTGAGGCTCAGCCGCAGTTCGACCGAATTATTGCTTCAACCATGTGCCTGCGAAATTCGGTGATCGCTGAAGTGCTTTTGCTCGCGGTGGCGGTCTTAGTGGGTTATTGGGCTGGGAAGCGATACATCGCGATGCAGGTGGCCACGTGGTTCGCGATCCCTTTCGGCGACCAGACTCAGCTTACGGCCGCCGGGTATTGGTACATGCTTGTGAGTCTGACCCTCTATCGTTTTCTCATTATGCGCTGGTGCTTTCGCCTTTTCGTGTGGTATCGGTTCCTCTGGCAGGTCTCACGAAAAGTCCCGTTGCAGTTGAATGCACTCCATCCCGATCGGGCTGGCGGCCTCGGCTTTCTCTCTGGCAGCGTATTCGCGCTTTCGCCCATCCTGCTTGCACAGACCGTTGCACTCTCCGGCACCATCGGTGGCAAGATCTGGCACGAGGGCGCAACGCTCCCCCAGTTCAAGCTGGAGATCGCAGCCTGGATCGTGTTTCTCGCGCTGCTCGCGCTCGCACCACTTTTCTTCTTCATGACCCATCTGGCGGAAGCGCGCCGAACCGGCCTGCGGGAATACGGGATCGTCGCCAGCCGCTACGTCGCCGAATTCCGAAGGAAATGGATCGAGGGCCATGCAGGCGAAGGCGAAGCGTTGATAGGCAGCGGAGATATTCAGTCGCTGGCCGACCTGTCGAATAGTTTTGACGTCGTGCGCGAAATAGGTTTGGCACCAGTTGGGCGATCGCTCGTGCTGCGCCTCATAATCCTGACGGCGGTGCCGCTCTTCCCGCTCACGCTCACGATGATCCCTTTGGAGCAGTTGATTGATCGTGCCGTGGGAGTGTTCTTCTAGCGGAGAAAGTTTCGACGATTTCGAACAAGAGATCAGACATTCGAAAGAGAATCACACGAAAACTGGAACACCGGAGGCATAACCCATGAAAGTCATCATTGTTGGTGGAGTGGCCGGCGGCGCATCGTGCGCGGCGCGCCTGCGCCGATTGGACGAAAAAGCCGAGATCATCATGTTGGAACGCGGACCCTATGTTTCGTTCGCCAACTGCGGACTGCCGTACCATGTCGGCGGCATAATTCCGGAAGAGTCGAGTCTCCTGGTATCGACGGAACAGACGTTTCGCACGATGTTCGCAATCGACTGTCGGCCGAATTGCGAGGTGATTGGCATCTCACCCCAGCAGAAGTCCGTGGAGATCAAGAACCATGCGACCGGAAAGCTTATCACCGAGACGTACGACAAGCTGGTGTTGTCTCCCGGGGCGGCGCCCATCCGTCCGCCGCTCCCAGGCATTGAGCTTCCAGGCATTTTCTCGGTGAGAACTGTACCGGATGCCCGGAACATGCGCGCGTGGCTCGACAGGGACGTAGCGGACCGATCCGGCCTGAATTCGTACACCGGTTTCCAGACAGTCACGAAACCGAAGCGAGCGGTGGTGGTCGGCGGCGGTTTCATCGGCCTCGAAATGGTGGAAAATCTCGTCCACCGCGGACTCGAAGTGACGCTGGTCGAGAAGCTCGATCAGGTTATGCCACCACTTGATTCGGAGATGGCACGCCTCGTCGAACGCTACTTGATCAAACACGGCGTCCATCTCGAGCTCAACGACGGGGTGGCCGGATTCAAACAGGCTACTGATGGGGGGCTAGAAGTTTTGACGGATTCGGGCAGGGCCCACCCGGCTGACATCGTGATCCTTGCGATTGGCGTTCGTCCAGAGACAGCGCTGGCGAAGTTGGCTGGAATTGAAATCGGCCAGCGCGGAGGAATCCGCGTTGACGATCAAATGCGCACAAGTAATCCGGACATCTTCGCCGTGGGTGATGCGGTGGAAATCAGGGACTTCGTCACTGGGGAGTGGACGCTCATCCCGCTCGCAGGACCAGCCAACCGGCAAGGCAGGATCGCGGCCGATGTGATTGCCGGGCGCGACTCCCGGTATCGCGGCACGCAGGGCACTTCGATCTGTCAGATTTTTGAAGCCACGATCGCCCAGACCGGCGCCAGCGAAAAGCTCCTTGCCCGGCTGGGGCAAAGTGACTTCGAGAAGATCTACCTCTATCTCAATTCGCACGCGGGGTACTATCCCGGCGCCAAGATGCTAGC
>CAZKIN010000210.1:0-6773 GCA_964552515.1 uncultured Phycisphaeraceae bacterium
GTAGTGACGCTGATGTGCGATTCGGGTTTGAAATATGTGAGTACGGATGTGTATCTCAAAGCATAAAACGGAGTGTGCGCTGCAGAGAGTACATTATTCCGTCGCTCCTACGGAGCGACGAAATCACCACGATGTTCGATACAAGGATTCGGATTCGCAATGATCCGCTGTTCGAATGCAGTCCAGTTTTCTGCCTCCAAGGGGGCAGAGGAATGTAGCCACGAGTAGAGGAGCGGCGCAGCCACGACGGAACTCGTGGAAAGCGATATTAGAAAATCCCGCCCCGAAGCGGGCGGAGGAGAACCGCGAATCAGCTCAGCCCGGCTACCCGTTCGTTGTGTGTCGCCCGTCGCAATCCGAAACCGAACCTAATTGAGGATGGGATCAACCTCGGCAGCGACCTGTCGGATTTTCGTGCATTCGCTGACCACTGCCAGGAGCCATTCAAGTTCAGATCGTTTCAAGTTGCGTCCAATGATGAGGGGCCTATCTAACCCATAAACCACCAGTGACTGATCCAGACCTCCAACCATTTTCGCCCATCGCGAGGACGATCTCGGCGGAATCAAGAAGCTATCGATTTTCTCGTACGGAATTAACCGCTGCTTCCGCCACAGCCCGTATTTCCTGACTACGACCAATTCAGTGGGACTCAGTTCGATCACGAAACTGGTCCGCGCGCGAACATAGCCTTGGATGATAAATGCGAAGCCCAATAGGAAGCAGGGGATTGTCGCCGCGGCCATGTAGCCCCAACGTTCCAGCTCCTTCTCCGTGAACATACGCAGCACCGGCCACGAAACCAGGAACGGCGTCAACAACAGGATAGCGCTTCCGCCGACAACGTGAGAGATTTCGTTGAACGCGAAGCCGCACATGGGGAGTTTCAGTATTACGCTTTTTGGTTCCAGTTCCACGACGATGCGACTGTCTGCAGGCGATGGCGGAATATCCAGTTCAAACTGCTCGATTTCCACAGCGACGCTGGGATCCCACTCTCGCGGCTCATTTTCCGTTGCGTCGGTAACGGTAACGCCCAGAACCCGGGCGAACCGTGATGCTACTTCCATCGCGTCCTTCACGCGTGGAAGTTCCAGAAGGGGGACAGGTTTCTTGTCGTCAGGACCCGCAAGAGAGACGGTGAAAATGAATTCGGGCACTCCCTCATTACCAAACACCATCGCTTGCCTCGGACTCAAGGTAATTCGAAAACTGTGCTGATCGGAGATACGCCTACGTTTGTAAACCCATTGGACCAAACAGCGTATTCGAATGTAAAGGGTTCGATTTGATATGTCGGCTTCGATTACCTTTTTTCCAAATATCAGATAAACCCCGCCTATACACGCAAAAACCGAGCACCCAAAGTAGACGAACCAAGAAACACGATAAGTTCGACCGAAAAAAGATGCATCACGTGTTGATTGACTCGAACTAACGCTCATCCAAAGCCAACCAGCTCCAAAGACGAGCAATACCAATCCCCATAGTACGGCATGCCTTTCGCGCACTGAAATGCGATAGAACCCCTCTTCGTCCGTTTGCGACCAATTGGGAAACTCATGAAACATCTCTGTCTATCATTCTCAAAAAGACGCAACTGAACAAGCCGGATTCAAGTCACCAACTTCACAAAATCCCTCCGACTCTTTTGAAGCACATCCCCGGTCTTGACGGCCAGTGGCGCGATAGGGTCTTCGATGGCCACGCCATTGAGTTTCACGCCTTTCTGCTGCACGAGGCGTTTGGCCTCGCCGCCGGACTTTGCAAAACCGCAGGCGACAATCAAGTCGCGCGGAATCACTTTGCCGTCTTTCAATAGTTCGGCGGGAATTTGAAATTCCGGAATGTCCTGCGGAATCGCATCCCGCTGTTCGAACACGCGATGCCAGTTGTCCAGTTCTTCCTGCGCGGCCGCTGCATGGTGAAAGCGCGTGATCAGCAGGCGCGCCAGTTCCTTCTTCGTGTCGCGCGGATTGTGGCCGGTGTTTCCGCAGTGTTCGGCGATCCACTCCTTCGGCTGCGTGGTCAGCAGTTCAAAATAATTGCCGAGCAGCGCGTCCGGGATGCTCATCACTTTGCCGAACATGTCGCGCGGCGAGTCGGTGACCGCAATGTAATTGCCCAGCGACTTGCTCATCTTGTTCACGCCATCCGTCCCGACGAGAATCGGCATGATCATCACGATCTGCGGCGGCTGGCCAACATTGCGCTGCAGATCGCGGCCGCACAGATTGTTGAAGGTCTGGTCCGTGCCGCCCAGTTCAATATCTGACTCGATGGCGACACTGTCCCGCGCCTGCATGAGCGGATAAAGCAGTTCGTGCAGGTAAATTTCCTTGCCCTCGGCC
Organism: uncultured Phycisphaeraceae bacterium; assembly: GCA_964552515.1. GTDB lineage: Bacteria > Planctomycetota > Phycisphaerae > UBA1845 > UBA1845 > JACQXM01. Next base: position 2,352 of record CAZKIN010000210.1, read on the forward strand.
TGCCGCTTGGCGAAAGTGTCGCGCTCCAGCATTCGAGCGACGGTCATCTGACTCATCAGCTTGATCACGTCGGCGAAAGTCATGGGCGAAAGCCACTCGCTGTTGTAACGCACTTCGAGTTTGTCCGGCGACATGTCGAGCACTTTGTTCGCCTGCGCGAAGTAGGTGGCCGCGTTGGTTTTCACGTCCTCCGGAGAAAGCATCGGCCGCGTTTTCGACTTGCCGGTCGGATCGCCGATCATCGCGGTGTAATCGCCGATGATAAGTACCGCCTTGTGGCCGGCGTCTTGAAATTGCCGCAGCTTTTGCAGGACAACGGTGTGCCCGAGGTGCAGGTCCGGCGCGGTGGGGTCCATGCCGAGTTTCACGCGCAGGCGCTTGCCGGAAGCTAGGCGGCTGCGCAGTTCGGCTTCGGTGTAGACGCTGTCGCAGCCGTGCAGTAGCTGGTCGATGAAGGATGGGGTGGTATTAATCATGCGCATGTTCCAGCTTTTTTTTCAGCGAAATTCGCGAATTCGTTTTGCGATTCGGCCGTTCCGCACGGAACTTTTTGGCCGCGATGCACAGCTTACCTTGCGGCGAAGTGCGCGGCTACATTTGCGGCGTCCGCGCGGCCGCATCGGCGTCCACACGAACCCGTTCGATACTCAGCGCGCGGCCGGTGGTTTGATCGACGGAAATGAACACGCCGCACATCCGCACGTCACCTTCGGCCACTTCGTAGCGCGTTGGCACGCTGCTGATGAGCGAAGAAAGGACGGCGGTCTTGCTGCGACCGAGCACGGAGTCATAGGGACCGGTCATGCCGAGGTCGCTGATGTAGGCGGTGCCTTTGGGGAGAATGCGTTCATCGGCCGTGGGAATATGCGTGTGCGTGCCGACGACGGCGGTGACGCGGCCATCGAGGTGCCAGCCCATGGCAATTTTTTCGCTGGTCGCTTCGGCATGCATGTCGAGCACGATGATTTTTACGTCCGAAGGAATCAGCCGCAGCACGCGATCGGCGGCGGCGAAGGGACAGTTGACCGGCACTTTCATGTACTGGCGGCCGAGCAGTGACAACACCGCGACACGCGGGCCGCGCGGGGTATTAAAGATCGCGAATTCCTTTCCGGGTGCCTGCGCGGGCAGGTTGGCGGGTCGAACGATATTGTCCTTGGATTCCAGCAGCGGAATGATTTCGCCGCGGCGGTAAATGTGATCGCCGAGGGTGATGAGATTCGCGCCGGCATTCATGACTTTTTTGTAGAGTTCGGGGGTGAGCCCGGAACCCTGCGCGGCATTTTCGGCGTTGACGACGGCGCAATCGACCGCGCGCGCGGCGACGAACGGCGGCAGCGCGTCCTTGAGAATCTGTCGACCGGGGGAGCCGACGACATCACCGATGCACACGAGATTGATGGCCATGAACATAGGGTATGGCGCTGCGGAGTGGTGCGTCAACTTGCGGGGGTTTGCGGATCGCGGCGACTCAGGCCGCGTGGCGCGACGGTGCCAGATAATTGACACTGGTGGTGTTTTGCGGCCGGCGCTTTTTTGGCAATCCCGTTTTGCGGCGGAGATTCTGAATCCTTGCGGTCGGGTGGAATTTGAGTTTTGATGCTCGAACATTTCGGTTCTCCTGGGTACAGAACACGCCTCACTCGTCCTATTAGACACCAGGGGTGGTTGCGGCGCGCGCCACCCGGATGCAAGTGATTGTGGAATAAGAAGTTATGCGCATTGGAGGGCGAAGGGAGATGTTGAACTGGGTAGTTTTGGCGGGCGCAGGGAGGGGTTGGATCGCGTGTGTTTCGAGTGCCAATTTTGTGGCACTCGCGGTCTGGATGAAGGTGACAGATAACGCACACTCTCTGCGCGACGGCCGATCTAAATGCGCGTAAGTGTCATAAGTGTGACACCATCCGCTCCGCAACTGCACCACCGCCAGCGCCACCAACCGCCGCCGGGGCACTGCGGCGGGCAGGCTGCGGCGGATCGGGGGTCACGGGAGAGCAAACCTGCCCAGATTGGCGGGGCTTGGGTCCGATAACAGGGGGATGAAGTCACGGAGCGGCAAATATTGAGGCCTGTCCTGTCGAAATTCGGTCACTTTGAGGAATTACGGAAAAAAAGCACTTTGGAGTGAGGGGACGGCAGCGAATGTCGCGATGGTGGCACCGCGTACGATTTCGTGAAGACATGGCCACGCAGGGGTATACGATGCACAAGTGAAATTCCGTGTCTATTGCCGTTCGAAGGCATTTGAAATCGCACCAGCGTGGCGCATGCCACCCGCGCATTCCAAGCCCGGCTGAAGCCGACCAAAGATCGCGCGAAACCAAATTGCACCACGAAGGACACGAAGGGCACGAAGAAGAGGAGAGGAAATTCAGGGGGGAGAAGGAAATCATGTGCAAGCGTAGAAACGATCGACAAGGTCACGCATTGCCAAGCGCCGATCCATTGAAAATGTTGCGATCAGGCCTGTTGTGACACGACGTGGACATACCGGCGTGGCCATGCCACTCAAAAGTGGACCGTTGAAGCGTACCCTACCGAAGCGATGGGTCACCCCACCACCCGGCCGTCGCGGCGGAAAAGAAGAAAGAAATAACCACGTAAACATGAACCAGCAATAACAAATCGCGGGCGGTCCCGTCTTACTTTGCGGCAGGGCGTCCGGCCGGGGATTGCGGAGTGGATGCATGCAGGAAGTTGGGTAGTGAGAGATCAGGCAAATGGGGACAAAGGATGCCGTTGGAGATGTAAATTGTAAAAAACAGCTTTGAGAAAGAGCTGAAATTGTGTATATTAAGAGGCTCCCTAGATTTCTTCGGCGGGTGGCCGCGCAAGTGGGGAAGCCAATCCCAATCGGGGCAGGGGCCAATTGGTGGTCACACGTTAGAGGGCGGCGAATGCCGGTCCAAGGAGGAGGAGTCGGGTGATGCGAAGAAGCTATCGAAGCTGGGCGGTGGGGTTTGTGGTGCTGGGATTGGGAACGGCAAGGCTGGCGGCACAAGCTCCGAATGTTCCGGTGTTTTCCCTTTGGGCGGTTGAAGTGACCGACGGAATGGGCGGGCCGAACAAATGCAGCAGTTGCCCGACGCAGATCGTGCCCGCGGGGCAGATGGCGCCCGGGGATGTGGTGCGCGTTGAGGCTTACGTCAGCAGCTGGGATGCGGAACCGAATAGAGGCGTCTGCGATGGTGACCCAGCGCAGGGACAGAGCGGTGTATGTAACAACATTGGAATGAGTTGTCCGGGCAGACACTGCGCCAACAATGGCTCGTCCTGTTTGACAGACCTCAACTGCAGCGGATCAACCTGTATTCAGAATACCTGTGTGGCGTTCCCCCGTGCTGGTGGCTATACAGTGACTATTGAAGGGGACAGTCTGGCCTCCGGTTTGACTGGTCGATTGGACCTGCATGAGATTTCCTGCGAGCCGGCGGACTGTGCCATCCTGGGACAAGGGTTATGTCCCTGCGCGCAGTTTTACACATTCCCAAATGATTGCTCATGCACAGCCTCTGTCTGTTCCGCCAGTACCAATCTCTGCGACCGAAACGCGTCGGCCTTTATAGACAGAGTTCGACCTGACTTCCTTTTCGTAGCAGGGCCGCATGTGCCGATTATCGCATTTCTTGTTCTCGGCGACATTGAGTACACGAGTTTCCTATTCAATTCATTAGTCTTTGGCGTGGTGGATAATGGAACGAAGCGCAACGTGGGTACGGCCCTTCTGAAAGCCAGCCCCGATGCCGATGGGATATTTACGGTAACGTTCTGGAAGAACCCGAATACCACTTTTCTGGTCCAAGCCAATGCGGCCGTATTTGACGGTAACGTCTATCAAGACCTGATTATTCATGTGGAACCGTGCTGTGCGAGCCTGAACTGCGACGATAGCAACCTGTGCACGACGGACGAGCCGGATTGCACCGATTTTTCCTGCCAGACCTGCCTGAATACACCGGTGACGTGCGATCCAGGAATGCAGTGCAATCCGCAAAGCGGAATTTGCGAAGAAGTGCCCGACGATGATGGGGACGGGGTGACCAATGACGTGGACGTTTGCCCGGGGGTGGATGACGGCGTATTCGCGCCGGGATGCGCAGCGGCGATTCCGACGGTGAGTCACTGGGGGCTCGTTGTACTGACGCTGCTTATTGCGGTGGTGGGCAAGGTGCAGTTCGGGCGAAGATACGGCCGCACGGGCGCGACGATCTGACACAGCACCGGGCACAACGGCGCTGAGGGCGGGGAGTCTTTCACCGTCGTCTGGTGATGGGCCTTGAGGGAAGAATGGGACTTCCCTGCTGTTCCCATGCCCCCCTCGCGGCACATCACCAAACGAACCATGTCCGGCCAGGTGTGCCGGATTGCGTTGACGCGGCGCTACATGCGCTCGCAGGCCGAGCAGGCTTCCTTGACCGCCTT
>CAZKIN010000211.1:0-6739 GCA_964552515.1 uncultured Phycisphaeraceae bacterium
TCGCCTCCTGCCGGCGGAGTTCGACCAGGTGATCAGCCCGCTCGCCCTGGGCGGCATACACCGGCACCACGCTGCTGGCGATCTTGGCGTCGATTTTCATCGCCCCCGTGTTTGGGTCGTACTCGGCGTGCGCCTCGCCGGTGAACTCGCTGGACACTTCGCAGCGCCATCCAAACCACGTCCGCTCGCAGAGCATCTTCGGCTCGGTGTACCCGGCCAGACCCCATGCGCTCTTCCGACAACCCGTCAGACATCCGCCGCACAATGCGGCCAGTGCCAACATCTGGCACACATGCAACATCCTTGTTTTCATGGCTTTTTCCTTTCCGTTAACTCTAGTGCCAGTCCGTGGCACATAACACACGCTGATACCGTCTTCATCCACCATCAGCAGAGTGCCAGATGGTGACACAAAGTATCCAGGTGCTGCGGAGCGGCCGTCCTTGACCGCTCCGCAGCGATCGCGATCGAACTCTTTATCAACCGCTTTAGTTTGGGCACCCGTGCGCGAGCCGAGGGGGCGGGCACAATTGCCCGCCCCCGCACTCACTGCATCGTGGGTGGTTTTATCGAATGAGGTTCCCACGCCAGTGCGCGTACCGTTCGCGGGAACCTTGTGGAATGAATCCCGACTGGTCAGGTCGGGGTATGCAAGACTGGTTGTGCGGGCGTCCCTGCCCATAGCCGTCCGTGGCCTCAACAAATAAAAACACCGCTTCCGCAGTACAGCCCGTCCGGGCAAAACCTGCGGAAGCGGTGATTAGTCGCTCCGAAGCCGATGGTGTCAGCTCACGGCGTTTGTGGTCGCCGCTAAATTGTCAACTAGGTATAGATGCGCCGCATTTACGCAATGTCAAGTGGCTGCCTTTGCTTTTTCTTTCTGCATTCTTGAGCGAACCTTCAGTGTAATGATCGAGGATGCTATCGAAAGCGCAACACCTTGCCACCCAAAGACAGCAGAGAAATGGTTTAATTGGATACGGGACTCCATCAGATATCGGGCAATACAAAACTCCCCGTGATTATTGTGAAAGGCGATGTTTCCATGTACCGAGACCTCATGAAAAATTAGCCCCATGAAGGAAAAAAAACCAAGGATTAGTTGGAATAGAAATGCGTGAACGCCAGCCAACATCGTTCTAAACGCGATGATCTCAGTAGGCTCCTCACGCCAACTAGAAATGATCTGTCCAATTGTCGCAATCACACCAAAAACCGCGAATGCACCAAAGAATGCCATAGGGAACCTAAGAAACACCGCCCCTATGGCTGCAACGAGTGCAAAGATCGGGGCAAGAATCTTTAGTCCAGTACCGATTGGACGATCCTCGAATTCCTTTCTTGCATTGCGAAGGATCGAATTTCCAAAAGTACTCTTGCTTTCAGTTGCCTGCTCCTCGTTAGCGATCGGCGATTCAGTATTGGTAGACATTCTTTGTCCTCTTAGTCAGCTCGGACTGGGTTGCACTCATTTGTTGTAGGAACTCCGCAACGCGAGGCTATCCGATATCCCCCTGAAAAATAGTCGCCGGCGGCCCCTTGACATCAACCTAACGTATCCCGTACAGTTTTCTCAATCTCACGGGTGGGTGAGATTGCCAACTCTGAATTGCTGGGCGTGGCCAAGGAATCGTGCGTCAGGATGACGCCGCCCGGCTCTTCACATTTTGCGCAAAACATGGAGGCCCAACATGATCCAGTTTCCGCTACCGTTGCGATCAGAGCGCGACATGATATTCGAAGAGGCAGTCAACCAGCTTTCCCGCGTCCCGACCGACCTTGTCCTGGCTTGGATTCCCGTTTTTGCTGAGTTTGCTCAGCCTGCTGTCGAAGCTTCGCAACTGAGTCAACTTTCTTCGATGTCTGAACGGCCGCTCGCTCCATTAGGAATTCCGGAACCTTAACAAAGTTCCGCTCTTCATTTTCCTTTGCTTCGACGGCATAGCAGTACCGGCGCATTGCATTGAAATCCGTGAGAGATTGCAGCTCTCGTACATAAGGGTTTCCGAGTCCGGTGAAAACCCACGTGAGCGACAAGCTCGTGACTTTCGTAAATCGTTCCCAAAAGGAAATCGGAGGGTCGGATTCTCCACTCTCAAATCGGCCTACTTGCCCACGATTGTAACCGCCAAGCATTTGACCGAATTGCGACTGGTCAAGGCTTACATACTCACGGATCTTGAGAATGACATCGGACCAACCCACCCAGGTGTAATGAACCAACTCATAGGGGTCTTCACCCCCTTCAGGCACAACAGTCCCGACGACCGGCGGTAAGCCCTGAATGGGCACAAAGGAATTTTCGCTATTTTCTTTTTTTGGACTTGACATGTCTAAAATTTTCATACATACTATGTTTGGAAATAATCACCATGCAAACTACACATGAAACTACTTTACCAAAGCCATCCACCGAGGCTAGCCGCGTCAAATGGGTCCATTTCTGGCTCCTGGAACGCACCGGGCTTGCAGAACTCCGCGCAGTCGCTGCTCGTCTGGGAGTAACGCCAGCCACGCTGGCAAACGTCGTCGCCGGTCAACGTAGGACTCCAGAACTTCAGCGTTCAATAGCTAAACTCATCGGCCTTCCACCAATTGAATTGTTTGGACCGCATACTCACTGGTCGCTTCTCCAGCCTGAAAAGACTGCTAAGCGAAAGGTGGGCTGACCATGTACTCGTGACAAGTGTCGCTGACGATTTTGTGGGCCGTCGGGTGATTCCGGCGGCAGATGGTGGCAGCCCGTCGCGGGCGAGGAGGCAAGGTGCCTTGCGAAAGGTGTGGAAGTAAGTTGCGGGACGTGTGTCCCGCCGGTCAGGTGAATTGAAAATTTGCGCACCTGCCGTAGTAGCAACACTTCCACGATCCAGCCTTGCTCCCTCGCCCGCCGGGCAACTCATCGCTGGCGGCGGTTTCGGCCACGGTGGATCAGTCGGCCCAATGCTCCGCACCAGCAGGCACAGCGCCGCAAACGCGGCGCAGAAAATCGAAACGCGGATGATCTCCCGAATGGTCATGGGTTCGTAAGTTAGTTTGGTTTTTTGCGGCAGCTACCAGCGCCGCTGACAAAGTTCTGGCACGGAGGCCGGACGATGGACGATATGAATCGCGCTCAACGATTGCTACACGACCTGGTAATGGAGCAGGTCGTCCACGGCAAGAGCCTGGCCTTCCGGCTGCACAGGCACGCGGACTTCATCTCCGACATCCTGCGCCGACCGCACACCGATTACACCGCGATCTTCAATGAGATTCTCCGCGACATCGACGGCAAGCTGCGCAAGGGCGACATGTCCGCTTTTGAAATTGCCCGACGCATCTTTGAGTTGATCACGGACGGCACGAACTTCATCGGTTTCTGGATTCAGCCCGCGCCCCAGTCCATGCCGTTCGAGAAGCTCTGCGCGCAAACCGGCGAACTGCTCAAGGACCTGGGCGGCGCGATCGAAGCCCTGGCGGCGATCGAAGGAGACGGACAAGTCGACTGCAACGATGACGTGCGCATTTCGGAATTCACCCAGAAGGTCGAGGCGGTAAGCGTGCGCCTCAAGTCCATCATGCACGAACTTCAGCGGCGTCGCGCCGAGAAAGCGAGCAAGTCGTGATTGACCCCATCCTGTTTGGCATTGCGATTTTGCTTTTGGGTTTCGGCGCGTGTGCCTTCTTCGCCGGCACGGCAACCCGCAACCTTTCTTGCCCCTGTGGCATGAAGTGGCTCCGCAATGCGTGCATGACCCACTCCTCCGACGAGGCCACGATCATCGCGCGTCTCACCGCGTTGTGTCCGGTGTGTTCGTGCAACGCGCGGCACAATCACGTGGACGCGGGTGCCCAAGGTGTGGCACTCGGCGACGTTCTTTCTCCGGAGGATACCCGTTAGTTTTCAGTGCCCTTTTGCCCTTGGAGGTTTTTTATCATGCAAGGATGCACAGTCTGCAACAGCGAACTGCCACGCGAAAACGTGGTGAAGGAACGGGTCGATAGCGATCGGCGGATCGTCTATGTGCATTGCGATTTCTGCCAGCGCATCACCCGGTCGCTGGAGATTCGCGATGGCGACGAGTGGGTCATTACCCGCAAGGCGGAACTTACGCTGAAGCGAAACGCACGGGCATACCGTTCGGCGCTGGCGGCGATGCACAAAGTCCAAGGCAGCGAAGTGGAGATGGCCGCTTAAATGGCTCAGGCCCTGCGACAGTCCGATCCCCAGCAGCCGGCGAGTCCGCTGGAGTGGCATTCCGCAGAAGTAGTCGCGGCGCGACTCGGATGGTCGGTTCGCCACGTGCAGCGCATGTGCGGCCGCTGGGCGCGCGGCAGCCGCGCCGCCTTGCGCCACCCGGAAACCGGCGGCAAGCCGCAGTGGTATGTGCGCAGTGACGCCCATCCCTCGCTGCTCATCGGCTCGCCCACCGCCGAGGGTGTGCGTGCGACGCTCAATAGTCGCTATGCCCAGAAGGATGTCGACAGCGCCTACCGCAAGTTCTACTGGCTGGATAGGTGGCTCGATTTGTGCGCCGGCCGCGCGCAGATGCCCGAGCAGTTGCGCGTCTTGCGCAAGCGCCCCACCGCCCTCGAACTGGCCAAGGCCATCTGCACCGAAGCGCAGAAGACTGATGGCCAGAAGTTCAAGATCAGCCCACGCTCGCTGCAGATATGGCGCAGTGACTACGAAGCGGGCGGTATCGAAGCACTGGTACCGAAGTACGGCGGCGGAGATGGATCAGGAACTGGAGATGGTTCCATGACCAACCGCAGTGCGGGCGCGATCAATTTCTTCTATGGGCTGTTTCACACCGAAAACCGTCTCGCGGTTTCAACCTGCCACGATATGACCGTCGCCCAGGCCGCAGCGGAAGGATGGAGTTGGCCCCCCAGTTTGTCCGCCACGCGGCGCTGGCTGGAAGTGCACGACGATCTTTCGCTCACCTACTTGATGCGCGAAGGCAAGAAGGCCTGGTGCCGCAAACACATGTCCTATGTCGAAATGGATTGGGACGCCATTCCCGTGGGCAGCTGGTTTGTCACCGACCATACGCAGTGCGATTTCTGGGTGGAGTTTGAGGGCAAGCAGATCCGCCCCTGGCTAACCGCAATCCTGGACTGCCGCAGCCGCTGCATCGTCGGCTGGCACCTTGGCCCCACACCACACCAGGACGCCATCCTGGCGGCGGCGCACATGGCCTTCCGCGACTGGTGCCTTCCGGACGTTCTCCGCGTCGACAACGGCAAGGACTTCACCAGCAAGCTGCTCACCGGTGTCACCAAGATGGAGCGCTCGGCGCTCAAGCGCCTGCACGGCGAGGACTTCGACAAGGTCGACCAGGCCGCCGAGAAGATGGTGGCCTGCGACGACATCCGCTGGCGCGGCATCATTCCCGAACTCGACATCGAGATCATCTACGCGATTCCCTATGCGCCCTGGAGCAAAGGCCTGGTGGAGCGCTGGTTTGGCACGTTCCACGGACAGTGCGGTAAGACGTTCGTCACCTATTGCGGGAACTCGCCCACGTCGCGTCCGGAATCACTGGCCGAAATTCGCGATGGCGTAATTCCAACTTTCGAGGAAGCGCAGCAACGGATCGGGGATTACATCAAGCAATACCACGCGCAGCGCCACAGTACGCTGCAGGCCTCACCGCTGTCTGTCTGGCAAAGTGCCGAGCGAGTCCGCCGTGCCGATGTCGACGCCCTGGCCATGCTGCTGCAAGTGCGTGGCGAGTACAAGGTGGGTGCCAATGGCGTGTCGCTCAACATTGGCCCCGCCCGGTTCTCCTACGGGGCCAGTCATCCAGCGCTGGCCCGCCTGAAGGGCCGCAGCGTCCTCGTGCGCATGGACATCAACGACGTCAGCCAATGCTGGGTCTACGATCCGGCCTCGCGCCGACTGATCGGCCGGCTGCCGGCCAACGAAAAAATAGTTCCCGGCACATCCGGGGAGGAAGTACGCGAGGCCATTGGCCAGCGCATGCACGATCGCAAAGTCGCCAACCAAGCGGCGCGCAGCGCCGCGAAACGCACGCGCACGACCGTAGCGGCAGTGAACGCCCACGCGAACGCCAAACGCCGCGCACTCCGCGCGACCGGCACTGACGGCAAAGCCGATTTTGAACCCACAATTGTGCCGGTTCGAACCGGCTTCGAAGGCGCTTCGAAGCCCGCTCAATTGGCCTACGAACCTCCCGCCGCCGGCGCACATGACGACGTGTCCGACCTGTTCATGAACGACTCCGACCGCGGCGGCGAGGACATCGATTTTGGCCTGGATGATTTGCTTCCGGATGAACCGGAGGTTGTTTCTATTGAGGAAGGACTAGGCGACTTTTTGTGACCGATCACTCGCGCGAACTCGGCGAGCTTCTCAAGGATAGGGATCAACTGCTCATGGCTGCATGGACGCTGCCCAATGAAGGAACACTCACCGACCTGCAACGCAAGCAGGCGATGGATAATTTCATCGCCTACCGCAAGCGCGTCGCGCTGGCCAACATACAGGTCGCGCGGCAGGTCGGTACGCCCAAGAACACGACGATCAACGAACTATGCAAGGGCATTTTTCGCGAGCACGCCGACGACCACATCCGCAAGCTCAATGCCTGGGTCGAACAGCACGCCCGCCAGCAGGCGGTCAAGCTCCCGGGCAAACACATCACCACGCTCCGCGTGGCGCGACTGATCGAGGATACTTGCCGCCTGGTTCGTGAAAACGAAACCATGGGCATCGTGGTGGGTCCCACGGGCA
>CAZKIN010000212.1:0-3690 GCA_964552515.1 uncultured Phycisphaeraceae bacterium
CTGGCGGCCGGATTAATCTGCGGGCTGTTGCAACCACCGTTGGTCGCGTCGACATAATCCGGACCGCAATCCGGTTCACCTTCAGCAATCGAACCCGGCGGGCAGTTCACCACGCACGGGCAGACAAACGTCGCACAAGTCGTAAAGTTGCCGGCATACAAACCGCCCGAACCCGCACATGCGGCCGGAGTCGCATCGGCACAGGTACCGAGGATCGGATCACAGCAGGCACCGGTCACTTCACCGCAGGCCGGATCGAGATCCGCACAGGCGGTGTTGGCCGTAAAGCGCGACGGCGGCGGGCAATTACCCTGCACGCAGTCTTCGCAAACGCCCGTCAAGTCGTCGCAGCACGCACCGTAGGGCGGCGGACCGACCGGCGTGCATCCGACCGTCGTAATGAACGGAATCGCGGGGTCATAACCTCCCGTGTAGGCCTGGATGATCAACTTGTAGTTGCCGGCAGCGAGGAAAATCGGCGTGTTCGCATTGAGCGACGGAGCCGAAAAATTCGGGAAATCGCAGAAGTCGTCGTCGCAGGAGATTTCGGTCAGGTTGTTGCAATCATCAACCAAAGCGAGGACTGCGTCTTGCGTGACATCACCCGAGCAAAGGCTCACCGTAACGGTCGAGTCGGCCGGAATGACCAGATCATACCACCACGAAGCATCGTGACCGAACGGGCCGCCGACTGCGATTTCGCAGGAACTGACCGGGTCACCGGGTGTCGCGCCATTGCTGTTGCCGGTGAAACCGCCACTGGCCACGATGACTTCATCGGAGTCACCGCACGTGATCGGCGTTGCCGAAACGCACTCATCCCCCGCGCCACGCAAACCGGCTGGCGGCGGCTGATTCGGCGAAGCCTCGCCTGTCCTGGTCCGCATGGCACGGTTCAACGAACCACTCAGGTTCGTCTGGCCGAGCATCGGCGAAGAATCGCGCGGCAGCGACGCTGCCGGCATAAATTCAGCGCGTACCTGGGCATTTTCCCAATGCAGCAACAGAGCCAGACCGGGATCGGCCGGGAAATCAATCTTGGCAGTCGATGTGCCGTGCGAAGCCGAAGTCACTTCGACGGTCGCCGCGCCGGAAACGTTCCCCTTCAGGAAAACGTTGCCATCCGCGCCGGCCTCTGACCGGATCGCCTGACCACCAACCGGTGTTACAGTCACCTGAACGTCGCGAACGACGCCAGAACGACCATCCACCACGGCCACCCGTCGCGATCTCTCCGTCGCCGCAAAGGCGAAGGAAAGACAAGCTAGCGACAGCAAGCCTGCCCATAATCCTTTCTTACACGCGCCACGAATCCTTGACATGTCTGTCCCTTTCCAAGTCACGCCCGACAAAACCACAATAAATGAAGACGAAAAATGCTATTGCCCTCAGCTTGCGAATACCTCCAAAGCGGAGTCTTCACAAATTGCCAACGGCAACCGCAAAAAGCAGCCCAAAGACTGCCCAATTCCACATACATCTCACAGCGACGCGCAAATAGGTTGGCACCAACCGCACCCGAACTTTAACGAAACGAGAATTGCCCCTCCTCGTTTGAAATTTCGGAGCGTCTTGCACGTTTTGACGAACAGGATGGAATCCAATTCCCTTCCCAACGACCGATACTGCTGGCCGCAATCGGCAGTGTACGCGAAACTTGACCTCATTTGCAAGTAAAATCGTACCCATTTTGCCGGATCAACCTACGCCACTTCGCTGGTGTGAAACCTGAATTCACCGAAATCGCCCAAGGTAGAGTTGTACCGGTCCCCCAAAGTGATTCATCCAAATCAGAATTGCGTCCTAAGTGCGGCCAACCAAAACAGTTAGCGATGCAACCGTTGGACGCAGCCCATAGCGCCCCGCGGTTCATAAGCACAGACTTGTTGTCCGCACGCTCGACTCCCGCGCCAGTGGGCACAACTCCTTACTGCGTTTTTCTCAAAACGGTCAATCGATCGCTGGACGCCCGATCCCGCAGGACCATAATGAAGCGTGTCATAGTCGCGATAAGTCCGAGAACTACTCCCACGGAGTAAAAACAGTGAGCATAGCTAAAATAGGCACAATACCGAGTCGGCGAACCGCAGTCTCTTTGGCAACCATCGCCACTGCCCTTTCCACATGGGCTTATGCACAAACTCCATCCGAATCGCCTGCCGCCGAAAGGGAACCGACATTCGCGCCGCTAGTACACATGCTCAGCAATGAGCTGCAGTACTCGATGGCCAACCTCAAGAATGAAGAGGGGATGGGGCCTTACTACCTGGCCTTCTCGGTGTACGAAGAAGAACGTGGCATCGTCTCCGCTTCGCTCGGCGCGATCATTCAGTCTGATGTGGATCGCGAACGCAACCTGAACATTGACCTGCGCATCGGTGATTACAAGCTGGACAACACCCGACAGATCCGTGGCCAGGGGGGCAGCCGCGGCACCGTCGGAGGAAGCGGCAATGTCCGCCTCTCACTCGATGACAACACCGAGTCAATCGCGCAAACCCTTTGGCACAATACCGACAGCGTCTTTAAGGAAGCCTCCAAGCGCTACCAGAACGTCCTAACCAACCTGAAGGTGAAAGTCGAAGAGGAAGACCCCTCGGACGACTTCAGCAAGGAATCCCCCCACGTCTTCGCGGAAACCCCCGCCACATCGAATTTCGATCCGCAGGCGTGGAACGATCGACTGAAGAAAATCTCCGCCATCGCCCGCGACTATCCCAAGATCTACGCCTCTTCCGTCACCATTGGCACTCTCACCGCCACCCGATACATGGTGTCCAGCGAAGGAACGCGCCTGCAAACCAACGAAATCCGTTACCGCATTACCCTGAATGCGGCCACCAAAGCCGAAGACGGCATGGACCTCAGCCAGTTCGACGATTTCAATGCATCCTCGCCCGACAAACTCCCCAACGACGCGGAGATCGAAAAAGCATTCCGCCAGGTAATGGACCAGGTGATGGCCCTCCGCGCCGCCCCGCTGGCTGAGCCTTATATCGGCCCCGCCATCCTGCGCAACCGCGCGAGCGCCGTTTTCTTCCACGAAATCTTCGGCCACCGCATCGAAGGTCACCGCCAGAAGGATGTCACTGAAGGCCAGACGTTCAAAAAGAAAATCGGACAGCCCATCCTCCCCACCTTTATCAGCGTCTACGATGACCCCAGCATGGCACTCTTCCACGACATCGACCTGCGCGGTTTCTATCGCTTCGACGACGAGGGTGTCGCCGCCTCCAAAACGGTCCTCGTCGAAGATGGAGTTCTCAAGACGTTTCTCATGTCGCGCAAACCAGTGGAAGGATTCCCCCAATCGAATGGCCATGGTCGCCGTTCCTCCGGAAATGCGGCCGTATCGCGCCAGGCCAACCTCGTTGTGGATTCGAAGAACCAGGTTTCCTTCGCCCGTTTGCGAGAAATGTTGATCGAGGAATGCAAGAAACAGGACCGCCCTTACGGCCTCCTCTTCGATGACATCTCCGGCGGCTTCACCACCACCAACCGCCGTGGACCGCAGTCGTTCAAGGTGCTGCCCATTGTCGTCTATCGCGTTTACGCCGATGGCCGGCCCGACGAACTCATCCGCGGCGCCGATGTGGTCGGCACCCCGCTCACCAGCTTCGAAAAAATCGTGGCGACCGGCGATGACCCCGCCATATTCAACGGATCTTGCGGCGCGGAATCCGGCTGGGT
>CAZKIN010000212.1:3790-5070 GCA_964552515.1 uncultured Phycisphaeraceae bacterium
CGCGTCGGCACCCTCTCGCTCGACAACACCAACGTCTTCCGCGGAGCGGGCGGCCGTGGCTCACTCCCGCTCGACGACGACTACGTCGCCCTCCGCCACACCATCTGGCGCATCACCGACGAAGACTACAAACGCGCCGTCGAAACCCTCACTCGCAAAATCGCGTACTTGCAGGACAAAACCATCGAGGACCGCCCGGACGATTTCACCCCCGGCGAACCCGTCCAGACGATGCAGCCAACCGTCGCCCTGGTCATCGATCAGGGTGTCTGGGAAAAGAAAGTCCGCGATATCTCCGCTCGGTTCAAGAATCACCCGGCCATCATGGACTCCGGTGTTGAGTTTTACGCCATCGCCGTCCATGAGTTCCTAGTCAACTCCGAAGGTTCGCGTATCCGCGTGGGGGATACCGGCACGCTCCTGCGCATCACCGCTGAAATCCAAGCTGATGATGGCGAATACCTCAGCGACGAAGTGCAATACCTCCAGGAAACGCCCGAAAAACTTCCGGCCATCGAAGCCATCCTCACCGACATCGACAACATGTGCACCCGACTCGTCGCGCTCGCCAAAGCGCCCAAGGTCGAGCAGTACACCGGGCCAATCCTTTTTGAACCCGTCGCCGCCGGCAAGGTCTTCGAAGCCCTCCTTGCCAACGGGCTCTGCGCTCGCCCCACCCCCCTCGGCGCAGGCGGTGCCTGGCAAGAAGAAAGCCTGGAAAAGAAACTCGGCCTCCGCGTCCTCCCGCGCTCCATGAGCGTGGTCGATGACTCCACCCAGAAATATTTTGAGGGCATCCCTCTCGCTGGTCAGTTCGACTTTGACGATGAAGGCACCAAGCCGCGCATCGTCGAACTGGTCACCAAGGGCGTTCTTAAAGATCTTGTCGCCGGCCGCGCCCCGACCAAGAAATTCAAGAAAACCACCGGGCATGCCCGCGGCGGCGAATTCAGCGATCCGACTGCCACCGTCGGCTGCCTCTACTTCACCGATGACAACGCTATCGCCAAAGAAGAAATGAAACAGGAACTCCTTACCGCCGCCAAGGAAGAAGGCTTAGAGTATGCCATGCGCATCGAAGCGATGGAACGCGGCGGGGGCGGCCGGCTTGGCGCCCCGCTCTATGCCTACCGCGTATCGGCGGCGGACGGCACCGAGGAACTGGTCCGCGGCCTTGAGTTCCTTCCCGTCCAGACACGGGCGCTGAAAAAAATTCTCGCTGTCGGCAAGGAACGCAAAGTCTACAATTCCATCGGCTCCGTCTCCATCAGCTTCATCAG
>CAZKIN010000212.1:5170-6696 GCA_964552515.1 uncultured Phycisphaeraceae bacterium
CAAACACGCCGCGCTGCGTGAACTCCTGCTCCCCATGCACTCCGTCGCCGTCGCCTTCAGCGCCGGAGCCGACTCCACGCTGATGCTCAAAATCGCCCTCGACGTCCTCGGCCCTGCAAACGTAGTCGCGGTCACCGGGCGCAGCGAGAGCCTCGCCCGTGGCGAACTCGACGACACCATCCGCATCGCCAGCGCCCTCGGCGCGGAGCACGCCATCCTCGACACCGACGAATTCACCAATCCTAATTACACCAGCAACCCCGCCAACCGCTGCTATTTCTGCAAGACCACGCTCTACAGCCACCTGCATCGTTTCATTACAGCGCGCGGCCTCCACACCATCGTAAACGGCGTCATCGCCGATGACCTCAGCGACTACCGCCCCGGCCTCCAGGCCGCCGCCGAGCACGGCATCCGCGCCCCGCTCGCGGAGGCGGGCTTCACCAAATCCGACGTCCGCGAACTTTCGCGCCAACTAAGCCTGCCCACGCACGACAAACCCGCCAGCCCCTGCCTCTCCAGCCGCATTCCCTATGGCGAGGAAGTCACGCCCGCCAAACTGCGTATGATCGAACAGGCCGAAGCGTTCCTTCGCAACCTGGGGATCCGCGAATGCCGCGTGCGCCATCACGCAAACAACGCCGCGCGCATCGAAGTGCCCCCGGACTGGATCGTCAAACTCAATGCCACCGACATGACGCCCAAACTCGACGCCCACTTCCGCACCGTCGGCTACCAAACTTGGAGCATCGACCCCAGGGGCTTCCGCAGCGGCAGCCTCAACGAATTGATTCCGCTCGCCATCCGACCGGGCGCAACTTGATGGCGCGTTCTCAAAAAAAAGGCGATCCGATCCCTTACGAATCGAATCGCCGACCAGCGTCCTGATGATGCTGCGTTCGTGTTTATTTGATCCGCTTGCTCGTGCCCTTCATTTCCATCTTCTTGAAAAGGCCCATCTTCTCCGCCCATGAAAAATCGATGTTGTCGCGGTCCACGAACTTCATGCAGCCCGATCCGCCCTTCTGGACGCCATTCATGTCGTAGCCGCTCCACTTCATCTCGAAACAGCGGTTGCTGTCGTCGCACGGCCGCATCGTGCCGTGGCCCACCTCACCCATGTCACTTATGAAATACGACAGAAACATCTTCTCCTTCGCACTCCAGCCAATGTACTCGACATAGGTCGCACGCAGGTCCGGGGCCATCTCGTACCACCCTTCGGCCTTGTACCACTGCCCGCCCATGTACGGCGACCACGTGGTTTCACTCCTGAAAGTAAGCGGCGAATCGGGATGTTCCTTGCGCATCTCCTCCGCCGCCTTGCCGGTAATTTCCCAGCTGCCGCCCCATGTGCCCACCATGTCACTGAGCATTGCCATTTCACTCGCCACCGCGGGCTTCTTCGGCACCATGTCCGCACCGCCCCGCTTGCCCGAACAGCCGCCCACCAGGCTCATGACGACCAACACCAACATGAACTTCCGCGCCATCTTGATTCTCCCAATGAAATGTTTCCTCCGGCG
>CAZKIN010000213.1:0-3210 GCA_964552515.1 uncultured Phycisphaeraceae bacterium
AAAGGAAAATCGAGTTTTGAGCATGATGGGGGCGAACGCGTCGGGCGTCAAAGTGTTCGTGCGTTGATGTGCGTCTGTCTTGCTAAGGTGGTCCCGATGGCAAATCGTGGTCCGGAGTTTGGAAACCGGTGGGAATTTCTGGAAACAACTTCGCAACCTTCTTCATAGGCAGGTACAGATGCTGCCGGTCGTCGAGCAGGCTGACGAAACCAAAGTGCTCATAGAATTGTCGAGCCGCGGAACTTATCGCGTCAACCTCGACGGCATACATGGCCACTTCGGCCGCGGTACGCAGTCCGCGCCGCAAGGCATCAATGAGCAAGTATGCTCCCATCCCCTGACCTTGCGTTGATTTGTCCACAGCTAGGCGACCAAGACGAAGAACGGGAATCGGAATCTGGCTCGGAAGGCGGCGGCTGTCCGCATGGGGAATCGTCTCGAAGCTGACCGCACTGCTCGCCAAAGTGTAATAACCCAAGACTCGGTTCTGGTTTGGATGAACGACGACAAACGTGCGGCCCAGGTCGCGTTTTTCAAATTGCGTCGCGCGTGAGGTAAGGAAGTCGTCGAGCAGCGGCACACCGGAGTCGAAGTTTCTTCGATCGTGACTACTCTTCAGGCGCTCAATGACCCACGAATTCGTTCCACCCTCAGCCACCTTGCCGATACCTCTGGGCCGCCTTCCGCAGCGCCGCATTCGGTTCGCTCTCATCGTCCAGCATGGCCAGGAATATGTCGCGGTCGCGATTTGAAAGCGTGGTCAGGTTGGACTCTTCCATGGCCTGGCGCGCTCGCTGCAGCAGAGTTGAGGTCGCAAAGTCGCTCACCGATTGACCGACGGCAAACGCCGCTTGTTCAATCAGTTCCTTCTGTTCCGGCGAAAGACGGAAATCCAACCGCGCAGAATTCTTGGGTTTGGTCGCCATTGATCGTTACCCTGAGTTCCTGAACTTCTCGGCTCGCTTAATTGTACGGCAAATTGCCACACATTCAAGAAAATTGTAATTAGCCTTCAATGATGAATTAAAATGCGTGTTATTATAGGACTAAAAACTGTTTATCAGAACCAATTCCTCACCTTGAGCTGGCGGTCAGGAACTCGTTACTGACCAGGTTGAGCGTACGCACCTCGCCGGTTTGCTCATCAACAAACACGAACAAATCCGGCCGCTCACGCGTGGGCTTAGATGACGCGGCGAAGCCGGTGAAGATGAGAGAGCCCAAGCCATCGCAGAGATGCATCGGATCGGCGAGCCCGGTGGAACAGGTCCAGTGGATCGTACCATCGAGGCCGAGGCGGGTGATATGCCACGGACCATCGGCTCCGATTTCCTTGCGGTGGAGAACCAGAAATGACTTGCCATCGTCCACCGTCCATAGCTTGGTTGTGTTCGGTCGGCGCAGGAAACCGGCCATCAGGAAGCGCTCCGCATTCACCGGCGCTACGGTGTCGAGATCGAGCTTGACCTCGTTGGTGCCAAGGACCTGACGATACTCCCATTCAAACTTGCCGCGATAAAGTTGGCGCGAAGATTCACCCCACGGGGCATGGCCGCTGCCCGGACTACCCACCAGTTTGGCGCGCTCATCGCTCGACATCAGCGCATACCACATGTCGCCCGATGTGAGCGAGTCCCACATCAGCCCGCCGACGGACGTACTCCACAGCGACTCGGCACCGGAATAATTGTAAATGAACCCATCGTCAGCTCTGCCGGTGTGAAAAAGGGCTCCCAGCTTCGCGTCATCGAGTGGCTGTATCCTGCCGGAGGCCGCATCAGCTTGAAAATAGCGCGCGTCCTTACCCTTGAAAACCAGCGCATCTAGCTTCCCAATGACTTTGCAGTACTTACGCTCTTCGGGAAACAGTGACGCTACTTCCGGATTGACTTCGGCAAGCTTGGCCACACTCCAGACGAGTTCCAGGCTGTCGAGCTTGCGTCCTTCCAGTCCGGCGTTCCACAACCACAGAATGTCACCCTGCGGACCGAGGATTTCGGGGCCTGCTCCGGACGGGGCATAGTCGATGCGCGCCAACTCCGTGCGCCCCGCGTCGGCACCGCTGTGCGCGTCCCGCGCATGCAGCGTGAATAAGGAATAAGAAACGGTGAACCAGCGCATGCGCATGGCATAGCTCGGAATGCGCCGCTCCCAGCGCTCCTCTTCCATGACAAAATAAAGGCGCGGCTGGTCGGCCACTTTGGCGGTACATACGCTGCCGGTCATCCGCGGCGGTTCGCTCTGGCCCTCGCGCGTCCACAGGCTGATGAACAAAGCGCCGCCCAAAACTAACGCAATAATGAGCGATACCCAAAAAGTGCCGCGCGACTTCTTCGCCTTCGGCACTCCCACCATTTGGATCTCAGGAATCTCGCGCATGCTCATGGAATACCCTCCCCCGCAACCTCACCGGTCCGTCAATGACCCCATGTTGCGGACGCGACGGGCATAGTTACCATGCGTCCACAGGAGCTTTGATACCATGCCGCAGCCACAACCCGCAACCATCGGAAGCGTTCGCATCGGCGGCGGAGCGACGCTCGCACTCATTGCCGGCCCCTGCGTCATCGAATCGCGCGACCACACCCTCTTTCTGGCCGAGGCCATTCAAAAAATCTGCGTCGCGCGCAAGTTGCCCTATATCTTCAAAGCCAGTTTCGACAAAGCGAACCGCTCCAGCGGCAGCAGCTTTCGCGGACCGGGCATCGAAGCGGGGCTGGCGATTCTCGCCGAGGTAAAAAGGAAACTCGACCTGCCCGTCGTTTCCGACATTCATCTGCCCGAACAGGCCGCGCCGTGTGGAAAGGTGCTCGACTGCGTGCAGATTCCCGCCTTCCTCTGCCGACAGACCGACCTGCTGCTCGCGGCCGCCGCGACCGGACGCTGCGTGAATGTGAAAAAAGGCCAGTTCATGTCGCCGGAGGAAATGTCCAACGTCACCGCCAAACTGCGCGAAGGCGGCTGCAGCAACTTCATGCTGACGGAGCGCGGCACGTTCTTCGGCTACAACCGCCTGGTCAACGACATGACGGCCATTCCACGCATGCGGGAACTGGCGCCGGTCGTCTTCGATGCGACACACAGCTGTCAGTTACCCGGCGGCGCGGGCACGCTCAGCGGCGGATTGCGCCAATATGTGGGCACCCTCGCCGGTGCGGGCGTGGCGGCGGGCGCCGATGCGGTGTTCATGGAAGTGCACGATAAGCCCGA
>CAZKIN010000213.1:3310-6682 GCA_964552515.1 uncultured Phycisphaeraceae bacterium
TCCCCGTTCCGTAAGCGGCAGCCCGTGATAAAGGCCGAGGATTTCAGTGGGATCGTCAATCTCCATCTCGCGCAGCGTTTCGGCGTCGGGCGTCGATTCCACGTCGATGGCGATCTCCTGCAGAAATTCATCGAACGGCGGCGGAATGTCGGCCAGGGCCTGCTTGACGAGGTGCGCGAATTCATCGGAGGAGAGTTTCATGGCCCGCCTATGAGTACATACCTGCCAACGTTGGCCGCAGATTCAAGGTCGTTCTCTGGTTGCAACCCCGATCCGTTTGTAGCATAGGCGTGCGTGGAATGTATGCCAACGTGAAAAGCTGTTCATCCGGGGAACCACATGCGACCAACATTCGGAACAAAACATGCGACACCAGTCATCGCCATGATCTTGTTGACGGCCATGGCTGGCTGCTCCGCCCCCAGCCTCCTCATCACCCCCGTCTCCAGCCGCCGCGATCTCGTCGAATCCGAACTGTCGCGCGAAAGTCTCTTCGCCCGCGACAAGATCGCCGTCATCGACGTATCCGGCATCATCATGAACGCCAACAAGCCCGGCCTCTTCACCAGCGGCGAGCACCCCGTCAGCCTCCTCCTTGAGGAACTCGACGCCGCGCGGATGGACCCGCGCGTAAAAGGCGTACTCCTGCGCATCAATTCACCCGGCGGTACCGTCGTGGCGAGTGAATTGATGCATAGTGAGATCCTTCACTTTCGCGAAACCAGCAAGAAGCCCGTGGTGGCCATCATGATGGATGTGGCCGCCAGCGGGGGTTATTACATCGCCTGTGCGTGCGATGAAATCATCGCCCACCCGTCCACCATCACCGGCAGCATTGGCGTCATCGCACAATTCGTGGATGTGACCGGGACGATGAACATGATCGGCGTGAAGACGGACGCGGTAACCTCAGGCCCGATGAAGGATGCCGGTTCGCCGCTGCGCACGCTGCGCCCGGAGGAACGCCAGGTCTTCCAGAACATGGTCAACGAAGATTACGAGCGCTTCCTGCTGGTGGTCCGCGCGGGTCGCCCGAAGCTCGCGGCGGAAAAAGTACGCGAACTCGCCGACGGTCGCGTCTACACCGGCCAGCAGGCCGCGGAAAACGGAATGGTCGATCGCGTGGCCACCATGCGCGAGGCGCTCGGTGTGCTCAAAACGCGTGCTGGCATCGAAAAAGCGAAGCTGGTCACCTACCACCGGGTGGCCGATTACAAGCCGAATTTCTATGCCGCGGCGCCCGCGCGCGGCGGCGACGTTAACCTCATTAACCTCGACTTGTCGCATACGCCCTTTGCCCAGACGCCGCGGCTGATGTACCTCTGGCAGCCGGGCAGCCCCTGATACCAACGGCCTGCTACACGCCGGTGACACGGGGAACGCATTATTGGACGACCCCCGGATTGCTTAGTGGGGTGTGAAATCTGTATGATGGGGACACGCGCGCGGATCATCGGGCCGGCGCTGGGTAGTTTGGATTCTAGACAAGGGTCTTCATGATGGGCTCGTTCCGCTTTTCAACTTGCATGCGCGTACTAGTCATTGCCGCACTCGGCATGGGTACCGCTGCCGCAGCGTTCGGACAGAACCAACCTTCCACCAAGCCGATTCCCCCGGATAGACCGACACCGACCAAGCGGCCCAGCACCGCGCCGCTGCCGGAAAAACGATCCGTCGTTCCGGCCAAGACGGACGCTCCCAAGACAGACAGCGCGGCCGCAACGACAAACAATACCAAGCCGGCCGGCGGAACCACCCCTCCGGCGGCAGTTCCCGCGGAAAATTGTGCCAAAGGCACGGCAGCTGCTGGCCCGGTGGGGGCGCATGTGGTCATACCCCCCGGCAAGGCCCCGAAAGCCGTTTGTGAAAAAGAGTCCATCGAAGCGGAACCGGTCTGGAAAGGTCAGACCATGACCTGCGTCTACACGGTGCGCAACGAAGGCGACGCGGACCTCTTCATCCGCGCCAAGGCGACGTGAGGGGTCAAAGCAAACGACCGGTCCGGTCGAACGATCCCTCCTGGTGAATCTGGAACCATCTCGACTTCGGTAGCTACCGGAGGCGGCGCGGGCCGCACCGGCCGCCAGCTGATCATTGAAACCAATGATCCCTCAAGGCCGCAACTGAGCGTGTCCTGCAATGGCATGGTCCGCGGCGCTTTTAAGAATATGCCGTCCGCGCTGAACTTCGGCTTGATCGATCCGGAGGCCAAGGGAGCCTCGCAAACCGTATCCATTATGCGGGGTGATGGCGGCCCCATCGCGCCCAAGGTCGGTCAATCGCAGGTACCGGGACTGACCGCCGAAATCAAAGAAGTGGTCGCCGGCGAACATTATGAAATGACCGTTCGCCTTGCGGCACCGCTGGCACTGGGCGCTATCAATGGCCTGCTCATGCTGGAAACGGGAATCCCGGAGTCACTGCACGAAAGCGTGCGAGTGATTGGCACCGTCACCAAGCGCATGCAAGTGGTCCCCGAGGAACTCCGCCTGCCCGCAAAGACGACCCGGGAAACCGATCGCAGTATGGTGGTCATGTGGCATACCACCACCGGCAACAAGATTATCAGTGCGTCCAGCAGCGATCCGAAGCTCGAAGCCAAGGTCATGATCCAGGGACGCTCGCAGGAAGTACACGTAAAAGTCCCCGACGGATATGAACTGACCGTGCCGTGGCCGACGATCACCATCAAAACGGACGATCCGGAGCGTGCGGAAATCAAGGTGCCCGTGGTGCTCGACACGCCGAAACCGGCGCCGCAGGTGCCCAATAAGAAGGCCCCGTAACTGTCCTCCGTAAAACTTTGTATGCCCGGCTCTCGTCCATCCGTTGTGGAGCCGCACATCGGCCGATTTCCGCCCGCGGATTGGCTCACGCCCGGTGCATCCATTTCTCGATGAAATCCATATGAAGGTCGGGAGTTCCGCGCGCACGTAACGCGGTTACACGCGGAATTCTTGCGCCTTTCTGGGGGCGACTTGTGGGGCTCGCTGCTATGCCGATGGTGCGATCGATGCGCTGGCTGATCGGAGCGGGGCTGACGCTCGGGGCGGTTCTCTTCGCCGTCGACGGCTTCCGCTGGCTGGAGCTGCGCCGCTTGCAGTCCGAAGTGCGTGCCCTGCAGCAACAGAAAGACGAACTGCTCGCCTACGCACAACGGCTGAGTACCACGCGCCGCGTGGCCCAGGTCGACGTCCTTGGCCAGACCACCGACGCCGACGGTCGCCGCGCCACCGACCTGCTCTGGCGGCAAGTCGCGCCCGACGGCACCATCGGCAAATCGCAGGCCCTCACCATCCTCGGCGACCTGGCCTACTTTGAGGCCGCGGTCATCAAGTTTGATTTTGAGTTGCTCGAACCGGACGCGCCGCA
>CAZKIN010000214.1:0-1486 GCA_964552515.1 uncultured Phycisphaeraceae bacterium
TGATCAGCTACGCTACGTCGCGTCTTCGAGCCAGGCGCGGTGGTAGGTGATCCATTGGTCGGGATGGGCGAAGACCTGGCGCCCGATGCAGGCGGCCACATGGCGCATCGCGGGATGCGCGGCGGTGATGGGGCCGGGTTGGTCTGAAACTTCGATGTGTTCGTTGATGACCAGGCGCACGCGGCAGGGGGCGGTGCGGATGGAGAAGAGCGGGATGATCGGTGCGCCGGTGGCGAGGGCGAGTTTGACGGGACCGGTGGGTAGCAGCACGTGGCCGTCGCCGAAGGGGACGGCGATGCCGGTCTGGCCGGGCATGACGCGGTCGCCCTGCATGAGCACCACTTCGTTGGCGCGGAGGGCGTCGCGGAGGCGCAGCCACATGGGCATGCCTTCATCGACCGGGGCTTCGGTGATGCCGAGGTGCAGGCGGAAGCGCGTGCGGATGCGCTCGAAGCGCGAGCGTTCGTCGCGGCGGAAGAGGACGTGGATGCGCGGCTCCTGCGCGCGGAGCGCGGCCACTCCGAGTTCGAAGGGGCCGAGGTGCGCGGTGACGAGAATCGCGCCGCGTTTCAGGGCGCGCGCGGCGTAGTAGTGGTCTGCGCCGTCCACGCCGTCGATGCATTGCGGGAGGCGGTTGGCGGGGATGCGGAGGCAGCGGCCGAGTTCGTAGACGCTGAGGTAGCCGCTGCGGATCATGTTGCGACGCTGCGTTTCGATTTGGGCGGGAGCAGCCGATTTGCCGAGCAGGCGGCGGGCGTTGGCGACGGGGCCGTCGGCGAGGACTTTGGAGTAGCGAAAGGCGAACCAGAGGAAGAAGGGGCGGGTCCAGAGGACGATGGGGGGAAAATGCTCGGTCCAGAAGAAGAGGAAGTCGCGCCAGAAGGTCGCGGAGAAGCGGCGGATGCGTGTCCAGAGGCGCGTGCGGGACTGCGGCGCGAGCGAATCGGCGTCCCAGGTCTGACCGGTGCGTTTGAAGGAAGCATCGTTCATGGTGCGGGTCGATCGGGCGCGGGTGGGGGAGTGGTGCCGCCGGCCAGGTCTTTCAAAGGATGAGTGATGACGGCGTCGGGAGGAAGTTGCAGGTCGAGGTCGGCGGGGGTGAGGCCGGTGTTGCGACGGACGCGGCGAAAGGTGATGACTGTCCGTTCACGGTCACTGGTAACCATCTCTACCTGCCGGGCGACGGCGTCTTTTTCGTCGAGTTCCACGCGAACCGATTGGACATATTTGCGCAGGTCGGCGGCCTTGGGGGTGAGGGTGAGAACGAGCGCGTCGGCGGTGGCGTCGGCGGCGACATCGAAATGCTGACGCATGTCAGACAGTTTCGGTTGCGGGGAGAGGGCGAGCTGGGCGAGGCGTTCGCTGAGCGGGTAGACCTCGAGCGATTTGCGCTGGGGGAAATAGAGCTTGAGTTCCGGGCCGTCGAGGAGCATCCAGACGGGGTGGGGGGATTCGGTGTCCCAACGGGTTTTTCCGGCGACGATGC
>CAZKIN010000214.1:1586-6680 GCA_964552515.1 uncultured Phycisphaeraceae bacterium
GCGCTTCGACGTCGAAAAGCCGGAGCGTTCCCAGGTCGCGGGCAAACTTGCTTTGCAATTTTATTTCCGCGGGCGGCGAAACGGCGTCGAGGAAGCGGACATCGACGTGAGCAAGTCGGGCGGGGACGGCGGGCGACATGGCTGGGGGGTTCACGTTCGCGTTGTCCGCTCCAAAGAGTATGAGGCCGGATAGCTGGGCGAGGGCCTCGGCGATGAGGACGCCGGGTACGATCGGCGCGCCGGGAAAATGTCCGGCGAAGAATGGTTCATTGCCAGTCAGGCACCAGGAGGCAGTGCCGCTGAGGTGCGGTTCGAGGTGGATGGAGTTGGTAATGAATCGGAAGGGGGGTTGGTGCGGGAGTCGGGCGAGCAGTTGTTCGTCAGGGTTCATGTTGGACGGCTAGGCCATTCTGCTTCGGTTATGTTCCTCGACAAATTCAGCCATCACGTTGAGGGTGCGGAAGACGCCGGGCTGCATCGCTTCGTTGGGGATTTTCAGGCCGAACTCGCGCTCGACGCTTTGCAGGAGGAGGAGGGCGTCGAGGGAGTCGAGGTCGAGGTCTCCACCGAAGAGGACTGTGTCCGGCTGGAGCGCGATATGCGCACCCAGTTTGAGGTCGCGGCGCAGAATGGCGGTGAGGCGATCGATGATTTCCGAGCGAGGAATTTCCATAGGTGCGCGTACGCCTCCGCCGAATGGTCCGCGGCAACTGGTGGCGGACCGGAAATGCAACATCCCGAATTCCGGCGGGGGTGTCAAGGAGGCGGGGCGAAGTTGTGCGGTGGGCGATTCAACTCCTGGGCAAGCGAAGTATGGACCATGCTGTGCCGCTGCAGTTTTTTGGTAATCTCAGCGCCGTGAATGTGCAGGTGACGAGTGATGTGGTGTCGGCGGGGGCGGATGCGTTTCGTCCGGTGGTGATCGTGCCGGTGTACAACCACGGCGCGACACTGGCGGGGGTGCTGGACCGTATCGCCCGGCTGGGGCTGGCGGTGGTGATCGTCAACGACGGATCGACGGATGAGACGGCGCGGGTGGCGGGGCAGTGGGCGGCAAGGCATGCGGGCATCGGTGCGACGGTAGTGACGCATGAGCGCAATTGCGGGAAGGCGGCGGCCCTGCGGACGGGGTTTGCGTGGGCGGCCGGGCGGGGCTTCACGCATGCGGCCACGATGGATGCCGACGGGCAACTCGACCCGGAGCAGATCCCCGACTTGCTGACAGCAGCGCGACACCATCCGCAGGCCCTGGTGCTGGGTCGCCGCGGGGCGGATACGCCGGGCCTTCCGCGCGGGAACCTGGTCGGCTGGTACACATCGGCGCTGGGGCTGCGGATCGAAACGCAGCTAACTATTCCGGACAGCCAGTGCGGACTGCGGGTCTATCCATTGGCCCTGACAGAAGCGGTGCGCGTGCGTGCGCGGCGCTTCGGCTATGAGGCGGAAATCATTGCGCGGGCGGCGTGGGCGGGGTTTGACGTGGTGGAAGTGCCGGTGAATTGTCACTATGGCGAAATGAGCCGGAAACACAGTCACTTTCGTCCGTGGCTGGACGGGGCGAAGGGGTTCCTCATGCATGCGCGGTTGACGCTGCGGCGGCTGAATCCGTGGCCGGTGCGGCGGATGGCGCCGGAGCGGAGCCGGGGCGAAAAGGTGGGGGCGCTGGAGCGCGCAACGATTGGAGAGCAGTTGAATCCGGTGACATTAGTGCGGCACCTGCGGCGAAGTCGGCTGGACCAATTGTTTATGGCCGGGGCGTGCGGAATCGGGGCGTTCATGGCCGCGCTTCCGCTGGGGGGTTGGCAGTTTGCCGCAGCCCTGTATGCGGGTTTGCGCCTGCGGATACATTTCTTTCCGCTGGCGCTGGGTACGTCACTGGCCTATTGGGGTACGGGCAAATACTTGCGTGGGTTGGGGCTATTCATCGGGCATACCGTGGCTCATGGGGCTTTGCCGCCGCTGAATTGGTGGCCGCTCGGAGAGGTCGGAGCCGTCGGTTCGGAGCTGATCGGGGAACGGGTGCTGGGTGGAATCGCCGTGGGATTTCTTGCCAATTGGGTGGTCATCAGCGGGCTGGTGCTGGCCCTGCGATGGATACCGATTCGCCCGTTTCAGCATGAAAATCGGCGAAATGAGTACGAATTCTGGCGGGATAGGGCATAAACCGGGCCGGCTCCGTCGCCACGACAGCTGGGATGGGGTATTATAGCGGGCGGCGCGACAGGGACGGCGCGTGCTTGAGCGGTTACGGAGGTTACGTGAGCACCACCCATCGTGACATTCAAACGTCACCCAAGTTTCTTACGCGCGATGTGTCGATTGCCGCTGCGCCGGGCGTCGTGGGGAGAAATCCCGTGACGCTGCCGGTGGAGGAGGCCGGCATGCGCGCCGCGCCGAAGCTGCCAGGCGGGGTGGATGTCGTTCTGTTTGACGTGGGGCACACGCTGGTGAATTCGGACCGGCGGCATGCACGGGAAGTGGTGCATGAGGTGGCCCATGCGGTCCATCTGCAGGTAAAGGCGCTGGGGTTCTCACCGCCGCCGATGCACAAGTATCTGCGAACCGCGAAGTGGCGCTTGCTGGCTGCGGCCGTCTGGTCGCGCGTGGTGCGAAGGGAAGTGCAGGTCATTGAGATCATCCGGCACGCGCATGCGCGAATGGGGATTGATCTGGATGCGGAACAGACGCGTGATCTGGCGGTGCATGCGGCCATTGCGATCTGGGATCTGTTTGAAGTCGATCCGGAAGTTCCGGGAGTGATGGCGGAGCTGTCGGGTCGCGGTTACCGGCTGGGGCTGATATCGAACACGTGGCTTCCGGGCGTGCTTTTCGACGGGTATTTGAAGCACGAGGGTCTGCTGGATCATTTTCCGCTGCGGTTGTATTCGTCGGAAACGATTTACATGAAGCCGGATCGCCGCATTTTTGAACATGCGCTGCGCGAGCTGAAAGTTGCGGCGCCGCAGTGCATTTTCGTCGGCGATCGGCTGGATAACGATGTGCGCGGTCCGGCGCGGCTGGGCATGCGCACGATTCACTTTGCACCAACGCCGCGGCGCTTCTGGCAGCGCGGCAATCCGGATTTTACGGTCCGGCGTCTGTCGGAAATCCCCGCCGTGTTATCATCTCTGGCATGAAGTTGCCGTTTGAGCTGCAACCTGATGCGCTGCTGTCGGCTTACGCCTCGGGCATTTTCCCCATGGGCGATGATCGGGGCGAGATTCGCTGGTATGCGCCGGACCCGCGCGCAATCATCGAACTTGACGGGCTGGTGGTGTCGCGTTCGTTGCGGACGGCGGTGCGGCGCGGTGTCTATCGGGTGACATTCAATCGGGCATTCGGGAAGGTGATGCGGGCGTGCGCCGATCGCGAAGATGGAACGTGGATTTCAGCGGAAATTGTGGCGGCGTATACGCTGCTGCATCGATATGGATTTGCACACAGTGTGGAGGCGTGGGAGGGTGACGCGCTGGTGGGTGGGCTGTATGGGGTGTCGCTCGGCGGGGCGTTTTTCGGCGAGTCGATGTTTCATCGGGCCACGGATGCGTCCAAGGTGGCGCTGGTGCACCTGGTGCGGAGAATGCAGGAGCGCGGGTTCGTGCTGCTCGATGTGCAGTTCATGACGGACCATTTGCGGAGCCTTGGCGCGACGGAAGTCCCGCGGGCGGAGTACGAACAGCGGCTGGGCGCGGCGATTGAACTGAACTGTGCGTTCGGCGAACCGGACAGGGCGGAATCATGAATAGTGACGCGCTGCTGACAGTGAAGGATTTGCACGTGCATTTCCCCGTTCGCGGGGGAAACCCGGCCGGGGTGCTGCGCGCGGTGGACGGGGTGTCGTTCAACCTTGAACCGGGGGAATTGCTCGGCATTATCGGGGAGAGCGGGTGCGGGAAAAGCACACTGGCGCGGGCGATCCTGCGGCTGGTGCGGCCGCAATGCGGAGAGATTCGCTTTGAAGGGCACAACCTGCTGACGATGCAGGGGCATGAGCTGCGCAGCGTGCGGCGGCGGATGCAGGTTGTTTTTCAGGATCCGATGAGCAGTTTGAATCCGCGCATGCGGATTGCGGATATTGTGGCCGAGCCGCTGACCATTCACCGTGTGGGTACCGCAAAGCTGCGGCGGCAGCGCGCAGCGACGATGCTGGAGCGCGTCGGACTTGCCGCGGAACACCTGGACCGCTATCCGCACGAGTTTTCGGGCGGGCAGCGGCAGCGCATCGGCATCGCGCGAGCACTGATTATTGAGCCGGCGCTGGTGATTTTTGACGAGCCGATCAGTGCATTGGATGTCACCATCGCGACACAAATTCTGGACCTCATTCGCGACCTAACAGAAACGCTAAACCTGACGGGACTGTTCATCGCGCATCAGCTGGGCGCGGTACGCAACTTGTGTGACCGGGTGGCGGTGATGCACCAGGGGAAGATGGTGGAAGTTGGTCCGGTCGAGGAAGTATTTTCCCGGCCGCAGGAGCCTTATTCGAAGATCCTGCTGGCGAACTAAAGCCTATTTCGTGCGGTAAACTGCCGCGTCCGGTGTATACTATGCCCCATGACTGCCGGCCACGACCAGATGGAGCGACTCCCGGAAGACATTTACTTTGACCGTCGCATCACGGCATCGACCTATTGCTCCAAGTGCGGCTACAACCTGCGCACCCTGCCCTATATTTATTCGTGCCCGGAATGCGGACAGCAGTACAACGCGCGGCCGCTGCATATGAAGGGGATTTACCTCCCGGCGGATCATGAGCCGCCGGTGGGGCGGATGGTGGTGGCGGCGTTCTGGTACATGCTGGCCATCCCCATGATTCGGTCGGGGCTGAATCCGCCGGAGACGCCGCAACTGGCGTTCGGCGGGCTCTTTTTGTCCATTGCCTTGTGGTACAGCGTGCTGGTGATTCGGCAACTGCACCGCTACCAGCTGGCGCGGCACGTTGCGCGGCGGATCAAGGATGAGGAAGACGAGTGACCGGGCAACGTCATCCGCTCAAGAGGCAGTTTTCCTACCTGCCTGGTGTCATGTACCTGTCAATTACGGACACACCGGACACAGCGCTGGATCGAGAATCTTGCCGGTAGACGGCGG
>CAZKIN010000215.1:0-6663 GCA_964552515.1 uncultured Phycisphaeraceae bacterium
AAAGCGTAATGCCGTGTACGTAGTCGGAGTCATCGGACGCCAGCCACACGGCCGCCCGGCCGATTTCGTCCGCTTCGCCGATTCGTTTGCAGGGAATCAGCTTCAGCAAATCGTTGTACGCCTCCGGTGTGCTCCAAGCGTCCATGTTGATCGGCGTACGAATGGCACCGGGAGCGATGCTGTTGACGCGAATGCGGAACGGCGCGACTTCCTGCGCGATCGATTTCATCATTAGCATGACGCCGCCCTTGGAGGCCGCGTAATTGACGTGTCCCGCCCAGGGGATCACTTCATGCACGGAGCTGATGCAGATGATCTTGCCGGCCGCACACGAGACGTCCTTACGCACGCCGCGGTGCTTGAATTCGCGCACGGCTTCGCGCGAACAGAGAAACTGCCCGGTCAGATTGACGCTGATCACTTTGTTCCATTGCTCGAGCGTCATCTGGTCGAACGGTGCATCCTTTTGCAGACCGGCATTGTTAACCAGAATGTCAATCGTGCCGAAGTCCTTTTTCATTCGTTCAAACATCGCTTGGACCTGCTCTTCGTTAGACACGTCGGCCTGGTACGCCATTGCCCGACTTCCACAGCGTTTCACTTCGTTCGCGACCGCATTGGCCGCTTCTTCACCCGCAACATAATTGATCGCCACATCCGCGCCGGCATGCCCCAACGCGATCGCGACGGCCTTGCCAATTCCTGAGCTGGCTCCGGTGACCAATGCCTTCTGTCCCTTCAGCACTTTGGTGATCGGGCAGGCAGGCATCACAACTTCGGGAAGCGATTCAGCGTGTAAGACGGCATTCATAAATGTATATCCATTTCCAAGACTGCGGTTCGTCGTGATCCGTATAGACGCAGCGAATCAGATTACTGCGCGGGCAACAATTCGCCTTTTTGTTTCCGGGTAGATGCCGGCAGTTCCGGCCTGGTTACATCCTGCGGTGTCTCGCGCGGCATAAGCAACTTGGCGATCAGGCCGGTCCAGCCGGTCTGGTGCGACGCACCGACTCCGCGCCCGTTGTCACCATGGAAGTATTCATGGAACAAAATGTAGTCGCGAAAGTTGGGGTCGGTTTGCAGTTTGTGATGTAGTCCAAACACGGGACGCTGACCCTGGTCGTTGCGCAGGAAAAGTCGACCCAGGCGGCGCGACAGTTCGTCCGCGATTTCGTTGAGGGTCAGGTAACTGCCCGATCCGGTCGGACACTCCACTTTGAAATCGTCGCCATAGTAATGATGGAATTTCTGCAAGGACTCGATGAGCAGATAATTCACCGGGAACCAGATCGGTCCGCGCCAGTTGGAGTTGCCGCCGAAAAGACCGGACGACGATTCCGCCGGTTCATAAGCCACGGACATCGTGGTCGCGTTGAAGTTGAATTGGTACGGCTGGTCCCCATGCACGCGTGACAAGGCGCGAACGCCGTATCCCGAAAGGAATTCCGTTTCATCGAGCATGCGCCGGAGCAGCTTCTTCATGCGGTGGCCGCGAAGTAGTGAAAGCAGCCGCCGTTCACCGCTCCCGGGCTGCTCCCAGCGCGAAACCAGTGCCGCCAGGTCCGGTCGATAATTGAGGAACCATTGCAGGCGCTCGGCAAAACCTGGGAGCTTGGTCAACAACTCCGCATCGAGCACTTCCACCGCGAACAGCGGAATGAGCCCCACCATGCTGCGCACCTTCAGCGGTTCGGCCTTTCCGTCGGGCGTATTGAGCACGTCATAGAAAAATTCGTCCTTGCTACACCACAGGCCGACGCCTTCGCCACCCATGTTGGTCATCGCTTCGGCAATGTGCAGGAAATGTTCAAAGAACTTGGTGGCGATGTCCTCGTAAACCGGATTGTGTTTAGCCAGCTCCAGCGCAATTCGCATGAGGTTGAGGCAGTACATCGCCATCCAACTCGTGCCGTCGGCCTGGTTGATGAAGCCGCCGGTCGGCAACGGCGCGCTGCGATCGAACACGCCGATGTTATCGAGGCCCAGGAACCCGCCTTGGAAGATATTCCGACCCTGCGCATCCTTGCGATTCACCCACCAGGTGAAATTGAGCATCAGCTTGTGGAACACACGTTCGAGGAACGCAATGTCGCCGACGCCGCCGTGCTGTTTGCGATCGATCTGAAAAACGCGCCACGTCGCCCACGCATGCACGGGCGGATTGACGTCACCGAAGGCCCATTCGTAGGCCGGAAGCTGACCGTTGGGATGCATGTACCATTCACGGGTCAGCAGCACGAGTTGCGATTTGGCGAATTCCGCGTCGATCAGCGCCAGCGGAATGCAGTGGAACGCCAGGTCCCAAGCCGCATACCACGGGTACTCCCACTTGTCCGGCATCGAAATAATGTCCGCGTTATTCAGGTGGGACCAATCGCGGTTGCGTCCATACCGGCGTGAGTCCGGCGGAAGCGGTTGGGCAGGATCACCCTTGAGCCACTGCGGAACGTCATAGTGATAGAACTGTTTGCTCCAGATCATGCCGGCAAAGGCTTGGCGCTGCACATTTCGCGCGTCCGCATCCGACATGTCCTTCTGAATGTCCGCATAGAAGCTGTCAGTCTCACGCACACGGGCGGCGAAGATCGCATCGAAATCCGCGAATGGACTTCGTGTCGCGCCTGCGCAAAGTCGAACGCGGATACTGCTGGACTTTCCGGCTGGAACGATCAATTTGTAGAGCGCGGCCGATTTTGTGCCGATTTTGTGCGGATTCACGGCCTCCTGGCGACCTTGTACGACGTAATCGTGAAAGGCGTCTTTGGCAAACTTCGGTCCATTGTCCGTATAGTACAGGCGATTGACGTTGGTTTCATTTTCGCAGAAAAGCAGTTCCGGCGAATCGTCAAAGTAGCCATGGTACTCGCCCAGCGTGTCGTGAATAGCTGTCACATGATTGGCACTCAGCGCGCGAAGCTTCGGTTTCTGTGCACCCGGCGTCCAGGACCACGTATTGCGGAACCAAAGCTGCGGCAGCAGGTGGATCGGAGCGTCATCCGGTCCACGATTGTGTACCGTGATCCGCATCAGGATATCATCGGCGTCGGCCTTGGCATATTCGACGAATACATCAAAGTATCGATCGTCGTTGAAGACGCCGGAATCAATTAACTCATACTCCCCTTCGTCGCGGCCGCGACGGCGATTCTCCTCCACAAGTTGCGCATACGGGAACGCGCGCTGCGGATATTTGTACAGCATTTTCAGATAGGAGTGCGTCGGCGCGGCATCGAGATAGTAATACAGCTCCTTCACGTCTTCGCCATGATTGGCCTCACTGTTGGTCAGGCCGAACAGTCGTTCCTTC
Source organism: uncultured Phycisphaeraceae bacterium (assembly GCA_964552515.1). Lineage (GTDB taxonomy): Bacteria > Planctomycetota > Phycisphaerae > UBA1845 > UBA1845 > JACQXM01. The sequence continues at coordinate 3,311 of CAZKIN010000215.1, forward strand.
AGAATCGGATCGTGTCCGTTCCACATCGCCACCGCCAGGCACAAACGCGACTGTTCGTCGCTGACGCCGGCAATGCCGTCCTCGCCCCAGCGATAAGCCTGACTGCGCGCCATGTCATGGGAAAGATGCTCCCACGCTGTACCATGCGGGCTGTAATCCTCGCGTACGGTTCCCCATTGGCGCTCAGACAGATAAGGCCCCCATTTTTTCCATGCCTTTTGACCGTCACGGTCCGCGACGAGACGCATTTGTTCCGGATTTGAGTTCATGGTCTGATGCCTTCCAGTCCGATCCTTGTTCGCGCGACCTCCGCGCGATGATGCCACAATAAAGTCATCTCTGACTTTCACTGCGGATTGGATGCGCTGACTAGGTTTTGGTTACGAAATGACTGCGCTTTCCATGGGGTCGATCGCCATTACACAAGTACGACGTTCGTCCCGTCAGTACTTTTGCGTGCGCGGGCGGAATTGTCGGAAAGCATCGCTCGGATGCGCAGCAATTCACCCAACGACCAGGCCTGAAAGGGACATCCCCGTGGGGTGTGCGGAGGCTCGGCATCCGCGATTTCCGAAATATGGCCCAGGCCAGCGTTCGAGAGATGCTCCTCCAATGGCGCGAGAAACCTTTGCCGTGTTTCGCGGCGATTGGACGGCGTATTCCCATGTACATGCAACCACGCTTCCACCAGCGGACCCAAGAGCCACGGCCACGCCGTACCCTGGTGGTACGCCGAATCGCGCTCGTGAACTCCGCCCTCATAGTGTGGACGATACCCCGGCTCATCGGGTGCCAGCGAACGCAAGCCGAGCGGACTCAGCAGTTTTTCTTCCACCACCTGCAGGACCTGCCGCGCCTGTGCGCCATCCAGCAATGGGTACGCCAGTCCACCGATCGCAAATATCTGATTGGGTCGAAGGGACGCATTAGTGCGGCCAGGCACATGATCCACGTCAATCACATCAAACAGGCACTTCGCCGCATCGTTCCAGAATCGAATGCGAAATGACTCTTCCGCCAGATCAGCCCGTTTCTTCCACTCGGGTGACCAATGGCTGACGATGTGCAAGGCATTGATCCATAGAGCCTGCACCTCCACCGGCTTGCCGATTCTCGGTGTCACTACCCAGTCGCCGATCTTCGCATCCATCCAGGTAAGTTGGACCCCGGGCGCTCCGCATGCGAGCAACCCATCGGAGTCCATGCGAATGCCAAACCGTGTGCCCCGCGCATATCCCGCAACGATGGCCAGGCACGCTTCCTGCAACCTTCTGCGATGATCCGCGGAAACTGTTTTTGGAGAGTGACTGGCTGCATCGAGTAAGTCATGAACCGCCACAATGTACCACAGCGACGCATCGACCGAGTTGTATTCAGGTGTCGCGTTGCCATCTGGAAAAAGGTTCGGCAGCATGCCTTCCGATACCGTTCCCGCCCATTCCAGCAGAATGTCGCGTGCGGTGTCCAGGTCATTACGCGTAATGCACAAGCCGCGCAGCGCAATGAACGTGTCGCGTCCCCAATCCGTAAACCACGGATAGCCGGCCACGATCGTCTTGCCGGTCCCGCGATGCACGATGTAATCATCGGCCGCACGATCGACCGGCGATCCAAATTCTTTTCGACGCTGCCGCTCCCCTTGTTCGAGCCGGGCGAAGTAAGATGAAGGTGTCGCATCTTGCGGTAACTTAGCGGGCTGCAGTTCCGCACTCAGGACGAGAACGGCCTCTCCCACACCAAGATCCCAGTCAAACACACCGGGGGAGGCGAGGTCCTCGACACAATCCAATCCCCGCGCCTGCTCGTCGCGATAGAGAAAGTTGCGATACCAATCTGGCGCATGTGTGTACCTGCCATTCGTGAGCGCGCGGATGCCCGGAACGCTTGGGTACGGACTCCACGTTATGCCGCCGTCCTGGGCTTCCGCATCGAATCGAAAGCCCGCATTCTCCCGGTGCAGGGCGTGGTAATCCCGCCCCGAAAGCAGAGGTCGAACATGCAGGCGCATCGGTCCGCTGCCCTGGGGCACGCTCCAGCGGATGAACGTCTCTCCGCTTTCTTTCGATACAAAAATCTCCTGCTTGAGCATCGCATCTGAACCGATCTGGTAATGCCATGTCGGCCACGGTTCGGTACCAAACTCAACGATCCGCGCAAACCCGTCCGGGTGAACAACGTCCGGCTGGTAGCACTGCGCCGAGATTGAAAAATTCCCGTCCGCAGTTTCCACCCACGCCTCCATGCCGTTAACCAACACCATTCTTCCGGTCGGTGGAGTAACCGCATGCAGCAGCAGCGCGTGATAGCGCCGCGTGCGGATCCCCGAGACCGTTCCGGAAGCAAATCCGCCCCGGCCATCCGTCTCCAGCCATTCGTTCGCCAGTTTCATATCTGAAAGTGCCATGTGTTTCGCTCTCGATGATCGCAAATCATGGGCCTGTCCGGAGAAAGTCCGCACTGCAGGGTGGTTCTCAATGGACTCTGTTGAGGGGCGCTCAGCGCTCTGCGCCCGGCGTGGACTCGGTGCCGTTGTCCTGATGCATCGACTTGGTCAGGCGCATCGTCGCCTGGTAATTCCGCAGGAACGCGCGGCAATCGCCGCATTCGTCCAGATGCGCTTCACATTCGGCCAGCATGGCGGCCGACTGTTCTGCATCAAGGTATTCCGCCAGGCTATCCACAAATTCGCGACAGGTCATGATAGTTGTCCGTATGATAAGGCAGCGTCTCGCTATCGAGAAGTCAGGATCAGAGAGTACCGCCGCCGACATTCATCCGCATCCGAAATATTCCCGTTCGTGCCGCCATGTACAGCGTGCGACTGTCCGCGCCACCCCATGCGAAATTCGCCGGCAGCTGTGGGCCTTTAATCATGCCCAAGTGACGGCCATCCGGCGCAATCACCCATACCCCGCCCGGGCCCGAAACATAGAGATTGCCGCGTTCGTCCACTTCCATGCCGTCCAGCGCCTCCTCCCCGGGGGCGCCGGTCATGTCAAAGAAAACGGTGCCCCCCTCGAGCGCGCCGTCCGAACGGACCTCATAACGCATCACGACTTTCTTGCCGGTATCCCAGTTAGCGACATACAAGTGTCGTTCATCGGGCGCAAAGGCAATCCCATTCGGTCCCTTCATATCGGTGCTGACCAGGGAAAGTTGATTGTCTTTTAGGCAGTAGACGCCGAAGTGCGCCAATTCGCGGGCCGGATCATCCTGGAATTTGGGCAATCCAAATGGTGGATCGGTAAAGTACAGCGCCCCGTCCGAGCGAAACGTCAGATCGTTCGGACTGTTCAGCCGTTTCCCCTCGAATCGATCCGCCAGCACGGTAGTGGTTCCGTTGTGCTCGATGC
>CAZKIN010000216.1:0-2667 GCA_964552515.1 uncultured Phycisphaeraceae bacterium
ATCCCCGCGTATCTGCATGAACAGGCGACTGGGTTCGCGCCCCGAGAGGTCGCGTGCCCCCATCACCGGCCAATCTTTGGCGTCGGCGGTTTGATTCTTGGTCTGTGTCACCATTTCCTGAATCTGAAACCAGTAATTCTGCGCGGCGTCGCCCGTGACGAAACCGTTCACCGTGAAGATGTCGAGTAACCCGTCGTGGTTGAAATCCGCAAACTTTCCGCCCCATCCCCAGCCGCCGTCAAACGTCGCTGACTCTTTTCCGACATTGCGAAAGCCGCGACCGCCGGGCATGACCGAGTCGGCCTGGTTGATCCATAGCATGTTTCCCTCATCGGTCTTGTACTTGGCGGCGAAGATGTTGGTGACGTACAGATCAAGATAGCCGTCGTTGTTCACGTCGCCCATGTCGATGTTCATACCCTTCCACCAGTCGGCACCGATTCCCGGGTGTCCGCGCGGATCGACCAGCACACGGAAGCGCGGGGGTTGCTCGGTCGCTCCGGTGTTGAGGTAACACTCGTCGGGTCCGAAATCGTTGGCGAGGTAAAGGTCCGGCCAGCCGTCGTTGTTGAGGTCTGCGGAACCTACTGAAAGTGTCCAGGAGGTGGCAGCGAGGCCGACCTGCAAAGTGACATCCGCAAACGTGCCGTCGCCGCGATTGCGATAAAGAACATTCCGCCCGCCGTTGGCGGCGTCGGTGAAGGTTTCCTGCATGACGCGCGTGGTGACCGGGTTCCACAAATCATTGCGCACCCATGAGCCGGTCTGCGGGTCAAGCACTCTTTCGGCGAAATAGTTGCCCACCAGAATGTCGAGCCATCCGTCGCGATCGTAATCGAGAAATGTCGCACCGTTGGCATAGCCCCAGGAGTCCACACCCGCAATCGCACTCACGTCGGTGAACGTGCCGTCGTAGTTGTTGCGATACAGCGCGTTGGGTGCGGCCCACTTCACGACATACAAATCCAAATCGCGGTCGTTGTCGACGTCGCCCCAGATGGCGTGCATATTCGCGCCGACGGTGTTGACGCAACCCACGCCTGACTTCGCCGTGACATCGATAAATCGCCCATCGCCCTGGTTTTGAAAAAGCTTATTGGAATCGCCCCGACCGGAATTGATCAAATACAAGTCGGCATCGCCATCCCCGTCGTAATCGGCCGCTGCCACCGCCGCTCCTACGGAGGCCAACCACGGCATGATGTTGGAGAAGACGGGCGCAAGTTCGACCATGGAGTGGGTATTGCCGCAACCTGACGCGACGGCCTGCTCCAAGAAATGTAGACCGGTTGCCTGCAACTCATTTGATGTCGGACGCAGGGCAGTCGCGCCCAGTGCCAGCGCGAGGAACATCGCCAAAAGCCGCGGAATCCACATGTGTTCGTGTCCCAGTCCCTATCGCAATTAGACGAATCGGATCGTCCTGAACATGAATGTGATACCGGGTAATTTACCCGATCCCGCCTGCATGTCGACAAGAAATCACCGTCCGTCTTTCAGGGATATAGACTGGGAAGTGGATCGGTTTGACACCAACGAAGCGAATTTCTGATGCGTGTTCCCCTGCGTCACGTCGGGGTTTTGTTTCGCTGGATTCTTGATTCTATAATGCCGGAAGTTCAGTCGCTGCAACGCGAATTAAAATCGATCGCCTTAGCGACCTCGGTGGATGCGTGCGGCGCAGTGTGCATAGAGTTCCCGCTCGGATTGAAATGCGAACACCTGTATGACGGACTCTTCCCAGAATCCTGCTACCCGCGCTTCCTCAGCTCAGCGTGACAATGCGGTTAACCTGCACCCCGAGTTCGCCGACCTCCGCGCCATAGTGGAGGGAACGGCCGTCGATACCGGTGAACTGTTCTTCCAATCGCTGGTTGAGCATTTCGCCAATGTACTGAAAGTAAGCTACGCCTTCGTGGCCGAGTTTGACGGGCCCGATCGTGTACGTACTTTGGCCTTCTGGTCGAAGGATCACATCGCGCCGAACATCAGCTGGGAATTGAAAGGCACTCCATGCGAGGAAGTGTTGAAGGGTGCGTTGTGTCATCATCCCCAACAGGTCGCCCGCCTATTTCCAGACGACATACCGCTGAAAGAGCTGGGGATCGAAAGCTATCTCGGCGTTCCCATCCGTGAAGAAAGTGGTGAAATCCTCGGCCACCTTGCGGTGTTCGACGAGCGTCCGCTGCCGGAGGACCCGCGGTTGGTGCTGCTGCTCAAGATCTTTGCAGCCCGGGCGACAGCCGAACTGCGCCGCGTGCGCGCCGAGAAGCGCCTGCGCGAAAGCGAACAACGACTGCGGGACTTGTATGAAGAAGCGCCCATCGCCTATGTGCAGGAGGGTCTGGATTCGCGTTTCATCAGCGCCAACCGTGCGGCCATGAACATCCTGGGCATCAAACCGGAGGAAGTTCCGGGTACGGTAGGCATGTCGTTCATTCCCAACACTCCGGACGCGCAGCGTCGGGTACAGGAAGCGTTCAAGTCGGTCGAGCAAGGAACAAATACTAGCGGAGTAGTACTGGAGCTTCGGCGCAAGGACAACGGAAAGCCGATCTGGATTCAATGGTGGTCGAAGCCGGACCCGAGCGGGAAGTTCACGCGAACGATGTTCGTGGACATCACGGATCGCGTGCTGATGGAAAGGGAGAACACGCGGCTCGCCCA
>CAZKIN010000216.1:2767-5140 GCA_964552515.1 uncultured Phycisphaeraceae bacterium
TCGCTTCCCACCGGGTTGGTGGAAAGTGAACTGTTCGGGCACGAGCGCGGCGCCTTCAGTGGCGCTATTGCGAAGCGGATCGGGCGGTTCGAATTGGCGAACGGCGGAACGATATTTCTCGATGAAATCGGCGAAATTCCGCTGGATACCCAGGCCAAGTTGCTGCGTGTGTTGCAGGAGCAAGAGTTCGATCGCGTCGGCGGAAATGCGCCAATCAAGGTGGATGTGCGCGTCATAGCGGCAACGAACCGTAATCTGGCGCAGGCGGTTAAGGATGGCACGTTCCGCGCCGATCTTTTCTATCGCCTGAATGTTTTCCCTTTGCCGCTGCCGCCGCTGCGCGAGCGCCGCGACGACATCCCGCTTCTGGTGCAATTCCTCATTGCCAAGTTCGCGGCGCGAATTGGCAAGTCCATATCAGGAGTCAGCGATGCCACGATGCGCCGACTGCTCGATTACGCTTGGCCGGGAAATGTACGAGAATTGGAAAACGTTCTCGAACGTGCCGTTATTCTGGCACAAGGTCCGGTGATTGACATTGATCGGTCGGCATTCGCACATAGTTCCGTCCCAGCGGAAAACCGCGCCCCCGCAAAGAATGGTGATCGAACGCTCGATTCGATCGAACAGAACCACATGATCCAGGTACTACGCGAAACAGACTGGATCATCGAAGGTCCACGCGGAGCGGCCGACGTTCTCGGACTGCATCCCAACACCCTGCGCAGCCGATTGAAGAAGCTCGGTATTTCCCGAGACACCCACGGCGGTTCGTAGCGGCCACGAATTCTCGTGGTTGCGGCTTCGTAGCACGGTAGCCATGAACCCTCCATCTCGGCCGTGAATTCAACATAAATCATTATTTTAAATAGAGTTACCGCTTTTTCCTCCGCTCCTCCATGACGTGGCACGGCGTTTGCATTCCTTGGCCGGGCACAAGGAGAAATGCGGCATGATCAGGATTTTCCAGGCCGAAGATGACAACGGCGTGACGCTGCGGTTCGAGGGCAAACTGCTCCGACCGTGGGTGGCGGATGTGCGCACCCATTGCGTACGTACTTTCCGCGAGGCGACGTGCGTGCGGCTGGATCTATCCCGCTTGTCATTCGTGGATGACGCGGGCGAGGAAACGCTGCGCGAACTGGTGGGCATGGGACTTGAAATTGTCGCCTGTTCGAATTTCGTTGCGGAATTGCTTGATCGGGAGATGAAGAAATGATCGGTCAACGGAACGCCATGATCGCCTCGTCGGCCACTGGCACTTCGCCGGCATCATCAGCGCAAGGGTCAGATTTACTTGATCGCGTTCGCGCGGGCGATGCGGCGGCATGTGCGGAATTCGTGAAGACGCACGAACCGCGCATGCTGGCGACCAGCCGACGGTTCTTGCGGTGCGACCATGACTGCGCGGATGCGGTACAGGAAGCGTTCATTTCAGCCTTTCGCGCGCTGCCCGGTTTTGAGGGCCAGTCCAGCGTTTCGACCTGGCTGCATCGCATCGTGGTCAATGCGTGCCTGATGAAACTACGCAGCAAGTCGCGGCGCGACATGAGTTCGATTGACGAGATGCTTCCCGATTTTGCGGATGACGGACACCATGCGCGCTCGGTCGCGGCATGGCCCGATGAACTCGTTGCGGCTGAGGATGAATCGAATGTCAAGGCACTGGTGCGCCAGTCGATTGATCAATTGCCGGAGTCCTATCGCACCGTTCTGATCTTGCGCGACATGGAAGACTTGGACACGGAGAAAACGGCGGAATTGCTGGGCATTTCGGAGTCCAACGTGAAGGTGCGTTTGCATCGGGCACGGCTGGCGCTGCAATCGCTGCTCAACCCGTACTTCGGAGCCACGGCCGCGTGACGCCGACGGGCATAATGACAATGAGTAACTCGAATTGAGATTCCGCATCTAAGCAAGAGCCCAGTAAGGGTAATTGTTGAAACTGGGGAAATCATTGGCGAGGAGATTTGTGGATGAAGAATTGGATCAAGGTTTTGGCGATAGGCGCATGCATGACTGCCGGTGTCCTGGCACAGCAAAAAGTGCTGATCGGTACGCGAAGGGTTGTAACGCTGGAGAGTGCGAAAGTTGCCATCGCGGCAGCGGTAGCGGAAGCACGGAAGGTCGGTGCGCCGGGTGCGGCGATTGCGGTAGTCGATGAGGGCGGGCACGTCATCAGCGTGGAGAGACTTGATGGAACTTTTGCGGCCGCGTGGCGTATTTCGATCGGGAAAGCCCGAACGTCGGCCGTATTTGGAAAACCAACCAGCTTCTTCGAGAAAGTGATCAAAGATGGGCGCACGCCAATGCTGGCCCTGGAGGATTTCACGCCGCTGCAAGGCGGAGTTCCGATCATGATGGATGGACAAG
>CAZKIN010000216.1:5240-6659 GCA_964552515.1 uncultured Phycisphaeraceae bacterium
CTGGAGGATTTCACGCCGCTGCAAGGCGGAGTTCCGATCATGATGGATGGACAAGTGATCGGCGCGATTGGCGTGAGCGGTGCCGCTAGCGCGCAGCAGGACGAAGAGCTGGCCATGGCGGGCGCGGCCGCGGTGGTCGCAGCGATTGGAGCGTCAACAACTGTTCCCGCAGATACGGTGAAGGTCGGCTCCGCGATCAAGTAGGAATCTTCTCGCGCTCAATTTACGTGTTGGACTCTGTGTACATACTCATGCCATGGAATGGCACCAGCCGGTGCGACGGTCGCTCCGGAGCCTTGTTTTTCCGAGAAATTCAGGAAGCAGATCAACCATGAAGCCTGGGATTGCGTTTTTTGTTCTTGCGATCTTCACCACCTGGGGCGCCGCTACCGGACACCCATTGATAGCCCCCCACAACCCTGACGCCATCGTGGATTTGCGATTAGAGGAATCCGCCGCACTCGTGCAGGCGAAGTGGCACTTTGCTGACGCGAAGGTCGTCGAAACCGCGCACCGGGCCGTCGGTGCGGACATGAAACCGACTGGAGCGCCCAACCGGACCCATGACATTGAGCCACATGCCGGAGGGGCCGACTTTGATGATCGCGCATGGGAAGTCATTGATGCGTCCGCGCTGGAGAAACGGCGCTCGACGGGACGGTTGAGCTTCGGTTGGTATCGAACGAGGTTGACTATCCCGGAGAGAGTGGGCGCATTCGACACGCGAGGGTCGACTGTCGTTCTGGAAGTTGTCGTGGATGACTATGCCGAGGTCTGGATCGACGGCAAGTTGCCACAGGTGCTTGGACAGACTAGTGGACCGCTTACGGCGGGATGGAACGCGCCGAATCGCACGGTCGTTGCCCGGGATGTGACACCGGGGCAACAGTTTAGCGTTGCGATATTCGCGGCGAATGCGCCGCTCTCCGATCCGCCGGGCAATTATGTCTGGTTACGATCGGCCACGCTGGATTTTTACCGCCCAGAACGCTGGTCCACGGCGCGCGCGGTTCCCTTCACCGTCGAGCGGCGCGATCCGGCCATGGAAGAGCTGATCCCCAAGGATGCGGTCATGGAGATGGTGGCCGACGGTTTTGATTTCGCGGAAGGGCCGGTTTGGGTACCGGCGAAGTTTGGAGGCGTCGGCGCGCAGCCGATCGATGAAGGCTATTTGCTGTTCAGCGATCCCAATCGCAACGTGATTTATCGTGTGACGGCGGACGGGCGAACCAGCGTCTACCGCACCAAGAGCGGCTACAGCGGCGTGGACATTGCCAACTATCGACAACCCGGTTCGAACGGCCTGGCACTCGACTCGCAGGGACGATTGGTAGTCTGCGAGCATGGTAATCGTCGAGTGACACGCATCGAGCACAACGGAACCACTACCGTGCTGGCGGATCGATTCGAGGGGAAACG
>CAZKIN010000217.1:0-6654 GCA_964552515.1 uncultured Phycisphaeraceae bacterium
GATTGGTCGAATGGACGGCGGAAGCGCGGGAGGAAATCCGCAGCAAGAAATTCCAATACCTCTCACCCGTGGTGATGGTGGACAAAAGCAAAGTGGCGCGTGAGCTGCACTCGGCGGCACTGACCAACAAGCCGGCTATTCCAGGCATGGATGTCCTGGCGGCGGAAGATACGGATTCAGAAGGAGACCCAAGGATGCCATTGTTCAAACAACTGGCCCAGAAGATGGGCCTGGCGGAAAACGCGTCGCAGGAGGACATCCTCAAGGCGGCGATCGGCAAGGTGGACGGCGCAGCTGGTGCGATGGCGATTGCCAACAGCGTGCGCACGAAACTGAAGCTACACGAAAACGCGGGCGAGAGTGAAGTGCTCACCGCACTCGCCGCGCAGGCGGAGGCCTCCACCGCTGCGCCGGAACTCACCAAACTGCGTGCGGAACTCGACGCTCTCAAAGCACATGAGGCGACGCGCACGGCGGAGACGCTCCGCGAGAAGTTCGTCAAGGCCAACAAGATCAATCCCGCCAATACGGAAATGATGGCCAACGCGCTGGACTGGGCGAAGAAGGACCCCACGGGCTTTGAGAAGTTCTTCAACAGCGCCGACGCGATTGTGCCGGCGGGGCGCAGCACGGCACCGCCGCGCGAGTCCACGGGCTCAGGTGATGAGGACGCGCTCCTTGCGAATGCGACCAAGGACACCAAGGACTTCGGTGACGCGGTGATCAAACTGCAAGAGCAGCTCATGAAGCCGATGCTCGACCAGGGGCTCACCACGGCCATGGCGCAGGAGCGCTGCAAGGAACGATACCCCAAGATCTTCGGCGGCCGCTAAGTTACGCCCCGCTAAAAAAAATGGCGGCGGTAAGCCGCAGTCAATCGACACTGCGAATGCAGAGAAACGAGGAGCACAATGGCAGGACCCAATCCGACCACGATCAAGACGTACCTCTCCGGCGCTGCCGTGGGGGCGAACAAATTGGTGAAGCTCTCCGCCGACGAAACGGTGATCCACGCAGTCGACGGCGCGGCACCCATTCTCGGCGTGACACTCAATGCTACGTCCGGCGCTGCCGAGCGCGTCGATGTCGTGGTGCAAGGCATCGCCAGCGTCAAAGCGGGAGGCACTGTGGCCATCACCGATTATGTCACATCGGGTGCCGCCGGTGTGGGTGTGGCTGCCGCGCCTGGCGCTGGCGTGAACAGCAACGTGGTGGGCATCAGCGCCGGTAAGGCCGCCGTCACCGGAGACCTGGTCGACATTCTGATCGCGCCCAGTCGTATCCAGGGATAGCACCCAAAGCGTGCTTTGTCCCCGCAAAAGCGGGTTTTATGGAATGACAACCGGGCGGCACGGAATGCTCGACCCGGAGAAAGCTTAAGGAGAAGCACATGCCAGATGTCTTAAGTATGCAAAATGACGGGCTCCTGACCAGGATCGCCGTGGATTACAAGAACAAGCAGTTTATCGCGGACCAGGTACTGCCCCCGATTCCCGTGGACAAGAAGACGGGCCGGTTCAAGAAGTACAGCCAGGCGGAGGAGTTCTTGATCGACGATGCGTTGATCGGTCCGAACTCTGCGGCCAATGAGATCGATGAGACGGTCACTGAAGATACGTTTGCAACCGACGACTATGGTCTGGTGCAATACGTCAATCAGGAAGTAATCGATAACGCCGTCGCGCCGCTGGAGCCGATGAGCCGCGCCACGGTCAAGGTCATGCGGCACATTCTGCGTCGCCGTGAGCGGCGCGTGGCCCAGGCGATCCTGAACACCAACAACTATGCGGCCGGCAACCAGATCGATATTGCCGGTGCGTGGGCCACGTTGTCCACCGACATCTGGGGGCAACTGCTCACGGGTATCGACGCGTGCGCCGCGCCGCCCAATGTCATGGTCCTCGACGTGGCCAGCTTCCGCGCGATCCAGCGCAACCAAACGATCCTCGCCGCAATCAAGGGCACCCTGGCTCCGCAGTTCATCGAGCAAATCAAGGGGCCATCCAAAACCGGCAGCGATCCCATGCCGGAGTCGGTGCTCTGTCCGGCGCTCGCGCTGGCCTTGGGTCTCGACAAGGTGCTGATTGGAGCCGCGCAGTTCGCCACCAGCGTCAAGGGCCAGACACTGACCAAGGGACGCATCTGGGATTTGCCCAATGCGACCAAGGGCGGCGCGGCACTGCTCCGCGTTACCCAGGACGGCGTCGAGGATGTGATCTGGGGCGCACAGATGCAGTGGAAGCCGCCGCAGGTCATGCGCTGGTTCACGCCGGAACGCGGGGCCTACGGCAGCACGGCGATCAAGGTGGTGGAGACTTCGACCGTGAAGCTCATCGCCAATGACGCGGGCTATTTGTTCCGCGACACGCTGGTTACGTGATTCCTTTTGGGAAAGGTGGTTAATGCCCGCATCGGTCTGGAGAGCGCTGTACTTGGGTTCCGAGTGGGAGTTGGTGGAGCAATCCAACACCTCCTACATCTCGGTCAGCGATCTCATTGACCGGGTGGGAGAAGCGGTGGCCGGGCAACTGACCACCGAAGCCGGGTTGACCCCGGATGAAACCAAGATCGGGAAAGTGGCGGAAGAGGCGGAAGGCGAGGCCAATGGTTACCTCGCCCGCCTCTACGCCGTTCCCGTCGACCTGGCAGCGTATCCGGAACTAGCCGCGACCCTGCGCGGTAAGGTGCTGGACATCGCGGTGTTTCGGTTGTTCGCGCTGCGTCCGCCGGTGCCCGAGGAATACAAGCTGCTCTGGGAGGCCGCTGTCAAATGGCTGACACTGGTGAGCAAGGGTGAAATCGTATTGCCCGCTTCCACCCGACTGACCAGCACAGCAGCCACGAAGCCGATGGCGATGTCGTGTTCGTCGGAAAACGACATGAACCGCGAGAACAGACTTTAAGAAAGCCACGGGCTGAATGGCCGTTGGATTGAAACTATCGCTGTCGATCACCGGGGACAAGGACGTCTTCGAACGGCTTCCGAAAGCCCTTCGAAACCCGCGCCCGTTTCTCGAAGAGGTGGGCAGGCTCGGACGCACGTCGGCAGTAAATCGTCTGCCGAGTGTGCTCAAACAGGACGGAGATGCCGTGCGCACAGGACTGCTGGCCGGATCAATTCAGGGCAGCGGCAAGGGAGCGGCGTATACGATTTTCAATCTGTCGGACTTGAAGGTCGAGTTCGGCACCAACCTGCGCTATGCAGCACAAGTGCAGAACGGCGGGCGCATCGATCCGAAGAATGCCAAGGCCCTCGCCATTCCGCTGACGCGGCAGTTGAAGATTGCGCAGCTGTCGCCTTCGGAACTTCCCCAGGCGACGCAAGACGAGTTGGTGTTCCTGCCCACCAGCAAGCGGCCCAACATCATCGGCGTGCTGCTGCTGCCCGCGAAGAGCAAGGCGCTGCTGGAAGAGCCCAACGCGAACCGCAAGGGTCGGCGCATCAATCCGGACAAAGGCAAGAAACGCAAGGACGGCATTCTGCTGTACGCGATCGCGAAATACGTGGATCAGCAGCCACGGCCGTTTCTGTTCTGGAGCGACGCCGACACGCGCGAGGTTGAGAAAACGCTTATTCCGAGATGGCTCGGCATCTAAACCGGCGCAGCCGGAGAAAGCGGACGGACGTCCGTGGCGCACGACGAAAGCATAGCCTCGCAGATCGAAGACTGGCTGATTGCCAAGGTGCAGTCACTCCAGTTTTTAGGAGCGGCGGTATTCAACGCCGAAGACGTGAAGCCGTGGGGCGGCGGGCAGCGACCGAAGCCCGACGACTTCATGGATGAGATTTTTAAGGCTGGGCGCGACTATGTGGCACGGGTGTTTTATGCGGATGAGCAGGTGACGTATCTCGACGGCGCGGATTATTCCACCACGCCACGCTGGATCATAGCCATCGGCGTGCGGAGTTTCCGCAGCCAGGCACAGGCGCGGCGCGGCGATGTCGAGGGGAATCTGAAACGCATCGGAACGAATGGACTGCGTGCGCTGGTGCGCTACGCGATTGAAGGACAGAAGCCTCAGAATCCGCCGGGAACGGTCATCACGGACGGCGTGAATTCAGTGGACAAGATCAAGGTGCTCAGCGCGGAACTGGTCACCGAAGACAACAGCCGAATGGTCCTCGCCATCTATGTGACAGTGGACCAGGTGGCGAAGGCGTAAAGGAAAACGAGCATGTCGAACAAACGGGTATATGACGAAGTGCAGGGGTTGGTGATGAACGGCGTCAGCGTCGGTGGGGTGACCAGCATCGAAGTTGAGGAGGGGTACAGCAGCGAACAAAAGAGCGAGTTTGATGGTGCGCAAGGACCGACCGCCCTGGAGAACGCCGGGGCTTTCGTCAAGGCGACGGTGCGCACGACGGATATCACCAAGGCGATCGCACTGCTCATCTCCACGCCAGGCACGGCCGAATGGTTTGCGGCGGAAAGCGGACTCGCGACGTTCAGCAAGGCTTCGCTGGTCGCACCGGTCTTCCACAAACTGGACATGCGTTTCAATCGCGAGAACGCAGTGGCCACGCTCGAAGCGCGTTGCCGGTTCCCCGCGAGCAATGCGGACATCGAAAACGTGCATGCCTTGCTGGCCGCGCAGACCGCGCCAACCCGTACTCATCCAAACCGCCTGCACAAAGTCCTGGCGGCCGATCACGGTTTGCAGGGTGTGCTGCATATCGAAGACTTGTCGGTCAGCGTCGCGGGACGACTGCTCACTGATTGGGGCGATGAGGACATCGGCGAGACGGCCGTCGATGTGGCCGGCTTCGGCGACGTGTCGGTGAATGCCACATTCAAAGATTCGAGTCAAATCAGTTCCGGGCCGGGATATGACCTGCGCACCGCCTTGATCAAGAACGGCGTGAAGGACCTGGTGGTGGAACTGGGCGGCGTGGCCGAAGTGGCTGACGCGGTGATGACACTGCGGAACTGCAAATGGCGCGGGGGCGTGCGCAGCGGCGCGGAAGGTTACAGCAGGCTGACGATGCGTGGTGAACTGCAATATCGCGATCCGGCAACGCCGTTCACGATCCGCACGATCAATCACGCAACGGCTGCGACGCGGCTGATCAACATCGTCTAATGAAAAAGCCACGGAGCCACGAAGGCACGAAGCCACAAAGGGATTGAACGGCAGTGGGCGAGTCAGTCAGCAAATTAACGATCGATGCCGGTGTACAAGGCGGCGCGGCCGCAGCGGGCGAGCTGCAGAAAGTAGCTGCGTCGATCGACGCTACAGGCGCGGCTGCGCAGGCAGCGGGCAAGCAGGCGGAAGAACTGGCAAGGTTGCAGGGTGTACTCGGCAGGGAGCTGTCTTTCGCCGCCGAGAGTGCCAAGACTGCGGCAGAGGCAATCGCACAATCGGACGCGGCAGAAACACTGCGTCTGCAAGCAGAGGCCGCGGAACTCGCACGGCCGGCCATCGAAGCGCTCGCGGAAGCGCAGCAGCGTGTGGCGCAACTGCAGGCCGAGCAGGCGAAAGGCCCGGCCGGACGATCGGTCGGAGAAATGCTGGCGTTCAATGATGCAATCGCCAAGCAGGAAGGACTCATCCGCACGCTGGGTGGCGAGCAGCAGCAGTTCAACACGAAGACGCAAGACCTGGTGGGGATTCTGAATCGGATAAATCCCCGCCTGGGTGAGATTGGGTTGGGGTTGATACGGTTAAGCCGATTGACTGGTGATGTGGCAACCACCAATCTTTCGTGGGGCAAGTCGATCGAATCTGTAGGCCAGTTCCTCAAGGGGAACGTTGCATCTATTGCCTTGTTGGGGGCCGGTTATCTGGCCTACGCAGCAATCTCACGGGCCTATGATGTATGGAAGAAGGACGCCGAAGACCTGGCGAAAGCAGCAGAGGAAGCGAAGCGCTATGAACAGGCGCTGGCGGACCTGAATAAGCAGCGCAACCAACAACAGCAAAGCATCGAAGATATTGCGGGGCGGCGCAAAGGCGGTGGTTTCAAGGACGCAGACGAAGCCCGTGCTGCACAACAGCAGGCCGAGCGCATTCGGCAGCGGTTTCCACAGCTCCCCGAGTCCACAGTCAACGAAGTAGTGGGTAATCTCGCAGGATCTGGGTTGAGCGATGAGGCCGTCACCCGCGCCGCCATCGCCGCGCATCAAAACCGTTTGAAGTTCCGTCCCAATGCGTCAATCGAGAAGAACGTGCGCGCCGTTAATGAAGCGGAGCGCAAAGGCGGCAGCCGGACGGATGACTTCATTCGGGTGGAGACCCAGCAGAAAGTAGAGGCCGCTCGGATCGTCGCAACCGCAGGGAGCAAGGATGGAATTCAGGATATCGAGGGGATCAAAACAGCGCTCGAACAAATCCTCCCGGGAGTCCTGGGCAAAGTCGAAAACTTAGATCTGCTGGCCAGAGCCTTCGCGAACCGCAGTGCCATCGCCGGTGATCAGACTCGGGCGCTTCCAGAAGGTGTGATCGAAACCAACGAAGAACACGACGCGAAAAAATTGAAGAGCCTCGGATTTACGGAGTCGCTCCCGGTTCTTGAGGCGGTCTCAAGGCAATTGGAAACCATCGCCAGGGCGGCGCAGACGATTGTGGAGTCCGGGTCGCGCGGTGGCGGCGACAACTATTTCACCGGCCCCGTGCAGTTGCAGGGCAGCGGACCCATCACCAACGGACAGACCA
>CAZKIN010000218.1:0-6593 GCA_964552515.1 uncultured Phycisphaeraceae bacterium
CCGGGTACTGCGCGGTGGTCGGCGGCTTGATGGCGCTGCGCGTCATTTAACTACCGCATGACAAACTAATGACACACGCGAAAGCGTCCACTCCGGATTTTATTTGTCCACACCGACTTTTTGCACTCTCGGGCGTTTGGGTTTGTTTTGTTATTTTTTTCTAGTGTGCCACATTGGTGTCACCAATTTCGAAGCGCGGCATCTGCGCAAAAGCCACTCCGCAGGAAGAAGAATGCACCACAGAGGCACTGAGGACACAGAGAAGAATCAGATGTACCTGCACCACATCAGATTCGACTCCCCCATCAGCTAAAGCGATGGGCCACCCCCTCCACGAACGCACGAACGCACGAACGCACGAACGCACGAAGGCACGAAGGCACGAAGGCAGTTAACTTATACCGAACATTCAAGGAGAAGTCAAGTCGTTTTTTCCATTTTTCGTAAACCGAATTGCGGTAAGGAGTTACGACTATGTGCGATCGCAGCGGACCATGAATTATTCCGAGCCGCTGCGACCGGGATGCCGCATTGGGTGTATGATCAGGTCGGGCAGGGCCGCGAACCCATCGAGACCGTGAGATGCAGGGCATCCGACATCTATTGCGCCGTTATCTGGTTCCGACCATCCTGTTGGGAGGGCTGGTGGCCGGCACCACTTTCTATTTCGTCAATCAACCGCAGTTCAGCGGAGATCTGGTGAATGGTGTGCTCCGCATGGATTGGGGGGATGTGAAAAAAGGCGGCTATCGGTCGATGCGCGCCGACTTCACGCGGAAAGCATGGGGCATTCGCATCTATCATCAGAATCCGTCAGGAACCAAATGGGCACCGGGGGTCACGCCTACCGAGTCGCGGTGGGAATTCGGAATGGCCGCCGGCCGGCGCATTACCGGAAATGAAATGCCGCTCTGGGAAATACGGGTTCCGCCCGTAGTCGGCACCATGGCCATAGCCGGCGTGCCACTCCTGATGCTGGCCAGTTCGTCGTTAAAACGCTTTCAACGGGTGCGCCGGAAGGAATGCCTGGCGTGCGGATACTCCACCACGGGCTGGCTGAGCGCCATATGTCCGGAATGCGGGAAAGAGCACAGCGAATCGCAATGTCGTTTCGGCCTGAGGGCAGCTGCTACGGCCGTAATCCTGCTCATTCTCTTTGGAGGATCGATCTGGCAGCTCAAAGCACCCAGTACGACTACGACGGGGCCAGCGACTGCAGGGACAGCGCCCAATCAGAATTCCGCCATTGCTTCCTCGGAATCGAGTGGGCAAGTCATTTCAAGCCCGGCCATCCCGGAGAACATTTACAAGGCATGCGAGGCAAGAGGAGTCCAGAGGGCGGATTTGGAATGGATTATGTATGGCGATGGCATGACAGATACCCCGTTTTCGGACAGACTTCGAAGGTTCTTATCTCCCCGTGACATGGCAAACAACGTACTTCTGGACCCCTGCTGGGCGTGGCTGGTAAACGTTTTGATTCAAGGCGAGCCCGTAGACACGTTCACCGTTGGCCCCAATTACACCAGTCATTAATAAGAAACTACTGGCCTGAATGGAGCCGTTGCGAATTGGCAGCAGCCTGCTTCACTTCGCGTACTTCCACCGGCGGCATGAACAAACCGTGCGTATAGCGCTCGGCCTGAGTCTTGAGCGGTGCAGCGTACACGAAGAGGACCAGGAGCATCACGGCGGCCGCGTTGACTAAGGCGATGCCGCCCATGGGCGCACGAACGGCGGGTCGGCCGTCATCGCGCAGGGTCATCTGCACCACGATGCGCATGTAGAAATACAAACTGATCAGCGTGTTGACGCTGGCGACCACCACGAGCGACCAGCCCAGAATGCCGCCCATCTGCCCCAGGGCGAGCAGGATCCACCACTTTCCAAAGAAGCCCGCAAACGGCGGAAGACCCACCAGCGACACGAGGCAAATGACCATCGGAATGGTCAGCCACGGGGCACGGCGGATCAGACCGGTGAATGCCTCGATCTTGTCACTGCCGCTGTCCCACTGCACCAGCGCGACGATGCCGAAGGCGCCCAGGTTCATGAACAGGTAGATGACCACATAAGCGAGAAGCGCAGTCATGCCCGCATAGGCATTTTCGGTATTCGGGTGCAGAAATACAGCGGCGGCCATCATCATGTAACCGGCGTGAGCGATCGATGAATAGGCGAGCAGGCGCTTGACGCTGTTTTGCATGTACGCCGAGAAATTGCCCACTGTACAGGTGATGGCGGCGATGATGCCGATAGTCCAGGCGATGGGGGCGAGCACGTCCATCGCGGCGGGCTGGGTAACGGCGGCGCTGAAAATCATGACGATGCGCGCCAGCAGAATGAGACCGGCCGCTTTGCTGACCACACTGAGCCACGTGGTGACTTCCACCTTGGCGCCCTCGAAGGCATCCGGACACCAAAAGTGAAAGGGCACCGCGGAAATTTTGAACAGGATGCCGGCGAGGAAACAGAGAAAGGCAACCATCAGCAGCAGCGGCGGCCGGGACGACGCAAACTCCTGCAAGGCATACCGCGCGATGGTGTCCATCTGCAGGCTGCCGACGAGGCCGTAAATCAGGCTCGCGCCGTACAGCATGATGGCGGCGCACACCGCGCCGAAAATCATGTATTTGAGCGAGGCTTCCGCACCCGCACGATCCTTCTTGTCGAACCCGACTATGGCATAACTGGGCAATGAAGCGGTTTCTATCGCGATGACGATCATCAGCAGGTTGGCCGTGCTGGTCATGAAGGCCATGCCGAGAGCGCTGCCGAGCAGCAGAATGAAAAACTCCGGCGCACTTTTTTCGGTTTCAAGTGAACCCATCCACCAGAGCCCGATGACGGCCAGGAGGAATACGAACAGGATGACCTGAAAACCGACGGAGAGATTGTCCACCAGAAGCAGACTGTCACCCACACTGGTGGAGAGAATGCTGTGACCGGCGGACGTCGCCACCCGCCCTGCCACCATAAGGGTGAGTACGAGCGACGCCGCAACGCCAAGTATGACCAGCCCGGCGGTTGTCCGCGCGCCGCGACCCACCACCAGCGGCAAGGCCACCACGGCGAGCATCGTGGCGATGAGCGCGAGGAGCGGCGAACAGAGCATTAAATGCTCGCTTACCGGAACGGCGGACCAGAGATTGGTTTGTGCCAGAATACTAAGCATGGTTTCCTTGAGTCATTACGAACAGCCAGAGCGACTCAATTTGAGCCGCCTGCGATTTCTTTCTCGCCGAAAAACTACATGATCATCCCGATCGCCCGGGTCACGTGGGCGAGCATCAGGTCCAGCGTGCCGTTGGTGAAGTTGAACACCGTCTGCATGGGGAAAATGCCCATCGCGATGCACAGCACGGCGAGCGGGACCAGGATGAACGTCTCGCGGAAAGTCGCATCGGGATAATCCGCGTATTCTTCGCGTTCCTTGCCGAGATAAACGCGGCGGATCGCCCAGAGGATGTAACCGGCAGTCAGAATCACGCTGGCTGCGGCGATGATGGCCATCGGATAGGCCCAGCGGAACTTCGAGCCGGCATCGAACGTGCCGAGCAATACCCACAATTCACCGATGAAGCCGCACATCCCGGGAAGACCGAGTGAAGCAAAGAAACCGATGGTGGCCATCGTGCCGTACTTGGGCATGGTGAGCCACAAGCCGCCGAAACGGTTGATCTCGCGGTGGTGCGCACGGTCGTAAATCACGCCGACCAGAAAGAAGCACATGGGTGAGGAGACGCCGTGGGCGATCATCTGGAACATGGCACCCTGAAAGCCCGCCTCGGTCATGACCGCGATGCCGAGGAGTACGTAGCCCATGTGCGAGACGGAACTGTAGGCCACGAGTTTCTTGAAGTCATTCTGGGCCATGGCGCAGAGTGCGCCGTAGACAATGCTGACGACGCCGATGAGGGCCAGCGTGAAGGCCCAGAACTCGCCGCCGGTGGGGAAGATCGGATAGCACAAACGCAGGAAGCCGTATCCGCCCATCTTCAGAAGCACGCCGGCCAGAATCATGCTGATCGGCGTGGGGGCCTGCACGTGCGCATCAGGGAGCCATGTGTGCACCGGCACGGCGGGCAATTTGATGGCGAAACCGATGAACAGGAACATGAACATCAGCGGGGCGAACTTCAGACCCAGGAACGTCGTCGAGTTCGCGGAGAAAAATTGCTGAATCACCGGGTTGGTGGCAAGTTCGATCAAGTCAAACGTGCCGTGCGTGAGGGTCACGCCGTCACGATATCCGCTGGCCACACTGCCACCGGCGGCCGTAATCGCTGTTCCGCTGTAGAAGTACAAAGCCACCAGCGCGACCAGCATGAGCACCGAGCCGCCGAGGGTGAAGAGGAAGAACTTGATGGCCGCATATTCGCGGCGCTCGCCGCCCCATACGCCGATGAGAAAGTACATGGGCAGGAGCATGACTTCCCAGAAGATGTAGAACAGGAAGAAGTCCAACGAAACAAAGACGCCGAGCATGCCCATTTCAAGCAGGAGGAACAGCACAAAATAAGCCCGGATGCCTTTGTTGATTTTCCAGTGGTCGAAGTTCAGGCTGGCGAGGCACGCGAGGAAGGACACGAACGTGGTGAGAATTATCAGCGGGAAGCCGAGTCCGTCGATGCCGAGGTAATATTCGATGGCGAAGTTGGGGCCGCTGATCCAGGGGATGCGCACCACTTCGTGCAGCTTGCCATACGTTGTGCCAAAGATGGCGGCGGATTCGGCACTGCTGCCGAAGAACGTGCCGAACAGCAGGAGCGACACGCCGAACGTGGCCAGCGTGGTCAGCACGGCAACCGCTTTCACCTGCGACTTGGGAACCAGCAGGCAAAGCAATGCCCCGATCGCCGGCAGGAACACAATCCAACTGAGTAGATTCATGAGTGCATCACCATTTATCAAACCATGCACCATCGGTAGCTGCCCGATGGTCCCATTCGTGTCACATAACCGTCATCCACCCGCCAGCGCCACCGCCGGGCCCGCTCCCTCGCGTGTCCAGACCAGCACGATGATCAGCACCACCGTGGCCGCTCCGGCCGCGAAGAGGATGTAATTGCGAATTTTCCCGGTTTGCGGCTGGCGCACCGCGTTGGCCATGTCGAACGTCGACTTGGACACGCCGTTGAACACGCCGTCCACGCCCTGCGCATCGAGCACGTACCCGGAGAATGCCGCGAAACGCTCAACCAGCAGCGCAAGCGTATCGAAAATCAAATCGACCAGATAAGTATCCAGGAAGCGCGCAAAATGCGCGAGCAGCACGCAGCCCTTCACGAATACCAAATGGTAAAGTTCGTCGATGTAATACTTGTTCACCAGCAGCGTATGCAGCGGGCCGAATGCACGCTTGAGCGCTTCGGCGATGGCCAGTCCCCTGCCGTAAATCGCAATCGCGATGGCGAAGCCGACGACGAAGGCGAAACCGACGCCGTAGATGAGCCAGTGGTGCGCGTGATGAATCGCGGGGGCGTGCGATTCGCCGTCGATCGCCATGACCAATGGTGCCGTGGCTGCCGCGTGCGACGCATCGAGAATCAGCGGGCGGAAGAGGAAGTAACTCGAGACGAACGTACCCACCGCAAGAACCACCAGCGGAATGTACATCAGGGGTGACTCGTGTGCGTGATCGTACACATGGTGGTCACGCGGCTTGCCCATGAAGGTCAGCCACCAAGTCCGCATCATGTAGAACGGCGTAATGTACGCAGTCGCGATAGCGAGCCAGAACATCCACTTGGGCAGCGGACGTGTGTTCTTGAAGACACTTTCCCGCGATACGGCAGGCGCGCCGTGCGCTGCGTCAGCCTTATGTCCCCCGCCGTGAACAGGATCGGAAACCAATCGAGCAGTTCGTTCATGAACTAATTCGCGGCCTGGTTCGCCCGCATGGCCGCCGGACGCTTCGTGGTGCGGATCGACAAAGTCCTTCGCATCTTTCCATTCATGCGAGCGGGCGTACGCCACCGCCAGAATTTCGTCTTTGCTGAAGAAGCCGCCGAGACCAAATTTGATCGGGTGATCCTTGTCACCGATGGAGACGCCGGGCAAACCGAAACCGGCGATGGCGAGCACGCCAATGAGGAAAGTGAAGCCGGTGACGGGCATCTTCCTTAACAGCCCGCCCATCTTGCGCATGTCCTGCTCGTGGTGACAGCCTTCGATCACCTGACCGGAGCCGAGGAAAAGCATGGCCTTGAAAAAGGCGTGCGTGATCAGGTGGAACAAGGCGGCGACCCATGCGCCGCAGCCCATGCCGAAGATCATGTAGCCCAGTTGCGAAAGCGTGGAGTAGGCGAGGCACTTCTTAATATCCGTCTGCACGATGGCGATGAGGGCCATGAGGAAAAGCGTCAGGCAGCCGATCGTGGAGATGAACATCAGAGCATCGGGCGTCATGAGCGGGAAGACCCGCGCGACGAGATAAACCCCCGCGGCCACCATGGTGGCGGCATGGATCAGCGCCGATACCGGCGTCGGACCGGCCATCGCATCGGGAAGCCAGACGTGCAGCGGGAACTGCGCGCTCTTGCCCATCGCGCCGCAGAACAGGCCGATACCCATGATCGTGGCGAGAGACC
>CAZKIN010000219.1:0-6578 GCA_964552515.1 uncultured Phycisphaeraceae bacterium
CCGCGCTCGCTCATCACCTCGCGCCAGACCTTCCCGAGATATGCATGCTGCGGATGGTTGATGTCGTCAAACGCCAGCATCCCGCCGATCGCGATATGATCCACCACATCCAGCAGGTCAGCCCGCGCCCCGCCGCGCGAATGGTCCCCGTCCACCGTGATCATGTCGAACGCTACCCCCGCCGTCCGCAGGTACGGCGGAAGCACCTCATGACTCGACCCGCTGAGAAACTCAATCTCCGCCTCCAGCGACAGCTTCTTCATCTGCGCGGCCACAAAAGCGGGCCCGGGGTTCGCACTCCCCGCATAATCATTCACCCACAGGTCGCAGCTCGTCACCCGCGGCGCCGCAGTGCCGCCATCCTGACACCCCAGCAGCACCGCGGCCAGGCTGTGCCCGCGCCGCGTGCCCACCTCCAGATACCGCTTCGGACCGGCCAGCCGCGCGCACGCATACAGCACCGACCACAGGTCCACGTAACGCCAGGCATCGCCGAATCGCTTGATCCCGCGTTCATAGCCGTCCGCCAGCTTCTTCGCGTACGGGTCGGCCTCCATCCGGTTGAACAGGTCGCGCAGCCGCCGCTTCGTCTCCGCCCCGCTCGCCATCGCGATGACCGTCTCCAGGTTCACCGTCTCGCCGGGACCGGGAATCGTCTCAATCGCCGCCGGCAAATCGCCCTGCTTGTCATACGGCCCGCACGGCAGCCCCTCATACAGCCGCACCACCGGCCGCCCGGGAAAAAGCTCCCCCGCGCGCCGCGCCAGTTGCTCCTCCACCGAGTCCGATGACACGACGATGGCATCGAATCGCCGCGCCAGCGCCGCCTCCGGCCGCAGCACCGGAATCCCGCCGACCTCCTTGATCGTCTCCGCCCGATCATCAATCAGCAGCTGCACCTCCGGACCGGGCAATCGCCGCACCACGTCCAGCAGCCAGCGCGTGTGCTCCCCCGCGCCGAACACCGCGATCGTGCGGAATCCCTGCAGTCGCTCGCGCCAAACTTCGCGAATATAAAAAGGCCAGAAATTGAGCATGTTCGTCATCCTGACTGAAGTTGCGGCCGATCCATCGACCGTATGCGTAAATGGTACCACCCGGCGGCGGTATGCCAATGGCGCAGGTGTGTGCCGCGCCAAGTGCAAGGTGTAACTTGTCTACCTAGTGCCTCTCGCCTGTAGCCTGCTGCCTGTTGCCTGTTGCCTTTCGCCTTTCGCCTTGTACCTTCTGCCTTTCGCCTTACGCCTTACGCCTTGTGCCTTGTGCCTTGTGCCTTCCACCTCTCGCCTTACGCCTCTTCCCTGTTGCCTGTTGCCTTATGCCTTCCGTCAGTACCGCGCCCGTCAGGAAGCGGACTCGCTACCGTTCCGGAATCATGGTCTGTGCCAATTTCCTGGCATTTCCAATCTCGTGAACATAATCAATCTGCCTCTCGCCTTACGCCTGTTGCCTGTTCCCTGCTGCCTGTTGCGTTCCCTCATCGACCGCACCCGTACACTCTTTCAACCCTCGGCCCCTTCTCCATCCCGGAGGGATGAAGGAAATAAGCCGGGGGTAGCACCCCCGGAAAATGGCGCGCATGTACTTGCACCCCGGCAGGGGTGCAGGAACAATCGCGGCCACATGGTCCACGGCTTGAGCATGGAGGGAGTCAAATCCCTCAACGTGACCGGTTCTCATACCGCGTGAATTTCGCCCGAAGGGCGCACGATTGTTGCCACGGACTTCAGTCCGTGGACCAGGTGCCCCTTGTTCCTCCCGGCCGTTCGGAAGCTCAACTCGCTACCATTCCGCAATCATGGTCTGTGCCAATGTCCTGGCATTTCCAATCTCGTGAACGTAATCAATCTGCCTTAAGCCTTACGCCTATTGCCTTACGCGTCTCGCCTTCCCCTTCGTGCCTTCGCACCTTCTTCTCTTTACGCCAACGGCGTTACGGATTTCAGCCCAGGGTTGCCTGGCGGAGCTTCCAGCGACGCCGGGCTACCCTGGGTAGGCGTCCCTCCCGAAATCCTACCCCACCGGGGTTGCGGAACTGCCTCTTATCTGGCACTTGGGTCGACATGCACCCTGACCCAACCGCGCGTAAGTCATCAACGTGGGAACTGCCATCAGCATCGTTGGGGCCGCTTTCGCGGACCACTGCTTCCATTTGCCTCTCGCCTTACGCCTCTTGCCTTCCTTCAGTACCGCGCCCGTAAGGAAGCGGACTCGCTACCGTTCCGCAATCATGGTCTGTGCCAATGTCCCGGCATTTCCAATCTCGTGAACGTAATCAATCTACCTTACGCCTGTTGCCTGTTGCCTATCACCTCTTTCCTGTGCGCCCAACCACTCGATGCGTTATACTGGTGCCGCCATGCTGACCCACTGCCCCATCTGCAAGTACGACCTCACCGGCCTGCCGGATCAGCACCGCTGCCCCGAGTGCGGCTACGACTATGACCGCGACAGCGAAGTCATCCCCTTGGAGAGCCCGCCCTCATTAGGGCTCAAGATAGTAATTTTTTTCCCGGCCTTGAACGCCCTGCTGTACTTCGGCCGACTACTCATCAACATGCGTGCCGACTCACATTGGATAATGCTTATTGCCCACCTCTTCATACTGATCGGCTTTGCTTCCATGCTATTCTCGGGCAGGCCTCACGCTATCTTGCGTCCGCACGACGTCCAGATAGTTCACCGCCGCAAAATCATCGCCCAGTACAGTTTGACAGGTGTCGCCTACGCCCGTACGGATGTCTCCGGTGCTTCTGTGCTATTGCTTGACGTAAATCAGGCTGAAGTATCGAAAATTCCCCGGTCCTACCGATACACGATCGACGCCAACCTCAAACTCGCCGCCGCCATCAACAACCGACTCAAGTTGCGCACCGAGCCATGTAGCGCGCCTGCCGTCGCGGAAAAAACCGATGAGGCCGTCGATTCACTCGCTGAAACCTCAGAAAGACCGTAGCGCCGCCCATGTTGACCCATTGCCCCATTTGCAAATACAACCTCACCGGCCTGCCGGATCAGCACCACTGTCCCGAATGCGGTTACGACTATGACCGCGACTCGCACTTCGTTGACCATTCCGGTCCGATGAAGCGCATAATTCCCTTCGTCGTTGCTGCACTGGCCATCTGGGCGGCGCTCCTGATCTGGCAACGCGGCTTCGATTCAATATTTCTTACCACCGTTGCCTATCCTGTAATTCTGGTTCTCCCTTGGATTCTGCGGACTCGACGTGTCACTTTACTGACACCTACAGAACTGCAATTCATCAGGGGAAGAAAAATACTCGGCCGCTGCTCCATGGAAAAAGTGTGGTCCGCCTGTTGGAGCCCCTACGACGGCCACGTCAGCCTCCACGACGCAGAGGGTCGCGAACTTCGCCGCCTCCCCGACTCCCCACGATGGTCACCTAACGACACCAAACGCATCGCCGCCGCCATCAACAACCGACTCAAGTTGCGCACCGAGCCATGTAGCGCGCCTGCCGTCGCGGAGAAAACAGATAACGCCGTCGATTCGCTCGCTGTAACCTCAGAAAGACCGTAGCGCCGCACCATGCTGACCCACTGCCCCATCTGCAAATACAACCTCACCGGCCTGCCCGATCAGCACCTCTGCCCCGAGTGCGCCTTTGCATTCGATCGCGACAGCGAACTTATCGCACTTGATCCATTTCGACCGCGCTGGATTCGCTGGGGAAACGCTGTTTGCGGACTGGCTATCTGCTCAACACTTTTTCTCGCGCTACACAGGCGACCCGACCTCTTCTGGTTTCTATTCTCGGGTCAGTTCCTATGCCTGCTTGGCATATACTTTTCGCTTCGGACCAACAGAACCATGGCGTTGGTCCATAACCGCGAGGTGCAGTTCATCAGACGCCGCTCCATTCGCGCGCAGTATTCCCTTGCCGGTGTCGCCAAAGTGGAGTTGTCGTTTGTCGACAGTGTCATTCGGCTCCTTGATACCCAGAATATGGAAGTGAATCGCATTCCATTGAAGCTGCGCTGGTCCATAACCCAAACCATTAGACTCACCGCCGCCATCAATGACCGCCTGAATAAGAAGCTCTCGCGATCATGAAGTGACCCCCGCGTCCGAAGCGCGGAACCATCCGACCGCGACTCCGTTTACGTCACTCGCTGTCGATGAAATGCCACCTTCGCGCCGACCATGCTGATCAAGGCCAGAATGACCAGTCCCCACGTCGAAACGGCCGGTATCGCGCTCGCACATTCGCTGCCAAACAATTGGTCATTAATACCCGGGCATTGGTCCACGCAATCCAAGACCTGATCGTCATCGGAATCGCCGCTATCCGGCTTACCGCAACCGCAGAGACCCGGTGCAATCTTGCCGCCATCCGTCGGACAGCCGTCGAGCGAGTCGCACGCGCCGTCGCCATCCGAGTCGTTGGTCGCATCATTTGGACATGCGTCGCACACGTCGATCATGCCATCGCCGTCACCATCCACTTCGCATTCATCCGGAATTTCATTGTTGTTGCAGTCGTTGGTCAAATCAACCGTTTCACACAGATTGATAGTAACAGGAACACTCGTGATCGCCTCAATCGGAGAAACCCTTTGATCCACAACTTGGGTGGTAATCCCACCTTCGGCGCGGCGCGATTCAACTATAAATGTCCCCGTTGCGTCCTCAGAGACTTTGAGGCGAATGCTGCCCAGGTAAACAGCTACTCCGGGGTCCAGTACGCCGCGGCCCTCCGCATCAGCCTGAACAAACTCAGGAAAGTTATGGTGCGCAGAAAAGTAAGTCGCGTTGTTGCCTGCAAAGACCCAGTCCGGCCGGCTCGCATCAATAAAGAATGCCCCCTCGATTTCGCACGTCGATGAAACACATGACGCTCCATCACAGGTGCATTGATCAGTTCCATTTTCGCAATCAAAGTCTGATTCGCACGGCACATCGTACGGGCTTAACGCACCAGCCAAGCCAGACGAAAGACTCAATGGGTCAACAGTCCATCGGTATCCACGGACGGCAGGGAAAGACAAACAAGTGTCGAGTACGCATGGACCAGAAACTCCACAGGCCAGGTCACCTTCGCAATACATATCATGGTTCAATGCGCAATGCTTAGTCGTGCAATCCTGCTGTTCGACTATACAAGTCAATCCACTTTCACATCGCCCAATAGGCGAGTCCAAATCCCAGTTTTCGAAATAAGCTTCGATGGTTAAGACGTCCCCCGGAAGCGCCTCACCGATGGATAGCTCAGAGGTGGGGCAATTGGGACATTGAACCCCGTTAACTTCGGTAATCAACAAGAAAAAACGCAAATTAGTGCATTGATCAGTCCCTTTGCAACTTCCATGCATACACACGTCATCATCATCGCAGGGATTGTAGTTCTCGCATGGAGTGCCATTGGGTAAACTGGAACAACGCGCGTCCACTGCAATGTCACGCGGATTTGAAAGACCCGTGTCGATGAGGATTTCCACGTTCGAACCATCCAGAGCGGCGCGCCGGATTCTCCCAGCCCCACCGCTTTCAGTCCAATACATCTTTCCGCCGTCAACATCGAGCGCGAGACCCAACGGAGACAAACCCCCAGGACCGTTGGAAACCAATTCCACTACATTGGAACCATCAAGGTTTGCACGCGAAATGTTATTTTGGAAATTATCCACCCAATAAATTTTGCTGGCGGCCGCGTCCAATGCGATTCCCGTTGGATCCCCAAGGCCTTCAACAATGCTGATCAGATTACTGCCGTCCAAGCTTGCACGTAGCAATCGCCCGTCGGATCCCGCAGGCAACCCGTTATCAGAAATGTAAAGATGGTTCGCTTCGGAGTCGATTGCGATTTGAAGTGGGTCGACCAGCCCCGTATCGATGACGATCTCCACATTCTGACCATCGAATTCAGCACGGTGGATGCGATCGGTAATGCGCTCGACCCAATACACTTTTTGGGAAACGAAATCCAGCGCAATTCCACGAGGCCCACTCACGCCTGTTACAAGGACTTCGTGTCCAGTTCCATCGAAGTTCATCCGCTCAACGGTGCCGAAACCTTCCCCCGTCCAGTAGATTCGTTCTTCCTGCGCATCGATTGCAATACCTCGAGGATATAGATTTGACTGCAAAAAAAGCGTCATGCGATTGGAGCTGTCAATACTTGCACGTTCGACTCTTTGATTGAGTGTGTCCGTCCAAAACATGAGTTG
Organism: uncultured Phycisphaeraceae bacterium; assembly: GCA_964552515.1. GTDB lineage: Bacteria > Planctomycetota > Phycisphaerae > UBA1845 > UBA1845 > JACQXM01. Next base: position 6,192 of record CAZKIN010000219.1, read on the forward strand.
TCCGCGAGCCGTGCCATAGATTCCGAACACGCTCAGCAGAATGGTCAACGAAACCAATGTGCGATAGTTGCGCAAGATACGGCCCCCCAATTCAACATGCCCAACGAGTCCACTTATGTGAAGTAGAACCGCAACCGCTATTCTAATCGCAACTGCTATGCAATTGGAAATCCAAACCAAGCAACTTAAGGACCGATAACCATAAGCTCGATTCCGACCATGGACCATCTCCCCCCAATCAGCCTTCGCGCCAAACGTGTGCGGTACCTGCCAAGACAGGGTCAGGTTTCATCCCCATGCGCAACGCTGTCACTTCATAGTCATTTGCGCGCCCAGGGGGGGGGGGGGGGGGGGGGGGGGGGGGGGGGGGGGGGGGGGGGGGGGGGG
>CAZKIN010000220.1:0-6574 GCA_964552515.1 uncultured Phycisphaeraceae bacterium
AGCAGCGCGGCACACCCGAATGGTCGGGCCGATTGAAGAGCGAAGCGCTGCCGTCGTTCGGCATTCTGCCGGTGGACAAGCTGGGATGTGGTGACGCACTGCTGGCAGCAGCGACTTTGGCGCTGGCGGCCGACGCTCCGCTGATCCAGGCGGCGTACTTGGGCAACGCGGCGGCGGCGATCGAACTTTCCATGCTGGGCAATCATCCGGTGGACGCGGTGAAACTGCGGGGATGGATTGCGGCGCGGCGTGAATTCGGCGCGCGGAACAATACGAAATCCACACCGCATCGAAATGACGCAGCGCTCAGCGAGACTTTGCATGCGATCCCCTCCTGCGACTGAGCCGCCCCCACCTATTTAACTTATACCTAACTTGCCACAAACGTCAAGCGAGCGGTGCGGCTGTCCATAAGCTATTTCCAGATAAGGAGTTATGATCGCTGCGTCCGTGGTATTCAGGGGGCCGGGGACGGCGACGCAAGCAGAAATGCGAAGGTTATCCGATCGTTGCGTGCCACATAGTGGCACGCCGAGCTGTACGATTTTCCACCACCCCCGGCGCCACCACGGCGCCACTGTACGCGTGCCGCCCGCACCCTGGCGGTGAGTGCCAGATAATCGGCACTCCGAGGCGGTGAACCTCTCCTGAATTGGAGGCATCACAGGGTCCGATAATTGAAATCCGGTGCATGGTGGCTTGCCGCGTTGCGCAAACCGGCGGATCGACCCAGGGAAATAGTGACTTATTATTGTCACATTTGAGCGAGGTACGGGGCGCGACGGGGTGGGCAGTGGATGTGCCACTGGCTATAGTGTCACTTGTCAGGCACTGAGCTGCCGGCGGGAACCGGGACCCTGGGCATCGACTTTTTCGAAGTGAGGTAGATGATCCAATCGGCGAGGCGGTGGGAGAAGCGGCGGATGACGGTGATGAGCCGGCCGGCGGGAGTGAGAGTTACTTCGCGGCGGCGGGTGCGCGAGGAGCGGACGATGGCGCGGGCGACGCGCTCGGGGGAATACTGGTCCTGGTTGAGGCGCACGGCTTTCACGTCGATGCTGGCGGCGGTGGTGAAGAACGGCGTGTTGGTCGAGCCGGGCGCGACGAGGAGGACATCGATACCGCTACCGCGGAGTTCCATGCGGAGGCCGGTGGTGAGACCGGCGAGTGCCGACTTGGTGGCACTGTAGACGGTCATGCGCGGGATGGCCTGGTGCCCGACGACGGAGGAGATGTTGATGATCTGGCCGGTGCGGCGGGCGAGCATTTCTGGAAGGACAGCCTGGATCATGGCGATGGGCGCGAGGAAATTGAGGCGGACCATCTGTTCGATGTGGTCGGTGGGCTGGTGCTGCACGGAAGCGAAGCTGGCCCAACCGGCATTGTTGACCAGCACGTCGATTCCGCCGAAGCGCTCCTTGGCCAGCGCGAGCGCGCGGGTGCGATCGGCGGGGATGGTGACGTCCATCACGATGGGCAGCGCGCGGTCGGGGCCGATTTCCGCGGCGAGCTCACGGAGTTTGTCTTCGCTGCGTGCGGTGAGGACCACGCGCGCGCCGGCGCGGGCGAATTCAAGAGCGCAGGCGCGGCCGATGCCGGTGGATGCGCCGGTGATGAAGACCACTTTATTTTGCAAGTCGTATCGCGCCATGGGAGCGCATTATGGCTGCATGGGCCAAAAAACAAAATCGTCGGAGACGCGCCACGCATGACGCCGGCCGCACCCGCTAATTTTCTCCCCCCATAATTTCCTCACACTCGTTCTCGAACTCATTGCACCAATGCGTCACCGGCGGACACGGACTGCCCGTCCCCGTGCAAACCCCGCTGCCATTGCACGTGTCCGTCGCCGTGCAGAAAAGCCCGTCACTGCAGCCTGTACCCTGCGTCGCATTCGTGAACACACATTCATAGTCTGTGCACGCATCCGTCGTGCACGCATTGTTGTCGTTGCAATGCCAGTTCTCCCAGCAGTCGATGCCGATGCCGACAACTTCTTCACTGCCCAGCGTTACGGCCAGCCGGTTGCCGCTGCAATCATTGAGAAACGATGCCCCGTCGCCCACAATCTCAATCTCGAAAACGCCCGACGCGCCCGCCTCCGCCTGATAGACAAACGTCGCCAGATAACCCGTGCCGGTTACCGTCGTGCCTCCCCCGTTCTGCACCACCGACACGCGCTTTTCCGTCAGGTTCTTTGCCTCGAAGTAAGTCAACCCGTCGAACACGAAATCGGCATGTTCCTCATCCACGATGATGTCCGTCAGGATCAGATTCCCGGAACTCCCGCCCGAAACGGCCAGCGCGACTTCATAAGCCGCCAAATCCTCCACCGCGCCGACCATTACATGAACATTCAACCATTCTTCCGGATCAAGAAATTCGTCGCTCCCGCTTATGGTCACTGCAATCGGATCACCGATGGCCGTAATCGGCGACGCTTCCGATGGACAAGCACTGGGGTCGCGTTGTTCCGGGGCAGACGTGTAGGGATCACCTTCAAAACCAAAGGCAGTGCGCTGAATGTCGTCGCAGGTAATCACGCCGTCCGGCGCTGCACCTTCCACCGGGCCGAAAATGTCCACCCATGTGGTATGCGGCTTGGTGCTTGCCCCTTGCCGTGCAAGCACCACCGCCTGTACATCGGTCACGTTGACGACGCCCTGCGGGAACGTCCAGCCGTCCGAGGTAAGCCCGCCCACCACGTCTCCATAATGCTTGCTAGTGGGTTTGGCAATCGTCGAAATCGTCACCGGATCGGAGAAGGTCGTGCCATCGGTGGTCGAGCGAAGTTGATAAGTGGCCACTGGAACGATTTCACAATCCGCGATATGCACCACTTGCTCCGTCCATTCGCGATAGACTGGCGACTCAACCGCGTGCGCGTAGAACATCCCGCTTGTGCCTGTGGGATCGAACGGTTCACCAACCCAGCGCGTGACGTTATTCACATCGCCATGTTCGATACACGTTTGCCCGGTCGGACAGTCGCCGTTGACTTCACAAGAAAGTTCGTCGTCGGCGCTGCAGCGCTTCATGGAAACCAACTTGAGTTCGATGGCTATCGTGTCGGGACACGTAATCGCTGGGTTTATCGACAAGTGCCGGTTCTTCTTGGCTTGATGGAGTGCAATCGGCGCGACGGCCAGAGATTCACATTGGTCGGGATATCGGTTCCGATTGCAATCAGTCATCGTTCCGGCCATCAGGTCGTCAAAATCGAAGACGTCGTTGTCGTTGCAGTCCGCGCCGATCTGTACGATGCGCGAAATGGAAGGCACGCCTTCCTCGTTGATGATGAACATCATGTAATGCCCGGGCGGCGCATGGTTGCCGGTGGGCGGAGCTGTGACCAGCAGCGCATCGGTGTTCTGGGAATCGACTTCGAAGTCCAGCCACATAAACCGCGCGTCGTGATCAAAGGAGTGAGTCATCGCGCCAAGGCGAAGCAAGCTGATTTTGACAATGTTCGACGCCTCGGCCGCAGAGGCTGTTTCCACCGACGCAACCTCGCCGTAGAGCATCTTGTCCGGGCCCATGCCGGTGACCGAAACGATCGTGGGCCTGTCCGCAAGTTCACCATAAGAATCGAAAAGGTAGGGCGGCAAAAAAATCTGAGCATTGCGATAGGCTATGAAATCATCTTCAACATGGTTTTCACCACCCGCACTTAGGACACGACCGTCAGGGAGAAGAAGTCCGATTGAGTGATAATATCGAACGCCCTGTTCTTCAACCGGCAGATTTTCGGGCCATGCCGAATCTGCGAAAGCTAAGGTTCGCCAAGTAGGCGTTGCTTCTTCGGGGTTGATGATTTCAGGAGCGAGGACTGACCCATAACAACCCGTATCTGGGTCTGTTACCGCGCTGCCGCCTAGCGCCATCACCTCTCCGTTAGGCAACGTAATGAGCACGTGATGAACTCGGGCAGTACTAAGCGAATCGATTTCGCTCCAAGTTGGATTGGATTGTCTTGCATCTAGCACAAACGCGCGGTTAGTCGTCGTGTCATCTATCGCGTTGCAACTGCCACTGGTTGCCAGCCCCCCGCCTGCTTTCATGATCTTATCCGGACGGTACATCACCGCGCTCCCGCCCTTGATCGGGGACGTCGTCAGCTCAGTCCATGCCTGCGTTGCAAGGTTGAGTCGAAACGTTGGAACGGGATTCGAAGAAGGAGGCGTGGTTTGGGGGTCCGGTTCTTCAGCTCCAAAGTAATGCCCGCCTACCGACAAAACGGTCCCATCGGAGAGCACGAAATTGAAGGGATACCAGTTGAAATACTGGGTGGCATCCGTGAGCTCCGCATATTGGCTTTCAGTGGCATGGAAGGGGGTGAATATTATTGGAATGTCGGCATCAGTTTCCTCATTAGGGCCGCAAGATTCTTCAAGAGTCCACGGCACACAGTCCTTACCGCCGGACACAACCAAGTGCGAACCGTCACCCAACGCGGTTACAGTCGGATAATATCGCTTTCCGGAGTTATAAACTCCTGATGGCATGACATCCGCCACGGACCAGCGTGCGGCCTCCTCTGACTCGGTGTAATCATAGATTATGGTCTTGTCGTGAGACGAACTATAACCCTTATCCAATCCTGTTCCTTGTCCGCCAAAGAAAGCGAGGCGTCCGTCAGCAAGATGAGTGTGACCAGAACAAAATAAGTGTGCCTTGCAACGAACGTCCGGATCTTGATTGATTTGGCAATGATTGGGGTCATAATATTCTACGCCCCCCACACCCTGTAGATTCGGCTCCTTCATACAATGAACAGTGTTCCCGGCTGGGTCGAAGAGTACAACCCGCTTTTCCTGATCAATTCCTGTCGGCGGTTCGTCATCATTTGGGCAAGTTGTCGCGTCCGGTTCTTCCTCGGTAACGCACAATAAGTTGCCATCGGGCAAAACCGCACAATGGACCGCCATGATTGGCCACGTATACAGGTCGCTCCATTGGCCTTCAATCTGCGGTGACGCGTGAGTCGAAAGATTCTCGACCGTGATCAAAGCAAGCGCCGCGAAATACCCAGTCCGCAACCATGACATTTTCCACCCGCCTTCAAAAAAGTGCTGTTGCTTGTATGAACGCCGCACGTCGCTTAAGCGACACACTTCGCATTGAGGCGAAGAATCACCAGCGCAGCCACCACCAATGCCGCGCACATTAGGAGTAGCAACCAAGCTGACAATAGTGGCACCACAATAACCGGTGCCGGGACTTCGACGGCCACCGCTTCCGGGCTGCCCGGTCGAAATAGTCCAAGAGCACCATTTGCGGGTGCCGCCGGACCATTCGCGTCGAAACGGAAGTTGTAGAGCGTGCCCCAGCGCAGCGCGTTGGCGTTGGGATTTTGGTCGAATGATTCCGTTGACCAGGTTACGGTGCCATTTGCATGGACACCCGGCCAATCGGTTCGGTCATATGGCTCGCCGCTATGGTAATCAATGTCGTGAAAGCCGAGATTCGTCACGACAATACCCTGAGAAACTGGAACGGCAAAACTCATTGCACTACGATGCGAATTGAAATTCAAGATCGCATATTCAAAATGCCAAGTCCCGTCACCATTGTCGGATACGCGAGAACCCAAATAATAGCGACCTTCGTCAGGTACATCCAAGGTTGAGATATTGACTAAAGGATCAATGCTGCTCCACGAAAAGATGGCGGGATTCTTAGAGATCGTCGTTGCACCGCTTGTACTGAAACGCCAAGTTCCACTTACGAAAGTGACAGTTCGAGCTTCGTGAGAACTGTTATTCAGCGAGTTTCCCGCGTTCGAGTCAGACGGGGAAACAAGTTGGATTTCGGCGAAATATTGCGCATCAGGATTAAGCGCCGGATCCATATCGTTGACTTGAACTTGTACCCGTCGCTCAAGATCATTCGTAATAGTGCCGCCAAGAATTGGAACCGTGCCAGCAAAAGCGTCGACTGTCGATCGCGGTCCCAAAAAAGGTTGTGTACCGTTGGTAGTTGCGGCATACACATCGGAACAACCAACGCCAAGGAACGGACCGCCCGGCGGAACACACATGCAGTATGTAGAGTCGGTTGTAGGGCCGGACACGACTTTCACCCAACTCATTCCGATTTGTTCAAACCGGTTGTCTTTAAGCCGGTACACATTCTGTCCGATGCCGACCTGCCCGTTCCAGGGAAGCGGTGCATTGCCCTTGTTCAGCACGTCGGAACCGAAGCTGAATGCCGAAATGCTCCCAATCGTATCCCAATAATCCGTGCCCGCTACATCCATCACCACCACATCCGGTCCACTGCTCGGCGGCATGCATTCGTTGGCGCGAAGAGTTACTGTGCAGGGCATCCCTAGAATGAAAAGCCCAGCGATTAAGAACCAACCACGCGACATGACGCATCTCCAGACCGTGTCGATGCTGCGATTTTACCAGAGTCCGCCCCGCTTTGGAAACCATTTCTTCGGCAATTCCTTACCGGTCGTCACGGCAATCCGCCGCGTCCGCGAGGCGCACCAGCTCCCGTTCGCCCGTGATCACCCCGTGCCGAAGAGCCTGCCGCTGGCCGTCGGTCACGCGTTCCGCGGCCAGTAGAT
>CAZKIN010000221.1:0-3660 GCA_964552515.1 uncultured Phycisphaeraceae bacterium
TCGGGCTGGTCTTGCCGAGGATGTTAAGCATTGTCGGCAGTGCAAGCAGTGCCCCGATGCCGAGCAACACCGCGCCGGAAATCAAACGCGGCAAGACATGCGCCTCACCCAGCAGCTTTGCACCGCCGCGCTGCCAGACCTGCATCGCGAGCAAACTCAGCGCCAAGGCACCCACGACGGCCATCCCCAGCACGGGACTCATCGCGACCATGATCGCCGCCGCTACAGGTAGCAGCAGAATCGGCGCTCTGCGACCCTTGCACAACCATTCCCAGAGGAACCACAACGTGAGCAGCAGCAGCGCGATCGAGGCCGCGCGCGAGGTCATGTGCATGAAATAGGTGAAGTTCGGTCCAAAGCGGTGATCGTCAAATTGCACTTGCTGCAGCATGGGCGATACCACCGCATCCGCAGGGCCATTCATGATTCTTGTACCATCGCGCGCCACCTTGGCGAGCAGGATTCCCCAACCGAACGGGTTCGCGCCCGCCATGACGAGCAAGAAAATAATTGCACCGACCGAGGCGGTGCCGTGCAAGCGTCGGCCTAATGCGACAGCCGCGACCGCCACAATGATGACACTGAGCACCGATATGATCTCGAAGGCATAAATGACGCTCAGGTTCGCGACGCGAGCCAGCATGTGTCCCACCGCGTGATAAAACCAATAGTAGCGAACCGTTTCTCCGGCAAAAAAGGGATTTTCCGGCGGAACAACGCCCTCGGCGAACCGTTGTCCCAGGGCTGCGTGCAATGTGCCATGGAAGGAGATGAGGTTGCGCGGACTGTCGCGATGGAGCCAAAGCATGGGCCCGCACACCGCAGCACTGAGGAGTGCCACATACACCAAATTCTCCATCCAGCGTGGTTGTGACTGTTTAGTGTCCATGCGGATTCAATTCAGGTTTAGGCTTCACCAGCCAGATCGCCGCGATACAACCGCCCGCAAGAATCAACAAGGATGCGCCAGTAACTGGTACTCCGGCGGGAAGCGGCAACAGCCCCGGCATGCGCGACAGCGTAGTCAACCAGGGCAACTGCAGACCGCCGAGCGTGATGTTTATGACGACATCGGGAAGTCCCCACTGCCCCTGCTCCACATCGCGGTACATGGCGAGACACCAGGAGACGTACGTTGCGCCAACGGCGAGCAGCACCGCAGCGAGACGCGGCATCTTTAACAGGCATCCTGCGGCCAATAGGAACAAAAAGGGAACCGCTGGGACGATATGCCGCACACCGGTGTTGAACTGCATCCGACCATATTGGTTGGCGGAACAAAAAAGAAACAATCCGCCGCAAAGCATGATTATGAGAGCAAACTCCGATGCGCCAACCAGTCGAATGCGCTGGCGCCATGCAGGAAACCATAGTGCAAGCAGGAGGAGCGGCGCGGAGACGAAGAGTCCGAATCTTAGATCGAATGCGGTTGCCATGAGCAGGTCTACCTGCGGCATGCTGAAACCCTGATAGCCTCGATCAGTGAAGTTCGCGGCGGGCATGTAATGTTGTGCCGGATAGAGTGGGTGCCCAAAGCAGGACCATTGATAAGCCCATAGCACGCACAGTCCGGCGAGTCCACCGACAAAGAAAAGTACGATGCCCAACGGACGTCGTGCAATGGGCGCGGTGCCCCACCACTTCAGCACGGCATACACCGACATGGCGGCGAGAACTACGAGACCGCTATAGTCACAAACGACCCCAAAGCCTGCGAGGAGCCCGGCCAGCACATAACTGCGCGGCGAAACACTGATTGCTTGATCCCAAGGCCTCCAGAGCGTGGCAAAAGCGAACAGTCCGCAATGCGCAACAAGCAGGTTTTGGTTGAGCTGTCCGCTGCGGAAGAGCAGCGGTGTGGCAAAAGCAAATAAGAGTGCCAAGATCGCGGCACCTGGAATCGAAGCCGTTCTTGCAGCCAGCAGCCGGAACATGACTACCGCAGCCAGCGCCGTGAGCGGTGCCATCGCGCCCACTTGCATTACCCCCGCCGCAAGTCCAAACTTAATATCGTAACCGCGTTGAAAACTCTGCTTGTAAAACTCCTGCGCCATCGGCCAGGGAGAATCGAAGTGGGGTGGCTCGGTTTGTCCGCGGGCCTGCCGGTCGGCCTGCACCTTTCGTACGACCCGATCTATGATTGGCCGCGCCAAGACGTATGGAACAGCCCCGACCATCGACGCACCGGGGTTGTTGTTGATGAACCAGCCGCGGCCCGGCAATTCAAAAATATCGGGATGCAGTCCGGCATAGTCTCTTACGTCAAAACTGAAGTGATCCCCCAGCGCCAGCGCGGGATAAATTTCGCGCACGGTGTTGGTTGCAAAATGGAGACAGCAGACAATCCACACCGTCAGGAAAATCCGCCAGCTTGCCTGCTGTAGCATCATGGTCGAGCCACCGCCTCCATGCGGCGCGGCGGCCACCCGATCAGCCGGCGCAACATTCCGCGCAACGGGGCATCCAGCACCCATCCGGCGACCACGAGGAGTGCAAAACCGATCGATGCCTGTGCAAGCGGTTCGCGCAGCCCCATCAGCCAGACCGAAAGTGCAACAAGAGTTACACCAAGCAGCGGCTTCACCAAAGTGGCCGCGTGATCCGACGTGCCCATTCGCCGGGTGGCCAGCAGCCATGCGGCCAACCACACCACCGCCTCCGCCACCACCAAACCCGCCGCGGCGCCTACTGGTCCTTCCAGGTGAAAACCAACGGGAATGAGTACCAATGCAACCACAGCGCCGAGCGCGGCCGTAAGCATTTCATCCTTTTGGTAGCCGCACGCGATCAGGCCAAGTCTAAAGTGTCCTGAAATGGCCGCCAGTACCGCAACTCCGCCCATCCATTGCAAAACCGGCACGGCCGGCCCGTATTGACCGCCATAAACCAATCCCATCACGAATGGCGAGAGTACGATCCACAGCCACCCTCCGGCCAGTGCGGCCCATCCGACAATGCGCATGGAGTCACCCAGCAGCGCCGCGAACTCTACACGTCCCTCCCGCCAACAACGCGCCATGGCGGGAAGCAGGTTGAAATAGTAGAGCCAGATGAAAGCATGCATGGCAACGAGGATGCGCATTGCACCACCGAAGTATGCCACATCAGACACTTGCTGCGATGTCACTAAAAGTCCCAGAACCACCGTCGCGCCAAACATCTTGACCGACCAGAACACCTGGCTCAGGCCGATGGTGGCGCTGTGTGCAATGACTTCGCGCGATGCGGTAAAAACCAAACGAATGTGGCGACCGAACCATCGCCGATACAACCACATGCCCAGAATCGCAGTGAGAAAGGTACCCGCAAACTCGGCCCAAGCCGCAACCATCAGGCTTTCCGGGCCGCGCAGCGCCGCAAACACCACGACCGCAAAGATGAGCTGTCGAAGCAGGTTCAGACCCGCCACTGCGCCCATCCATTCATGACCCTGAAATACCCATTGCAACAGGAATGGCAGGCAGAGCAGACTCAATCCAAATACAATCAGCAAGCGACTGTTCACCACGGCACTGCTCGTCACACTGGAGAGCAGGATCAATCCCAGAAATGCAACAACGCCCAGGAGAAGTCGAACGAAGAGAACTTGCGCGGTCAGTTCGCCTGTGCGCTCGGGATGCTTGGCGATTTCCCGCGCGCCGTAGGATCCAAACCCCATGT
>CAZKIN010000221.1:3760-6572 GCA_964552515.1 uncultured Phycisphaeraceae bacterium
GTGCGCTCGGGATGCTTGGCGATTTCCCGCGCGCCGTAGGATCCAAACCCCATGTCCACCGCCAACGCCGCGCAAAGCATTGCGGCCGACGCAAATTCAATGGCACCCATGCCCTCGCGCCCGATCACCCGCGCCATGTAGGCGAATGCAGCGAGGGTGGCCGCTTTGGACGCGACCTCGGCTAGCGCCAGGTAAAGATAATTGCCGACGAGTTTCAAGTGGGTTTGCGTACGGATGACCGACGCAGGCAAAATGCCCGACGTCGGCCATGGAAAACCAAAGCCGGCTAAGGAACCCATTCCAATTCTGCAACGCGCGCGGTGGCGGGAATGCCCAACGGCATCGTTTGCAGAAACATGGAAAAAGTGCCCTGAGTAGACAGGCCCAGCACAGTCGGCACAAACCGAACGACATCCTTGTTCGTACCTGACAAACCGGTGACCGCGAATGGGCCGGATGTAGACATAAGGAGTTCGCCATTCGCTAGAATCGTCGAACCAACTACATTCTCCGTTCCAGCGGACAAACCCACGCTGGCCCCTTTGAAGTACATTTCGAAGGTCCCGGCCGTCACACTGCCCAGCGACGTGGCGTTCATGACAAACAAGTCATGTGTCGCACCGCTGACACCCGGCGCAATCACCGCGCCCAGCGTCGACAGAACCAGACGACCATCCGGCGAGATGCTGATGGAATCAACGTCTTCATTGTCGGCCGCCAAGCCGACGTCACTGCCATCAAAGTAAAAGGTGAAAGTGCCCACCGTATTCTCACCCAGCGAGACAGGCGAAAACATGACAATGTCGGAGTCGTCGACCAACGTCGCACCCCCGGGTCCGCCAATGAGACCAGAAATGTCAAGCGGAATGTCGAAGCTGACGAGGAGCTCACCAGAGGCAAGTCGGGCAAAGCCATCGATCCGTTGCCCAGTCAAACCCACATCGCTGCCATCGAATTCCAACGCCCAAACACCAGCCACCGGTTCGTAGGAAACGATGTCCGACTGTTCCACCACACCGACAGCTGGGATGCTCGGCGCACCGCCGAACACCATCCACAGTTTCGGCTGCGCGGATCCGCAAGAATCTGTGTTTTCATTGCAAGCATCTCCGTTGCATGGATCAACGCCCACCAAGCAGCCCAATTGCGGATCGCACGTTTCCAGACCAGAGCAGAAGAGTCCGTCGTCGCACAACGCGCTCATGTCAATGTGTACACATCCGGATTGCGGATCACATAAATCCTGGGTGCAGGCGTTGCCATCGTCACACGAAGGCGGCGCGCCGCATCCACACAGGTCCATCACTATCTTGTTTGGATCGTCGGGACAGCCGTCGTTGCAATCGGCCACCGTGTCACCATCGGAGTCAACGTCCTGAATTCCACACCCGCACATGCCGGGATCAGTTTTCAAAGCATCGGCGGGGCAGCCATCCACACAATCCGGAGCACCGTCGCCATCCGTATCCACCGCCGGGACACCGCAACCGCATACACCCGCTTCAATCAGGTTCGGGTCATCGGGACAGCCATCCAGACAATCCGGTGTCTGATCACCGTCACTATCCGTGTCCGCAATGCCGCACCCACATAAGCCCGGCAGAATCTTGCCCGGATCGGCGGGGCATTCCTCCAGACAATCGAGCGCGCCATCGCCATCGAAGTCGCCATCGCTGATTCCGCACCCACAAACGCCATCGAATGTCTTGTTCGGATCGGAAGGACATCCATCCAGACAGTCGACGGTGCCATCGCCATCCGAATCCGCATCTGAAAGCCCACATCCGCACAGGCCTGATTCGACCTTGCCCGCGTCATTGGGACAAGCATCTACACAATCGGCCGCACCATCGCCATCCGAATCCGAATCTACGATTCCGCATCCGCATGCACCGGGCGTAGATTTCTCAGCATCGAGCGGGCAGCCATCTACACAATCGGCTAGGCCATCGCCATCCGTATCCGTATCTACTAACCCACAGCCGCATTGGCCCATCACCGATTTCAATGGATCGTTCGGGCATTCATCCAGGCAATCCACAATTCCATCGGCGTCGGTGTCGATCTGACATGCACCGCTGGTGACTTCAATAGAAACATGATCAATCACCGGACCTGCTTCAGCATAGACGGTCAAAGCAAGCACGTATGTGCCCGGCTCGGAAAACGACACCTCGGCGTCTACCAATCCTGTGTCATCAAAAGTCACCACGCCCGGCCCGGACATCACGCTCCAGATAAAATCCTCCGGAGCAGTTTGAATAACCAGCGAGTGCGCCGAGACGTTTGGAATCACGGGTCCGACATTGGTGATTGCCAACGTGTCTAGGTTTATGTGCTGCAATTGACAGGAAGTAAACGGGCCGAGGGACAGCACAGCGTACAACTCGTCGTTGTGGAATTCCAACTCGTCGTAAAGTTGAAAGGCGTTGGTCGGAATCACCATGACTTCGCTCAACTGCATGTTGCTCGGATTCACCGTATACAGCGTAGTAAATTGATTGCTGTTGTTCTTGTGTGCGGCATACAGCAACCCGGAAACCTTGTCATAAGCGAGAGCGCGAGTGTTGCCGTAAATCGCCCCAATGAGACCGATATTTGTCGTTACACCCGTCACCCGATTGATCCGCACCAATTTGTCGGAGGGAACATCCACGGCAAACATCCGATCGTTCACGGAATCATAGGCCAGGCTCATAATTCCCGTTTGCGGAGTCCGAGGGCCGATGATGGTGGCCGCGCCCGTGTTCGGATCGAGCAAGTAGAATTGTCGATGGTAGGTTTCGATGCCGTAAACGAGGTTGCCCACTCG
>CAZKIN010000222.1:0-6489 GCA_964552515.1 uncultured Phycisphaeraceae bacterium
TGGAAGCGGAAGCGACGGACCTCGAGCTGGCCGCCGGTCAGATGGATGTCACTATTGTGGCACTGACGGATGCGGCGGAGGAATTGGAAAATGGCGCTTACGAGGGCAACATCGTCATCACCGACCTGGTCACCGGCGCGGAATCCGTTCGCGCGGTCAAACTAATGGTGAGTACGACCTTCGCCGTCACGCCGGGCGCGGATTATGTGACCACCGCCATCGGCGGCGGGGCGGTTCGTGTGCCCGCCAAAGTTTATGTGCTCACCAACGGCGGCCCGGTCGCGCTCGCGTGGGCCGCTGCGCCTGGCGCGGGTGCGCCCTGGGTGCGGATTAATGGTCAGGCGGCGGCGACCGGCACCATTCCGCCATTCTCCGCCGCGCCGATCGTGGTCTCCGTGGACGCGGCGCAAACGGCGCTGCTGCCCGCCGGATTGCACACCGCGGCCGTGAACTTCACGGACACGACGAACAATCTCATCTTTTCGCGAACGATTGATGTCACTGTGGTGGCACCCCGGTTCACGGTGGGCGAATCCGTGGTTTCGGCATCCGCCGCGCAGCCCAACGGCCCGGCGCACACGTTCGCCCTCGGAACTTTTCACGCAACCAACGCTGAATTCGCGGCGTTCCTTAACAGTGCATTGGCCAATCCCACCAACGAGCGCGGCCAGTACATGTACTTCGACACCGCCACCGGCGATGTCTACGTCAACTTCGCCACCGTCGGCGAAACTGGCTCCGGTGCGGGCGGACGGACGGTCAAGATGTTCGCGCCCGCGGCCGCCGGACAGATTTCATTCGACGGCGTCGCCTATCAGGTGGTCACTGCGCCGATCGATGCAACCTTCCACCCGGTAACCGGCGTCAGTTGGTATGGCGCGGTGAAGTTCGCCAACTGGCTGACCATCGACCAGGGTTTCACGCCCGCCCAGCGCTGCTATGCCGAAAGCAGTGCGGCGCTGCTTTCCGGCTGGCGACCGGTAAACGTCAGCGACACCATCTGGGCGGCGCGCGATCTCACCGACGCCGAGCGACATGTGTTTGTCACTTCCTCTCCGGGCTTCCGCCTGCCCATGGACGACGCCGTAAGCAACGTCAACCCGGCCATCGACGCCGCGGACTTGTACAACGAATGGTTCAAGGCCGCGGCATGGGACCGCGTGGCCGGCGTGAATCGTCTCTACGGCTTCGGACGTGACCTCATGGCCACTGTCGGCGCGGGCGCGGGACTCGACGCCAACTATCGTTGCAGCGCCGATCCCTTCGAGGACGCGGTCGATTGCACCCTCGGCATGACCACACCTGTCGGCTATTACGGCGGACCCCACGCCGCTCCAGCCTACCCCGCCACGCCGACCGCCAACAGCTTCGGCATACACGATTTGTCCGGCAACGTGCACCAGTGGATGCAGTGCCGTTACAGCCCGCACGCCCAGGGCATCAACTTCCGCGCGATTCGCGGCGGCAGCTTCAACGACGCGGGGACCAGTGACTTGCTCAAGTCAGCGGGCCGCACCTTCACCACCGCATCCGCGACCAGCCGGTACGTCGGCTTCCGCGTGGCCCGCGTCCTTCCGGCGGTCAGCGCCGACCTTGACGCCAGCGGCGTGGTCGACGAACTCGACTACCTGCTGCTCTCCACGCAGTGGACCGGACCGCTCGGCCTGCCGACGGCCGCGGGCGTCGCGTTCGACCTGGACCAGGACGGCGACGTGGACCTGGCGGATTTCGCCCGCCTGTCCATCGCCTTCAACTAACCGTCCATTTGCCCGCGTCACATATCTACGATCACCTTAAACCCGCCATAAGTCATCCGCTTGCAGTCGAACGGCATGTTCTTCGGGTCCATGCCGGCCATGAGGCGCGGGTCCTTCATGACCTTCGCGTTGACGCGGTTGCGCTCCGCCTTGGACTTGTAGACAATCCACGAAAAGCAGATGACCTCGCCCTTCTTCGGCTTCACCAGCTTGGGAAAGGGCAGCCCCATCGGCACGTTCAGATCGTCGGCGACGCACTCGCGGTATTCCAGCGCGCCATGTTCCCGCCAGATTTTCCCGGCGCGCATGGCCATCTTGCGATAAGCTGCCATGCCTTTGGTCGGCACGGGAAAAACAAATCCATCGACATAGGCCATCGTATATCTCCTTCCAATTTTTTACCTTCACCATCCATCCGGCGTCCGGATGAGCGCACAGATTCTGCGGGATTTCATCGTATGGCAAGCTCCTCCAAAAAGCAGCGGACCTGGTAGGCCGGCCGCATCTGCCAGCATGGCTCCGCCATTCCCTTTTTCCCCGCCATCCCCGCAGGTACGATTGACCCCATGCTCCGCCGCACCATCCAACGCACACTCGTCATCGCCGGCACGGTGGCCGCGCTCTCCATGCTGACCTTGTCTCTTGTCCCGCCGGGTACGCTGGGCACTATCCAGCTTCATGAAGGATACTATGTCGGCCACCGCGTGTCCGTCTGGGCCAACCCTGCGCAGCTCGCCCTGGCCGCGCACCGCAGCTCCATATGCAATCATTGTTCCGTGCACAGCATCGGTCCCTGGTTTCATCACCTGCCGGGTTGTCCGCTCGGCCCTTCCTTTCACATGACAATTGAGCCCGAACCGCTGCAGCCCTGGTTCTCCATCCCCGGCATGCAAATCCGCGTCGATCCTCTGGGCCTGTTCGGTTTCGGCATTTCCGCGACGTGGTGGTTTCTCACCGGCCTCTTCGCACTCTATCCCGCCATCACTCTCTTCCTCTGGCTCCGCGCCCGCCGCCGCATTCCACCCGCCCACTGCCCGAAATGTGCCTGCAATACTACCGGCAACACTTCCGACGTGTGTCCCGAATGTGGCAACAGGATTCTCCAGTCCAATCATAAGGCACCGACTTGAAGACTCGTGGGAAAATTCGCCATGTGCTGTTTTTCGTCTTGACCACGGCCACTATCGTGACGTTGGTTCTATGGGCGCGCTCTTCATTCGCCAAGCTGCATTTCAGCCATTTGTTTCCTGATGGCTATGTGACAATCAATCTCGGTTACGGAACGGTTGACTTACAATGGCAAAGCGCAACATCACAGTGGAATTGGACAACGATACGACAATACAGCGCCCGCCTCCCCGCACGAGTCTTTGGTTTCGAGCTTTGGCATTCACCCGGTGCATACATGCGACTAGACCTGACAATACACTTCGGCCTGTTGTTACTGGTGCTGGGGTCTTACCCGTTATTCACTGCCATTGCCGGACGTATGCGTATTCGGCATCGCAAGCGCCGCAATTTATGCGTTGATTGCGCCTACAACCTTACCGGCAACACCTCCGGCGTGTGTCCCGAATGTGGCACTCCCACAGTACTGCGCCCGTAAGGAAGCGGACTCGTTCTCTCGGTTGTCCTTCACCACACGATCGACCGTGCGCAATCGATACGATAACTGACTCATATTTGGCACTTGTGGCTGCCCGCGCCCCATTCCATCACGCAACCGCCGCTTTATCCCGGAGGGATTTCGGAAATTAGCCGGGGGTAGCGTAGCACCCCCGGAAATCGCGCACTCGATTCTCCGCACCCCGGCAGGGGTGCAGGATTTTCCAAACGTCGCCATTGCCTCGTTTCCCGATTCGGTTTGGAAATTCCTTCAATTTCTGGCAATCCTTTTTCACTGCCGCCATTGCCGGTACGATGATGTCATCATGCTCCGAAAAACCATCCAGTGCACTCTCTTTTCAGCCTGTTTTCTCGCGACAGTTACCTTACTTGTACTCCCGGCGCTGCATTCGAATACGAATAGACGGATGCAACTCTTCGATGGCGTCTTTCTTCGCCGACATTGGAATCTTGCGGCAAATGCGGAGTCTATTGTATTTGCTACGAGCCCATTTGAGATGTGTCCTTCATGCGGTGTCAAATTGTACGGAATGAGGAGACTATGCATGGGCGACTGTCCGAATCACGATGAACGTAGGTTGTCTGTTCTTGATTTTCCTATGAAGCAACTTACTCGGGTCCCCGGATTTCAATTACGAACTCTGTCCCGTAGTGGCGGGTACGAAGGCATCATTTCGCTGCAATGGTTTGCGATCCCTTTCGCATGCCTCCTCGGGATCACAATCATTCGTTGGCTAGTTGCCCGCCGCCGCATCCGCCCCGGCCACTGTACGAAGTGCTCCTACAACCTTACCGGCAACACCACCGGCGTGTGTCCAGAATGTGGAACTCCTGCTACGCCCCAGGTGTACAAAGAAAGCAGCGTCAACCAGGATGCGTATACCGGTAACGAATGAACATGATTCGACTCTCACTGGCCATTACTCTCACGCTCGCCGCGCTCGCCGCCATCGGCTTGGATGTCGCCGCACGCTTGGGACCGCCCACCCAAGTACGAGGATGCGAAGTGTTGAGCGCTGGTGCGCATTCTCTTGGGGTAAGTTGGATGCCGCGCATCTCCCTCAATTACGTCGTCAGTCAACCCTGTTGGCACTGTAATAAATGGCGTCACGAATGGCACCGAGGTCAAGTCGATTCCTATTGTCCGGGTCGCGATGAAATGGCGTGCATTGTGCATCAAAAGACTTGGACGTTTGAAGTTGGGTCGGTTTTTTGCCTCAAACATAATCTGGGTGGCCGTCACGCCAGTTACGTTTTGTCAGTTGCCCATTGGACGTTTGCTTCTCTCGTATTGACCTACCCCCTCGTCTACTTGATTTCCGCCATTCGCCGCCGCATCCCACCCGGCCACTGCAAGAAGTGTACTTACAACCTCACCGGCAATACCTCCGGCGTGTGTCCAGAATGTGGAACTCCAGCTACGCCCCAGGTGTACAAAGAAAGCAGCGTCAACCAGGATGCGTATACCGGTAACGAATGAACATGATTCGACTGTCACTGGCCATTATTCTCACGCTCGCCGCACTCGGTGCCTTCGGCTTGGATGTCGCTGCGCGCTTGGGGCCGCCCCAGACAGTACGGATTCGCGAAGTGCTCCGCGCCGACGCGCACACGGTAATCATAGGATGGAGACCTTGGGTTTCACTTTCCTACACGTACATCCGCCCCTGTCCGCACTGCAGGCTGCGGCGTCATGCCGATTCCAATGGCTATTGCCCGCTGGACGACGAACGACAAAGTCGCTGCGGATTTTCGCGGAATCCAACTTTCAGAATCCGCCACTTTTTTCGGTTCGACGTTGACCAGAGTGGTCGCAGGACCAATTTTGATCTGTCCGTTTCCCCTTGGCTGCTTGCCTGTCTCTTGGGCGCATACCCTCTCCACTGCACCTGGTCTGCGCTCCGCCGACGTCCCGGCCACTGCCGCCACTGCAACTACGACCTCACGGGCAACGTATCAGGAATATGCCCGGAATGCGGGAACCCCGCGCCTCCGGCCGCGTCTAAGATCACATAGCCGACTTGTCGCAAGGGATACCGGCCATGAGACGACTCGCTTTCGTCATCTTCCCGACCTTGGCCGGCCTGACCTGTCTGCTGCTTTGGGTATTTGTCGAGGCCATTCCGCCGCTGACCCGCGAGAAGCTGATTGAAATCCGCGCCGGCAACTTACATGTCCGCGTTGGCCACGGTCCCATGCTCGTCATTATCCTTGGCAGTCGCCACGCTTGCGACATCTGCGGGCTAACCGCCCACCCGCAGGGAAACGTCTGCATCCAGCACTCCGGCCCAATCCGCACCCGGCTCCGCATCGGTCGGCTGCTTTGGTACGCCGACAACGAACTGACCACCTGGCACGAAGTGCTCTGCCTTCCGCATGCGCTTGCTACCAGCGTGCTCGCGGGGATTCCGCTGGCGTATTTCACGTCGCTCGCCGCACGGCGCCGACATCGTCGCAGGCACCATCGCTGCCAGCGCTGCGCCTATGATCTCACCGGCAACACCTCCGGCGTGTGTCCCGAATGTGGCACGGCCATCAGCACCGCCCGTGCCAGTGACCAGTCACCCGCGCCGCCGCCTGAAGCGTGATGCCAGTTAACTGGCAAGCTCCGCGCCTGCAGTCCGCGCAACGCCACCGTACGTCATCTTCTTCTCAATCTTCTTCGTGTCCTTCGTGTTCTTCGTGGTGCAATCCTCCTTTGCCGCAGCCTGCCCCGATCGTCCCCCGCCCGAGCAAGCGCACGAATGCCAACTACTTGGCACTCCCCGCGCCGACCCGCCTCTCTGCCGCGCGGACCAACTCACCGGACAAGCCGCAAAAACCGGTTATCGGACCCTGTGTTATTCGATTGGAACAGGCTTACGCCGCTGCCAGGTAGCGGGCGCGCCGCAGGGTGCGTGTAGCCGGTGTTTGGCTATCCAAGTGCGGCGCCCGGGGTGGTGGAAAAACACCCTTGCGCGTGCCGCATAGGGGACTGATCTTGTCTATGTGCCTTCGCTGGGAACTTGTGCTGCCCGCGCGGCCGCGCGCCGATGCCGAACGATTTCAATAATCCCCGGCAGAATCGAAACGAAGATAATCCCCAGAATAACCAGCGAAAAGTTGT
>CAZKIN010000223.1:0-1611 GCA_964552515.1 uncultured Phycisphaeraceae bacterium
TGGCTCGGCGATCTGAAGGCTCATCCCGGGCGCAAGATTTCCCGGCCCTGTGAACTTCAGCGTTGCCTTGGTCCTCTGAAAACGAATCCTGGCCACGCCTTCTTCCATCATTGCTGGCTCCACCGCCACAATTTCCGCGACAATCGGTGCGGCGAGTAGCAATGCCTGGTATTTTTCGGGTAACGACGGTGGACCGGTTACCGGCTTTTCGTGGTCACCGTCGCGCAAAAAGAAAAAGCCTAAACTCTCATTGCGCGGTTCACTGCCACTGTTGACCGTATTACTAAACCGCGCGACTTCGTCGACCGGAACAAGGTACCGGCGCTGCCCCCAAGGAACGGGAATCAACTCCAAACCGATGCCCTGAAATCCACGACGGTCATTTTCGAAAGTCGGTGATAGGATGATCGATCCATCGTGTGCAAGTTGCACATCTCCATAGTTGCGATCATATACACCTATGCAGCCTGTCCACTGGAAAACGAACCCGGATCGTGGGGCAAGCGCAAGAGATGCATTCACACCCATGCCGTCGCCGTGGTAGTACCACCCCGCCCACGGATGTTGCGGATTGGCCTCGATTTCATCTTTGATTCTTGCGGCTTGCGCGCTCCATGCGGCTTCCGCCTCTGCGGTGAATTTGGCGGCGCGTTCGGATCGCTGAGCGGCGGGCTGCTGGCAGGCGACGTTGAAGAGCACAAGGATCAACCACGTCGAGACTTTTGCGTACATCAACGTCTCCCCAAGAAAACTGAGGAAAATCATGCGTGCTAAATCAACGGCACTCCCACGGAATCATTCATCTCGTTCTTGCCGTTCGTCGACGCGCGGCAGATTCACGTTCCGGCACTCCCTAGGCGTTGCAAACTGAATGCCATCGGCCTTGACCGACGGCTCGATGGTCCACTTGGTGAATTTGAAGTTGATCTCCGCGCCTTCGCGCGGCCAGCGGGCGCGCAGGGTGCGCGGGAGCATGGCGCCGCCGGCATCGGAAACGACATAGTCATCAAGCCAGGCGTCCATTTCCAGTTGCCCTTCGGCATCGCGGAAGACGACACGGCGAATTAATCGCGGCTCATTGCGATCGAGCCAGTATTCCTTCTGCAAACCGAGCTGGCCTTGTGCATCGCGGTCGAGAAAGAGGATCTGCTGATATTCGCCTTCGATACGCTGCACGCGGCGCACGCCGTCGGGCGAAACGGCCTGCACCGGAATTGGCGTCAGACCCAGAGCGTCAATCAACTGTGACGGGCGAATGCGAATTCCCCCCGGCAGCGCTCCGCGGTCACCATGCTTGCCGCATTGGTAGCTGTCCTCTTCCCGATCGTAAACCCAATACTCCGTCAGGTTGGAACCGAGGAGCATTTGCCGCTCCCCGAAACTCTTGAGGTCCAGGCGCAGGAATCGCGGCTCCAGAAAGAAAAGTACGCCGTCAAGGTTCAGGCTGCGCCGACTGCCGTTGGGCATGGTCACTTTCGCGTCTATTGAGCCATTAGCGCGGAGCGTGCCGCGCACCTTCGCCAGGTTGGCATTCACGATGCCGGCCGCATCAAAGAGGGGTAGCGCTGGTCCGGTCAACTTCGGAGAAACCCGGTCGCTCCGACATCCGGA
>CAZKIN010000223.1:1711-4582 GCA_964552515.1 uncultured Phycisphaeraceae bacterium
TCTTCGAACAGGACGGAATGAAATTCCTCGCCCTCTTCGAGTTTGCGGCCGGTAAGCGCACATACGCCGTGGGAATGATCGACTTGGACAGTGGGTTTGAGCATGGGTTTTCCGCGCAGGCCTCCGTGCCTTTTCAACCAAAAATGCAGCTTCCTCCGGCTCATTGGACGAGGATCGGCCGGAATCGTCAAGTCAGCCCGATGCTCCCGCTTTCGCGCCCGCGCCTCTGCCGTTACATTAACCGCGGTTTTCAACAGCGAACCCCAAGGGATTTCCGCATCGTGGACCAGATTGCATCGAAAATCCAAACCGGCGACCCGACCTTTCAAGCCAACAAAACGCACATGGAAGGGCTCGTGGCGGAACTGCGCGAACGCTCCGCCAAGGTACGCCAGGGGGGCGGACCGGCCGTCGTGGAGAAACATCTGAAGCGCGGCAAGCTGTTCGTACGCGACCGCATCGAACGGCTGGTCGACCCGGACACGCCGTTTCTCGAGTTCAGTACGCTGGCGACCTGGGACATGTACGACAATGACGCACCGGGCGCGGGCATGGTGACGGGCATCGGTCGCATTGCCGATCGCGAGTGCCTCATCATCGCCAACGACGCGACGGTGAAAGGTGGAACGTACTATCCGATTACAGTCAAGAAGCACCTGCGGGCGCAGGAGATTGCCCAGGAAAACCACCTGCCGTGCATTTACCTGGTAGACTCCGGCGGTGCGTTTCTACCCTTGCAGGCCGAGGTTTTTCCCGACCGCGACCACTTCGGACGCATTTTCTATAACCAGGCGCGCATGTCCGCGCTGGGCATTCCACAGATTGCGGTGGTCATGGGCTCATGTACCGCAGGCGGTGCGTATGTCCCCGCGATGAGCGACGAGACCGTGATCGTACGCAACCAGGGAACGATCTTTCTCGGCGGCCCGCCCCTCGTGAAGGCGGCCACCGGTGAAGAAGTGTCTGCGGAGGACTTGGGCGGGGCAGATGTACATTGCCGCACCTCCGGCGTCGCGGACCATTACGCGATGAACGACGAGGACGCCATCGCCATCACGCGGCACATTGTCGAGCACCTCAACAGTCGCCCCAAGACACATCTGGGAATCCGTCCGTCGGAGGAACCGGCTTACGACGCCGCCGAAATTTATGGCGTAGTCCAGAAAGACATCCGCAAGCCGTATGACGTCCGCGAGATCATCGCCCGCGTCGTCGACGCGAGCCGCTTCCACGAATTCAAAGCGCTCTACGGCTCCACCCTCGTCTGCGGCTTCGCGCACATCTGGGGTTATCCCGTCGGCATCCTCGCCAACAATGGTGTGTTGTTCTCCGAAAGTGCGCAAAAGGGCGCGCACTTTGTCGAGATGTGCAGCCAGCGCGGCGTGCCGATTGTCTTCCTCCAGAACATTACCGGTTTCATGGTCGGAAGAAAATACGAAGCGGGCGGCATTGCCAAGGACGGTGCGAAACTCGTCGCGGCCGTGTCGAACGCCAACGTGCCGAAGTTCACCGTGATCATCGGCGGTTCGTACGGGGCGGGCAATTACGGCATGTGCGGGCGGGCCTATCAGCCGCGGATGCTCTGGATGTGGCCCAATGCACGCATCTCCGTGATGGGCGGCGATCAGGCCGCCAACGTTCTGCTCACCGTGAAGAAGGACCAGCTTGCACTGGCCAAGGCCAAACCCATGACGGCGGTCGAGGAAGAGGAATTCAAACGCCCCACGCTGGAAAAATATGCCCACGAGGGCAGTGCGTATTACAGCACCGCGCGCCTATGGGATGACGGCATCATCGATCCGGCGGACACGCGCATGGTGCTGGGGCTGGGCATCGCGGCGTCGCTGAATGCGCCGTTTGCGGAACGGACGCACAGCGTGTTCAGGATGTAAATGAGTGATTCGTACATGAACCTGATTTGCGATTCCGACTAAAGAATCCATTACTTCTTGCATTAACGCATCAAACGGCCGGACATCCGCGTTGACGATTCCGGCGCGATATGATCGCATTCACCTTATGGCACTGACACATCCAGCGTGCGCTCGATCCGCGATCTGTTCGCCAGTTCCAGCGTCACCAGCACGCGATAGGTCCCCGCCCCCGGATAGACGTGCAGCGGCTGCGCGACGGGCGAGGTGTCGCCATCGCCGAATTCCCAATGATAACGTGCCACCTGGCTGGCACAGTGAACCGAAAACCTGCGACCCAGCGGGTTGCCTCCCTCCGGCGACGCGTCGATGCGTGCGACCGGCTCACCGACAATTACCCGCTCGTAGAATTCGACCGTCAGCCCAACATCTTTCCGCGTCAGGTTCCCTCTTTTTTCAACACGCACGTCCACGCCGTGGGCGCGCAACCACGCCTCGCACGTTCGACCGGATTTGCCGGTAATCGCATCGTTGTTTGCGTAGCGCAACTGCACCGGTTGATAAGAATCCACGCGCCCCTGCGCGTCGACCAGCATACCGTCCTCATAATCCGGCTGTGCGGCCGAAATGGCGCGAAACTGCTGCGCATTCCGCAGGCCGGCAAAGAGCGCGGTCACCGCTCCGTCTGACCAGCCGTATAGAAAAATGCGGTCCTCGGAAATGTTGTGCCCGGCCCGGACGTGGTTTACCGCGGCGAGAATATGCGCCTCGTTGTCCTTGAGAGTTTGGGTCCAATCCGCCGGGTCGGGCTTTAGCCCACCGGGCAGACTCTTTAGCTTCGGCGCCACGACCAGGAATCCGCGTGAATCGGCCAATGACTTCCATGTGTCAATCTGCTCGGCAGCGGAATCGAACCATCCGCCGGCGCACACCACCACCAGAGGCCACGCTTTGGCGCGGTCGTAGGAAGTCGGACGATAAAGTTCGTACATCCGCCCTT
>CAZKIN010000223.1:4682-6472 GCA_964552515.1 uncultured Phycisphaeraceae bacterium
CCCACAAAGCGCACCTGCCGCAGCAACGGATGCCTGAATCCTGTCACTTTGGTGACTACCTGGGCGTATCCTTCCGCCGCCGGTACCAGAATGGAAAAGTCAACTTCCACCTGCGGGAAAGGAGGAATGCCGGCGAGTTTCTCGGTGCGGGGAGCCAACTGCGCGAGTCCGTCCAGGCGAACCTCCGCCCAGGCGATCGACCAGGATGCCAGATGTTCATCCATGGCCCGCCTTAGTGCCACATCAATGCCACTCACAGTACCGTGCCTCTGGTCCCCCACCATCACGCTCGCCGAGCGCTGGGGATGCACCCATGGCCGCGCGGGGTCGGCGGCGGCGCGTTCGTAACGCACCTGCAGGCCAAGGCGGTTCCAAATCCAGCCTTCGATGGCGCCCTTCAGTCGGCCCAGCAGCTCCTCGTCGGCTCCCTTCGCCCGCCGCGCCAATACCAACCCCAGATGCAGCGACTCCGCCGAGTCACCCAGTTCGGGTTCGAACACGCTGCCCACTTCAAGCAGTGAAAATGCCTCAAAATGAAACCGATTCTTCGCGGCCGCCGCGAGCATGCCAGGCATCAGGCTGCGACGCAACAGATGCAACCCTTCGGCGGCGGGGTTACGCAGTTCCAGGCAGTTGCCGGGCTGCACGCCGATCTGCGCCAGCCAGGCTGCGTCGTACCATAGGTAACCGTGAATCTCATGGAAACGATGCGCGGTCACGAAATACTCCATCGTCCGCCGCGTGATATCCTGCAACAGATTGGGCGCGAAGCGGCGAATTTCCACCACCGGCATGGTGGGTGCGACGTTGCCGTATCCGGTCAGCCGCGCGAGTTCCTCAATGACATCCGCTTCGATGGAGACGTCGTTCGTCGCGCGATACGACGGCACGGCCACATCCCAGGCAGTGCCACGCTCTGACACCACAAATCCCAGCGGAGAAAGGAGCCTGCCCGCGTCGGTGACGGTCAGCGGACGTCCCAGCGCGCGCGCTGCATGGCGCGGGTTCACGGCCACGCTGACCGGCGGGAGCGGTCCCGGATAGGCATCGGAGAGTGCGCTGGTCAGCCGCATGTTTGGATACATGTCGCGGGCCAGCTTCACGAAGCGGCGGATGCCCAGCACGGTGTTCACCGGATCGAGCGATTTTTCAAACCGCGCACTGGCGTCGGTACGGAGTCCGAGGCGAGTGGCCGTCTTGCGAATGGTGGATGGATGAAAGTTGGCACATTCGAGCAGCAGTGACGTGGTTCGGTCAGTCACTTCTGTTTCCAGCCCGCCCATCACGCCGGCGAGTCCGATCGACCGGCCGTGCGATTGGACCATCAGGTCGGTGCGCGTGAGTTTGCGTTCCACGCCGTCGAGGGTTTTGAAGATTTCGCCGTCTTTGGCGAAGTCAACTTCGATGGCATCGACCTTGCCCGCGTCGAACGCGTGCATCGGCTGGCCCAAGTCGCACATCAGGTAGTTGGTCAAGTCCACCAAACCGGAAATCGGGCGCAGACCGACATGGCCGAGCCGAAGCTGCATTTCGAGCGGGGCGGGTTGCGTAGGCACGCCGTCGAAGCGGAGCGCACAAAAGCGGCGGCACGCCTGGGCATCAGCGATGTGAATGGGAATCTTTTCGGTTGCGCTGCGCAGTTCCGTTTCGGAAACGAGGAAACCGTCGTACGGGCGCAGCTGTGCGCCGATCAGGGCGGCGATTTCGCGCGCGATGCCGTAATGGCCCCACAAATCCGGGCGGTTGGTGATGGACTTGTTGTCTATTTCGATGAGCCAATCATCGAAAAG
>CAZKIN010000224.1:0-4546 GCA_964552515.1 uncultured Phycisphaeraceae bacterium
AGCCCAGTCCTCTTGGAACTAAAGAATGGTTCGAAGACTTGGTTGCAGAGTTCATCCGTGATCGGTGGACCTGAATTTCCGACATTAAACATGACAAGCCGATCCGCACGACGTACCGAGACCTTGATTCGCCGTTGATCCATGGGAAGCGATTGAAAGGTATCCCGTGCATTGGTAAGTAGATTCAGCACAACCTGTTCGATGTGTATTCGTTCGATCTGCAACGCCGGAAGATCGCCCTCAAGGTCGATGCTCACCGAAATACCTTCGCGAGAAAACTGTGCACGTGTCAACTCCAAAACCCCATGAATGAGCTCACCCGGATCGACAGTTGACTTCTTAATCAGGTCCGGCCGAATGTGGTCCTGAATCCGCTTTACAATCCTGCCGGCAAACAAGCCATAGTGAACAATCTCACGCAATAGGTCCTCCAGCGAAAAATCTTGGCACGGAGACCCGGCCATCACTCGAAGTGCCAACTGGGCATTGTTCACCAGGGCCGACAGCGGCTGGTTAATCTCATGGGCTAACCCGGATGCCAGTCCGCTTATCGTATTCACTCTCCATGATCGCGCGAGTTTGGCCTCACGCCGTTGAATCAGATACTTCGCCTCGTGCAGGGCGGTCACATCGACGAATACTCCGGTAAGTTTGGTGGGCGCGCCGTCCGAGCCAATAACAATTCCCACATGATCGCAGATCCAGACATAGTGACCGGCGGCATGACGAAATCGATACTCAAACTCATGATATTTACCTGCACTGGTCTGTGAAATGCAAAAATCAATCGCAGATTGACGATCTTCTGGATGAAGGTGTTCCTGCCAGAAGTTCACCCGGAGCCACTCATCTGCTGGATATCCGAGCAGTTCTTCGATTTGTGGTGCGACATAGGTCATTGTCCAAGACCTGGGATCGGCCTCCCAGGGGATCACGTGTGTGGCTTCCACCAAGTGACGAAACCGTACTTCACTTTCCCGCAAACGCTCTTCGGCTTTGACTCGCTCGGTCACATTGACCAAGCTTCCGATCATTCGCAAGGCCTGACCTGCATGGTCTCGTTGGGTGACACGTGCGCGGGATTGCACAGTCAGCCATGATCCCGTGCGCGAACGCAATCGATATACTTCTTCATAGATCTCGGTGTTTCCCTCAAGGCATGCGTGCACACTTGCAAGTACTCGCTCCCGATCCTCCGGGTGCAACCTCTCATGCCAATCGTCATAATCCGATTTCAGCTCATCCTTCCGATATCCCAAGAGCTGGGCCCAACTGGGACTAAAATCCACCTCGCCGGTGCGCACGTTCCAGTCCCACAGTGGATCTATCGCCGCTTCGAAAAGCTCGGTGGCGCGGTCTCTTGAATGACACTCGCTGACGCTCAACTCCTGTAGATCTGAAAGAATGCGACTGATCAAAATACTTGCCGTTCGCCCCTCGTAGTTCACGGGAGTGTACAGGTTTTCTACTGCTATCGATTGGCCTTTGCTATTGTAGTGTGTGTCCAGCAGGCCGTTTTGCTTGGCGGATGGCGTACGGTCACTCGTCGTAGATGCTTGATGGTGCGGCGGTCGTTGAAGTAGCTCCAAAGTAGCAACCAGAAGCTCGGCACGGGAATAACCGTGAATGCGACAGGCTGCCGCGTTTACTTCAAGAATTGCCTTGGTTTCAGGATCAAAAACGACCACGGCATCGCTGCACAGGTCAAATACACATCGCGCGTCAAATTTCGTCGCGGCAGCACACAAAGAGTCGGGGCCTATCGGTTCCGATGACCAATCTCTCGCCGGAAGGGGTGGTAATTCGACTTGCACGGTGTGTTCATGGCGTAACATGACATTTCGCAGTAAATCGAAGCTTGCGCGATCCACAAACCACTATGCGACTTGCGGTTTGCTTCGCGCGTTCTACGCGATTAAGTTAGCTTGCCACACTTACGAACGGAAAAAACACAACCTCGCTATAGCCGCGCCAAACCGGGTGCCCCCTGGTGGCACTCGGTGGTCTTTCTTTGCGCCTCCCTTGCCCTCCGACTTGAACTGGCTTCCGCCAGTATATCAGACCGAACATCGGCATTTCAATACAAATCCATATACAATTCGCCAAACACCATGCTCATCAGCCCTTAATCACTCCAAGCGGCCGCAGTTTCGCCACGCGTCGACTGATTCCCGCCTCGTGTAGAACACCCACAACTTGCACCACGTCCTTGTAGGCGTCCGGTTGCTCCTCATCCAATCCCGTCCGCCCGCGCGCTCGTGCAATAACGCCGTTTGCCCGCAGTTCCTGTTGAATCGATCGCCCCTTGCTCGCTCGAATCGCGGCGCCGCGCGATAGCCGGCGCCCTGCCCCATGGCACGAACTGCCAAAGGTATGTTCCATCGCACCAAGTAGGCCAACCAGGACGTAACTTGCCCTCCCCATGTCACCCGGAACCAACACCGGTTGGCCGATGGGGCGATATTTTTCCGGCAACTCGGGATGGTGCGCAGGAAAAGCCCGCGTCGCACCCTTCCGGTGGACGCAAAGTTCTAATGGTTTTCCCTTTATCTCATAGGTTTCCAGTTTTGCGATATTATGCGCTACGTCATAGACGACATGCATGCCCAGGCGTTCCGCGGGATTGCCGAATACGGTCGCAAACACCTGTCGCGCCAGGTGCGTCATGATCTGCCGATTACACCAGGCAAAGTTGGCGGCCGCGCGCATAGCGCCAAGGTATGTCGCCCCTTCCTTCGAGTTTACGGGAGCGCAAACCAATTGCTTGTCAGGAAGCGCAATCCCATATTTCTCCGGGACGTTATGCAACACTTTCAAGGCGTCTTCGCATACCTGGTATCCCAGGCCGCGCGAACCGGAGTGAATCATCACCGTGATTCCGCCCTCTTCCAATCCCATCACCGCGGCAGCCTGCGGATCATCAATCCGCTCCACGACCTGCACTTCCATGAAGTGATTTCCACTACCCAATGTTCCACATTGATCCATGCCGCGTTCGAGCGCGCGGTCTGAAACGAGTTCCGGTCGCGCTTGCGCAATGCAGCCGCGTCCTTCAGTCATATCAACGTCACTTTGCCAACCGAAACCGCGCTCCACGACATACCTGGATCCCTCGGCCATTAACTTGCGCAACTCCGATGCCGAGAACTTCACCACGCCACCCTGTCCTACGCCGCAGGGAACGGTCTTGAAAAGTTCATTAACCAAAGTTTCGATGCGTGGTTTCACATCGTTGATCGACAGGTTGGTGCGAATCAGGCGCACTCCGCAGTTGATGTCATAGCCGACGCCCCCGGGACTGATCACCCCGCCCTGCGCCGGATCGGTTGCCGCTACGCCGCCAATGCAGAATCCATAACCCCAGTGAATGTCCGGCATCGCCAGCGAATACTTCACAATCCCCGGCAGGCAGGCCACATTCGCCACTTGCTCCGGACTCTTGTCTGACTTGATCGCCGCAATCAGTCGATCATCTGCGTAGATCATCCCGTCGACATGCATACCCTGCTTGTAAGACTTGGGAATCCGCCAGCGCGTCGCATCCACTCGTTCCAGCGGTCCCTGATACGCTTCGGTCGCCACGGCCACTCCATTCAAAAAATGCAGACGAGAGTCTATCAAATATCGACAATAACCGTTGCTTCCCAGCCTTCCGCAGTGGGTCGCATCGTCAGCTCGTGATAAGTGATCGCCTTCACCTCATGCTGAAACTCGCTCCGCGCAGCGTCAATGGCCACCACGTTTGCGGTCACCGACAAACGACCATCCGCGAACTTCACATCAACCGGCTGTAAGAGGATTTCATGTGATTTTTCGAACAGGAACAGAATTTCAGTAAGCAGGTCGCGCAATAGCCCTGCGTCATCAGCGCTGTTGAACTCGAAGGAAATGTCACGGGGTAAGTCGCAACCTTCCAACCGCCCTATGGCCCGATACAAACCATCAATGGCTCCCCCCACCAATTCTTCACGGCTTGTCGCCGTAATTCGAATCCCCATGTCCGCCGTATGATCAAAGAACGAGATATGTGCGGCCATGTTGACCTGCAATTCCGCTGGCTATGCATCCATCAAGAAGCAGAGCACCGCATATATTCTATGCGGTGCTCCGTAAAGTCCCATGTAGGCTTGCTTCGATGCCCGAACAGACGATCGATCAATCCGTCTTCCGGGACTTGCGCGACATCAAACCGCGACCTCCGCAATCGAATTCAATTCCCCATACTCATTCGTTTCGAGGCGGGGGTTGTTCAGGTCATGCGACCACCGACCATCGACCACCAGTCGGTACCGGTACCGCCCCTGCGGCAACCGCAGCCGTGCCTCATAATCTCCGTCGGAAAGCCTGCGCATCGGCGTCGTGTGCGGCATCCAGTCGTTGAAATCCCCCGCAATCTGCACTTCGATCGCCTGTGTTTGTTTCGTGCGGAACACGATGACGTCGCCTTCCTGCCGCACGCCGTAAATCGCTTCAATCTTGCGCTCAATCGCTTCGTGATAGTCCTGTGCCTCAGTTTCGGTGCGTACCGCCATGGCCGGACTGGAGA
>CAZKIN010000224.1:4646-6461 GCA_964552515.1 uncultured Phycisphaeraceae bacterium
GCGAATTCCGTGATCGGCTGACCGAAGCTCGCACCTTCCTTGAGCTTCGTATTGAAATTTACGATCGTTTCGTAAACCAATCCGTTGAACCGCGTCCGTAATTCCGCCAAGATTTCCCGCGCCAGTTTCGTCCGGACGTCATATTGGTTGGGCAGCACCCGCACCGAAGGCGCCCGCCCGCGACGTGCACAGACATCGTCGACGCTGGAAAGCTGCAACGTCAGTCCATGCAGTGAGAAGTATCCCGTATCCACCGGGATTACCACCTCATCCGCCGCAACCAGCCCGTTTCGCATCAGCGCTCCGAAGTGCGGCGGACAATCGATCACCACGTATTCATATTTTTCTGTATAAGGTCGGAGTATCTCGAGAAGTAACTGATCCGCATCTTCCCGTGTTCCCAGTCGCGGTTCGAGTGTAGCAAGATTGGCACGCGACGGCGCCAGGTCCAGATTGGGTGCGATCTGCCAGGTAATCCGCGTCAGGTCCAGCGGATCACCATCCAGCTGTTTCATCAGGCAATCGAGAATCGACAAATCAATTTGATCGTCGGGAACCGCCATTCCCAGCGCGCAATGGCCTTGCGGATCAAGGTCTACCAGAAGTGCGCGACGCCCTTCCCGCGCCAGCGTCGCCGCCAGGTTGATGGCTACCGTCGTTTTTCCGCAGCCGCCTTTTTGATTGGCGATGGTAATCGTTCGCACAGGTTGGCCTCGAATCCATGGGTCTGGGGAGGCGTGCGAATTTGCCGCGCCAACGAGCCGCCTCCTGCCGCTCGCCAACCGGATTCCATTGAAGCGCCGTGCCGAACGCATCCTGCCGCGGCAAAATCCGCCGCGTCCTTCGGCACTAACCGCCAATATCGGTTTTCAGTATTGAAACCCTTGAAGAATTCGAAAATGCTGGAATGGTTTTCGGCATCGTAGGAGTCGTCGCCGCGTGGAGGTCGCCCGAATGTCAGGCTCCAACCGCCACACCCGACAGCCGCCGCGCGGAATCTAACAGGGCCTTCGTATAGGGATTCACAGGTCGCGACAGCACCTCCGACACCCCACCCCGCTCCAAAATTCGTCCGGCCTTCATTACATAAACTTCATCCGCAATCGCCGAAACCACTGCAAAATCGTGCGTAATCAGAAGTATGGCCATTTCTCGCTCGCGCTGCAGTTCCCGCAGCAACTCGACGATCTGCCGTTGAATCGTCACATCCAGCGCCGTCGTCGGCTCATCGGCAATAAGTAGCATCGGGTCGCCCGCCAGAGCCATGGCGATCATCACCCGCTGTCGCATGCCGCCCGAAAACTGGTGCGGAAAGTCCTGTAATCGCCGCCGCGCATCTCCGATGCCCACTCGCTCCAGCAATCGCACGACTTCGTCGCGACAAGCACTTCCGCGCATCCCCCGATGCAATTCCAAGACTTCTGAAATCTGCCGCCCCACCGTCATGACTGGATTCAATGCCGTCATCGGTTCTTGAAAAATCATCGCGATGCGCCGTCCCCGCACTTTCCGCAGCGCACCGGACTCCAATCTCAACAAATCCACCTCGGTACCGGACTTCAAATCACGAAAGAGTATTTCGCCACTCAACACCCGTGCCGGCGGCTGCGGAATGAGCCGCAAGACCGACATGGCCGTCACACTCTTCCCGCTCCCGCTTTCCCCGACCAGGGCAACGGTCTTGCCTGCCGGCACCGACAGCGACGCCTCGCGCACCGCCTCGATGGGGCCTTCGCGCCCTTCGAATGCCACGGTCAGATTCCGAATCTCCAGCACCATGAATCACCCTATGTCGACCCGCGCACTACCAATCAT
>CAZKIN010000225.1:0-6449 GCA_964552515.1 uncultured Phycisphaeraceae bacterium
AAGGCGAGGACGACTTCGGCGTCAGCTTCAGCCTCTGGCCGGAAGGCCTGGGCAAAGCGGTGCTCGGCTCAAAGCGCTTCACCGGCCTCGCCACCTCCACGTCGATTCAGAACGATTAGAGCAGCACCGGCCCAATGTAAGCTCGTCTATTGTGGCCGGCGCATCGATCCCTGTGTCAAATTCGTGGCACTACTCAATCAGAACCGCGAGCGCCAGCGACCGGTGCCGTTTTTCACGGCCGCGTCAAACGAGGTCCATCGCTTCAGAGGCGGGGTAACCAAATAACCATTTACGTCGCAACTTGTGGCAACGCCGTGAACCAAACCCCATTGGCCCAATGGGCCCAACGGGGTTGCGGAACTACCTGCTATCGATTCGGTTGGCCGAGGGTTTTAGGAGGGTGCACGTGAAACGCTTTGGCGTCGCTGTAGGGTGGTTCTTTTAGACTTTTCGGTTGTCCGTAATCACCTTTGACCTGAATTCCGCACGTAATGGGGCAATGCGATCATTCAATCACTCACTTATGACCAGGCTGACGATGAGAACGCATGCCGACATCGCCAACCACCGCTCCCTGGGTTCGCACCGGGGCATTACCTTTTCTTGGACGTGCACGCCGCATGGTCCGGGATCCGCTCCCGCTCTTTTTTGCGGACGAGGGGTCATGGGCCGGCCCATTCGATTACCACCAGCGACATGTCATCCTCGAATCCCTTTTCGCCGGCCCATTCCGCGAGCGCATCAATCGAGCGGGTAACTAGCTGCGCCCCGGGAGTATCGGCCAAGGAGACCAGAAGCGAGCTGAGGCGCTCCGCGCCAAACAGTTCGCGATCGGTGCGTCGGGCTTGCTCCAGGAAACCGTCGGAGTAGAGGAAGAACCGGTCGCCCGGTTGGAGCTGAAGGTCGACATCCGAGTAATCACCACCATCGACCAGGCCAAGGGGAAGGCCGCCGTCATCACTGAGCGGAACGGACGCGCCGGCGCGCAAGAGGATGGGGAGCGGATGGCCGGCGCGGGCGAATGTGGCCCGGCCGCTATGCGTGTCGAGTGTGAAGAGCACCATCGTGAGGAATCGTGCGTCATTGTCGCTGGCGCAAAAGCGGCGGTTCAGCTCCTTGACAGTGCGCGCGGGCGACTGGACGGGGCCCAGGCCGTCTCCAGTCTGCGCGCCCAGGACGAGCGAGACGCCCTCGCCCGCTGGAGTGAGCGCGTGCATGGCGGTGACGGAGAGGAGGGCGGCTGGCACACCGTGTCCGCTGACATCGAGGACATAGGCAATGAGGTATCGGTCGCCGATGAGTTCCAGGCCGATGGCGTCGCCGCACAGTTCATCGGTGGGGACATACGTCCATGCGGCGCTGACGCGCTGGTTATCGATCGCTTTCTTCGGAAGCATGGCGTGCTGGACTCGCGCAGCGGATCGAAGGCCATCATGGATACGCTCGTTGGCGTCGCGCAGTTCCGCGTTCTGCTGGTTGAGGGCTCGCTCCAGACGTACAATCCTCTCGCCGGCAAGCAGCCGGACGCGGAGTTCCTCGCGGTCGAAGGGCTTGGACACAAAATCGTCGGCTCCAGCCTCGATGCCGCTGACGATGTCAGTCTTGTCGGACCGACTGGTCAGCATGAGCACATAGACATAGGTGAACGCATTCGCCCCGCGGATCCGCTTGACCAATTCCAGCCCGGAAAGTAGCGGCATTTCCCAATCGGTGACTACGATGTCGAAGCCACCGGCCTTGAAGTGTTCCCAGGCTTTCTCGCCGTCTTCGGAAGCTGTCACGCAATGGCCCCATGCCTCGAGCTGGCGTGCAAGGGAGATACGAGTGATGCGTTCGTCTTCAGCAATGAGGATGTGCATCAGGCTTTATCCTTGATGAACTCGAGGAGTTCCCGAATCAGGGAGTCTAGGTCTTCATGGAGAGTTTGCACTGCCGCCGGGGCGGCCGCCAAATCACCGCTCTTGCCGAACTGCTCGACTTGCTGCGCTGCGACGTAGGCCTGGGTGGCACAGAAATTGGAGACCATGCCCTTGATGGAGTGCGCGATGCGGCCGACGGCCGGTGCGTCACCGGCGGCCAAAACCCTCTGCAGCTCGTCAAGAAGGGGCGGGCCATCCGTAGTGATCATGCCAACGGTTTCGGCCAGGAAAACGAAATCGTTGTCAACACGTGCGAGGAGTTCGTCCTCGTCAAAGGTTCTTGCCATGGCTTGACTCCTTCAGTACCCGTTCGACCTCAGCGAATAGTACATCCCTCTTGACAGGTTTTGGGACATACCCGTCCATGCCGGCTTCCAGACACATCTCGCGGTCACCCTTCATGGCGTTGGCGGTCATCGCGATAATGGGGAGTCGCGTTCGCCCACCCTCGCGTGCGCGAATGGCGCGTGTCGCATCGAGGCCGTCGACTTCGGGCATCTGAATGTCCATGAGGACAACGTCGAACTCCTGGGAACCAGTTTGCTCCACGGCTTCGCGCCCGTTGTTGGCCACGGTGACGGAGTGTCCGGCCCCTTCGAGCACGCGGACCGCGAACTTCTGGTTGATGGGGTGGTCCTCGGCGAGAAGCACGCGGAGCGCTCGCGGGGAGGCGTTCGTCGTTTCCGTGGTGGTATTCCTCGCTACTGTCGCCGCGCGGCTGCGGTCAGCGGCGCCGAGCACTTGCATGATGTTGTCCAGGAGCAGTGACTGCTTCACGGGCTTGTGCAGACGGGCCGCGATGCCCAATTCGGTGGCTATGGCTTGGTCGCCTGTAGACGCGGAGGACGTGAGCAAAATGATCGGTAGCGAACCAAAGCGCGGGTGAGCGCGAATGGCGCGAGACAAGTCGAAGCCGTCCAACTCCGGCATGTGTAAGTCGGTCACAACGATCGAGACGGTCTGGCCGGCGTTGTTCGCGCGGTCGAGAGCAGTCAGGGCCGCATTACACGAGTCCGCTTCGAGGGAGCGCAGCCCCCAATGGGAAAGCATCGTCTTGAGGATTCGACGGTTGGTCTCGTTGTCATCAACGATCAGCGCGCATTTGCCATGGAGGGTCAAGGCAGCGTCTTCTGGGCTCGCCAAAGGCCGGGCAGCGCCCACTTTGAAGCGCACATTGAAGATGAACGTGCTTCCTACGCCGGGCGTGCTTTCCAGACGGATCTGGCCTCCCATCAGTTCGACGAGTTGCTTGGAGATCGCCAAGCCGAGGCCCGTGCCGCCATACTTCCGCGTAGTGGACATCTCGGCCTGCTCGAAGGCTTTGAACAGCCGTGCCGCCGCCTCCGACGAGATGCCGATACCGGTGTCGCGCACGGCGACCTCTAGCACGACCTCGTCGTCACGCCGTTCGCGCTGGCTGACGGAGAGGACGACTTCGCCGCGTTCGGTGAATTTGATGGCGTTGCCTCCGAGATTCACGATGACCTGGCGCAGCCGGTAAACATCCCCGATTAACGCATCGGGCACGTCAGCGTGGACGTCGTAGGCGAGTTCGACTCCCTTGGCCGAGGCGCGGAGGGCTAGCGGGCTGAGCGCGTCGCCGATGGAGTCGCGGAGAAGGAAGTCGATCGGGTCGAGCTCGATGCGGCCGGCCTCGATCTTGGAGAAATCGAGGATGTCGTTGAGGAGGGAGAGCAGAGCATCCGCCGACGACTTGACTGTGTTCAGGTAGTCGCGTTGCTCGGAGGTGAGGTCGGTGTCGAGCGCCAGCTCGGTCATGCCCATGATGCCGTTCATGGGCGTGCGAATCTCGTGGCTCATGTTTGCGAGGAAAGCGCTCTTTGCTTTGGTCGCGGCCTCAACCTTCTCTATGGCGTCTCGGAGCGCCGCCTCGTCCTTGATACGCTGGGTGACGTTCTGGTACGCGCCGTACATGTAACGGGCGTGCCCGCTCTCGTCACGCACAACCTTGCCGAGGGCGTGGATCCATACCACGTTGCCGTCCGTCGGTCGCTTGTACGCGTAGGTCGATTGATAGTTCTCGTAGCGCCCTTCGATCGCCCCCTGGTAACGCTCGGCGGTTTGCCTGGCAACTTCCGGATCGGCTTCGAGAAGGCGTGCGAACCACTCATTCTTCAGGTGGTAACGTCCGTCGGGCTTGATGGGCTCTCCCAACATTGTCGCCGACCGCTCCGACTGGTAGTAGTGGTCCGGATCGCTGTAGTCGATATGCCAGTAGCCGCACCCGGTCAACTCCAGCGCAATGTCGGAAAGGAAGTTGATGCGGTTGAGCGCCTCGGCCTGGCGCTGCGTCTGCTCAAGCTGACGGCTGAGCAACTTGTCGTTGCGGTCAACCATCAGCTCAAACGTTGCGCGGCTCGCCTCCAACCGCTCCACCTGCTTCTTAAGGGAGCGGATTTCCTTGTGGAGTTTGCCGACGTCGTCGGTCTCCATCACCCACTCCCGGGGCCGCCGCCCAACAGCAGCGTCGTGAACGTTTCGTTGTGGTAGTGCGAAATGCCATCCTTGGCCAGTCGTGCGATTTCACCATAGCCGTAGAAGCCCGCCGCAGGCACATCGCCGAGTAGTTCATTGACGATGCGTCCCTCCTCTTGAGTGCGCGAACCCAGAATCTGTTTGCGACCGGCGCAGGAGATGCACAAGGCGAGGGCCGGCTTGCCCCCTTCTCCGGCCCCACCCGAGTCCTTGGGAAAGTCATCCAGAGCGTGCTGAAACGAACTGCGGGTCGCGTCCAGAATCTGGTCGCGGTTGGTTGTAGTGATGTGGACGCGCGCGCCGTCCGGCACATCGCCGAGGAAGTGAATAGAACCGGCGGTCTCGTCGGTGCGACCAGGAGCACGCAGGTAGTAACCTCGACCATCATCGACCGAGACCGCCAGTGGATACTCCGTCAAATGTGTGATGTCGGCGTTGCCCAAGAACTCCCGGTAGAAGGCGGTCGCGGGCTTGCCATCGATGGCTCGCACTACGTGGCCGGTGACGTCACTGACCCGCCCCTCGCGCCCGATGGGACGCCATCCTGTATCGACTCCAAAGGAGAAAACCACGCCGTCGCCAAAAAGAAGGAAAGGCACGGAATCCTGAAGCACTTCTGTGCCGTGGAACTGTCTGGTGCCCTTGAATCGCCACTGGTCGCCGGCGGTGCCGCCGAAAATCGGGACCGCGTCACCAAGTTCCGCCCGCAGCGCATTGAGCGCAGCGGACCCGCTCATGGTCAGGCCGTCGGGCATCGTGATGCAGAGGCGCGGCGCTCCGCCTTTGCCGCCGCTTTTCCCCGGTCGATCTTCGCCGCCGCTTCCGGCCAGACGATGGACCGCATCGTTCGCACTGGCGCGTATAGTCCCCGCGACATCGGTCGAGACCGACTTGGCCACACCGGAAACCGCGTGAAAGTCATCGCCCGAAAGCAAGACCAGAACGAGCGAATCTTCCGCAAACAGGATGTGCGATGACATCTCACCGTCGGTCGTGCAACCGATGAGTGCAATCCCCGGCCACTGGGCGTTGATTTGCTCCAGCACAATCGCAAAGTCATGATCGATCCCGGCAAACAGCATCGCGACGCGGGGCAAGGATGCTCCCAGCGCGACCTTTGCGCCGGCAATCAGTTCCGCCACCGCATCAGAGGAGTCGATGTCTACACTATGAACAACACATGCGCGCATGACAATTCTCCCGGTTGGGCTGCGTCCATCGTAGCGTTCGCTCGGTCGTCGGTCCACGGCCTGTCTGTGTGCCATAAAAATCTGGGGCGAATGTGGCGGCGTCGTTTCGAGGTCTGTCGGTCCCACACGCTACCACCTGTGCCAGCCTTGCGTCGATCAACCTGGAGGCCGCTCGACGGAGACGTGCCGGAAATGAACCATCCGTTCAACGCCATATCCTGTGCTCGGTCGGCACGCAAAGGAGCTTCAGTATGGTAAAAGCAGACACTTTCCAATCAATCGTCATGGCCTCTCCATGTTGGTGGAACTGCGACGCCGTTGGTGCCAAACATCTGACACATGCGCACACTTCGATCGGCCATCGCGCCGAGAGTGTGCGTTAACAGTCACCATCAATCCAGCCGCCTGTGCCACACACATGGCACTCCGAACACGCCCTTTTTCACCTCACTCCGCACCCGTCAAAATTACCCATCTTCACGCTCATTTCCGCCGCATTATTCCATAACTCCTTATTCCGCAACTACTTAGAATCGGGTGGCGCGCTCCCGCAACCAGCCCTGGTGTCTAATAGGGTGAGTGAGATGTGTTCTGTTTACAGGAGAACCGAAATGTTCGACCATCAAAACCCAAAATCCAGTCGCCCGCCGGGAAGAAAATTCCCCGCCGCAAAAGCAAATTGCCAAAAAAGCGCCGGCCGCAAAACATCGCCAGTGCCAATCATCAGTCACTATCGCGGGATGGAGGGGCCGTCTATCGATTCGCGAAGAGGAGAATGTTAAGGATGATGGAGAGGGCGAGCATGATGCCGAGTACGACGACGATCTGGCTGGAGAGGCCGCGA
>CAZKIN010000226.1:0-1186 GCA_964552515.1 uncultured Phycisphaeraceae bacterium
CCGCCGACGTACACGGTGCTCGGTTGCGCCGCGTCCACATAAACAATATCTCCCGCCTGGAGCGGATCCAGGGCGAGCGCCTTGTTAAGCTCGACCGGGTCGGTCAGTGTGACTGTTTCCACGTGATTCGGATTGCGAATTCGCCGCAGTGTAGCCTTTCCAGATGCCAGAGATGAGACACCTCCCGCACCGACGATCGCAAACAGCATGTTTCGTTCGGTTCGACGCAGCGGTATGAGTCCTGGCTGTCCGACCGCCCCGATCACCAGCACATTGGTCGTATCCGCCGTCGCCAGGTCTATGTGGACCACGCATTCCGTCAGCACGTTGGGTACGAAGGCGTTGCGAATCGCGTCCTCTACGTCCTCCAACTCCATTTCCGAAACCTTCACCGCGCCGACGACTGGCATGTCCACTTCACCTTTGCGGTCAATGCGTGCCAGCACCGGTGGAAACAGGGCGGTCTGGTCTGCGCGGGTGAGTGTCACTTGCAGGACATCGCCCGGTCCGACCTTGTACGGCCCCATATGCTGCGAAAGGTCGATGTTGCCCTGCGGTGCGCCCTCGATGGCGGCCGCTGCCGTCGCCGCATTGCCTTGTTC
Organism: uncultured Phycisphaeraceae bacterium; assembly: GCA_964552515.1. Lineage (GTDB taxonomy): Bacteria > Planctomycetota > Phycisphaerae > UBA1845 > UBA1845 > JACQXM01. The sequence goes on from CAZKIN010000226.1 coordinate 603, forward strand.
CATCGCGAGGAACTGACTCAGGCTGATGCGGTGATCCTGTGCACAACCGGCCAGTAGCAGTGACGCCGCAACGATTCGAATGACTTTTCTCATGGGTTGGTGCATCGCCATTAGGTCAGTTAGGTTCATCCTTGGTTCTGCGCCGCGACAGCGGTCGCCTTCCGACCCGCAAACTCCCAACGAACCGTTGAGGTCGGTGATTATTGGTCCATTTCGGACAAAAGAGGGGGGTGCGTCCAATAAAACTTAAGATGGAGATGCGATGCAGGACGCGCGATTTCCGCCGTATTTAGTACGAATAACGGCAATCAATGCTGGCGTCGCACCCGAATCCCGCCCTGCGGTCTGATCGCTCGCGAAAATCATCGGCGCAAGTCCTGCGCAGGGCATTTATTCGTGAAAGGAACCCAATTGAAAAATCTAAGAAATGCAGTTGGTCGCCAATGACCATCGCGCTGCTGAATTTCGTCGCGCCGCAACCCCTATTCTACGTCATCAAGCACTTCGATCAGCGCCGACTCAATTTCCAATTCCGCGGATTGCCCCAGGAAATCGACGCCGACATATACCCGCCACGGTCCCCG
>CAZKIN010000226.1:1286-6437 GCA_964552515.1 uncultured Phycisphaeraceae bacterium
TGACGCTTCAGGAGTGATGGATGCGGGTATCATGACCGTTTGGATAAACCAGCGTACATTCCGTCCAACATGGCAACCCCAGCCGCGATCCGCGGATGCCCACCATGTCCAACTTTCCTTCTGCCTCATCGGTCGGGAAACCGCTTCCGGACACGCATCGCGTCACCAAGCCCTTCCGCCCGGCCCTGGCGCGATATTATAGGCCGTAAATTCCGGCCACCGTCAATCGGAACCCTTATTGACCAGCTATTCGGCTGCCAGAGAACCCGAATGCACAGCCGCTGGACGGAAAGTCCAATAATCCAATTACTCGCGGCACCCCAACGCGACCCCACTGGCCGCCGCGAACAATACCAGTTTTTGACAAAAATTCGCTTGAACAACGATTTGAATGCCATATACTCCCCGCTAAGATAATGTGGGAAGCCAGTGTATCCAGGTTGACCTGAGGGGTTCGAATCTGGAAACTGAGTAGTTTCTACGGGAACGAGGGAGAAAGAAGTGGTTAGGAAAAGTAGCATCTTAGTAGTTGTGGCATGTCTTGCGTTTGCTGCACAATCGCACGCTGCGGTGTCGTTGTCGCTTACGGGATTGGCCGGCACCGGCGTTACCGCCGACGTGACCTTTACGTACCAGTCGATCAGCAGCACGGCCGGAAACATCTTGGTCAGCCTGACGAACACCACGTCAAGTTCGATCGGCGGTTTCATCACCGGCTTTGCGTTCAACGTCCCCACGATTTCCGGCGTGACGCTTACGTCGATCGGTGGTGATATTGACAACGCTGGCGCACAGACCACCACGGCCTTAGCCGCTCCGAATGAATCGGGTTGGCACGTTCGCTACGACATGCAGGGCGGAATCAAAACTCCGAACAGTGCTGGCGATTTTGATTTTGGTCTACTGAATCATGCCAATGCCAATCCATTCATCACCGGCGGCACTGGTTCTGGTTCGCGCGTTGTTGTCGGCGAAACGACACTCTTCACCCTCGCCTTGGTTGGAACTGGCTTGAATAGTGTAACCAATGCGGTTTTCGAGAGTGCGTTCATGAGTGAAATGTCCACCAATGGCAACGCGGGTGCATTTCCATTTGGTGCGCGTTTTCAGGGCTTGACCAATGGCGGTTCTGATCTGGCGGTTGGCTTCCGTACCCCAGTCGTCCCTGTCCCCTCGGCCGCGCTTCTCGCACTGCTCGGCATGGGTGGCGCGGGATATGTCACCCGTCGCGGCTCTTTCGCGAAATAACTTCTGAAACCGTAGCACAAAACTCAACTGATTTGCACGTACGGCCCCGGTAGCACAACGCTCCCGGGGCCTTTTCTTTTTCCCACCATCGGCGCTGCACAACGTCCTCATTTCCTCCGCCAAAACGAATCACTGTTCAAAGATCGCACTTCCAGTTTTCGGACATCCTTCATGCAACGCGTTGGCCAAGGCATTCGTGTCCCCTCGTCTCCCCATTACCGGTCCTTGCCGAACCCGCCTTACTTTTACCCGCCTTCCGCAGTCGCCGTATCTTAACTTTGTATTCGGATGTTCGTATGGATGCGAAACAGGGGGGAAGCGGTGAAAGCTAACCAGCCACAGAGGCCAGCCGTCCAGCAGATCCGCGCTTGGGGGGGAAATTACCATGCAGCGCCATCGCGCCACGTGGGCACAAACCGTTCTTTTAGTGACCGCATCATTGGTCACGCTGTCCCTGTGGCTCGGAGGCTGCGGAGCGGCTGCCACCACCGGTGGACCGGGAACTCTCCCCAGCACCATCATCGACGAAGATGATGATAACGCCAACAACAACGATAACGGCAACTCCAACGGCAATGACGATCCCGTAATCGTCGATGTCGAAAATTACTCCATCGAAGCCGTCCCCGACGAATCCACGCCCGGCAAGTGGACCTTCGAAGTTCAGTCGCGCCGCACGCCCGGCCCCGCCGACCCCTCCGACCTACGCTTCGTCTGGGATTTCGGCGACGGTCAGACCTACACCGGCGCAATCCAGGAATATCTCTTCAACACCCCCGGCATGCACCATGTCGTCGTGCGCGCTTTCACCCCGTCCAACACGCTCGCGTTTGTCCTCACCCTCGACGTCGAAATCCCATCACCCGGCCTTCCACCCGTTGCCCATGCCGGCGACGACGTCGAAGTTCTCGCTGGTGACCTTGTTATCCTCGACGGCTCATCCAGCAGTGACCCCGACAGCACCGACCTCACCTACACCTGGACCCAGGTCGGCACGGCCGCCGCCGTCACGCTCACCAATGCCAACAGCGCGTCAGCAACTTTCACCGCGCCCAGCGTCAGCACCGACACCGTCCTGCAGTTCGCCCTCACCGTCTCCGACGGCACCAGCTCCTCGCAGGACATCGTCCTCATCACCGTCATCAGCCTCATCGACACCGCCGGCGTCGGACCAACCGCCAGTGCCGGACCCGATCAGGAAGCCCTCGCCGGTGACACCGTATTCTTGGACGGCAGCGCCTCCGCTTCCGCAAACGGCTCGCCGCTCCAATACCAATGGACCCAGCTTTCCGGACCCACAGTGACTCTCGTCGGTCACGCTTCGCCCATCGCCACGTTCACTGTCCAGAGCGTCGCCCCGCCGAGCGCCGTTCTCGTCTTCCGCCTCACCGTCCTTCAGGACGACCTCGCCGGCGAAGACCAGGTACAGGTCACCGTCTACCCGTCCAATCTCACTCCGCCTCCACCTCCACCCGGCGGTGGCGGCGGCGGTGGTGGAGGCGGCGGTGGGGGGGGTGGAACGCCCACCGACCAATGCCCGACCGATCCGACCAAGACCACGCCTGGCCAGTGCGGCTGCGGCGAAGCGGATACTGACTCCGACGGCGACGGCACTGCCGATTGCGTCGACGATTGCCCGAACCACGCCGGAAAAATAGACCCCGGCACCTGCGGCTGCTCCACCGCCGACACCGACACCGACGGCGACGGCACGCCCAACTGCATCGACCGCTGCCCGAACGACCCCGGCAAGGTCGTCGCCGGAACCTGCGGCTGCGGAGTGCCAGATACTGACACTGACGCCGACGGCACCAAGGACTGCCGTGACGGCTGTCCGACCGACTCCGGCAAGACCGTCCCCGGCCTCTGCGGCTGCGGAACCCCCGACGCCGACTCCGACGGCGACGGCGCCTTCGACTGCGACGACGGCTGCCCCAATCACCCCGGCAAGACTTCACCCGGCGTCTGCGGATGCGCCACGCCCGATATCGACTTGAACGGCAACGGCACGCCCGACTGCAACGACAATTGCGGCGTCGGCGTGGATACCGACGGCGACGGCACCACCGATTGCGTCGACGGCTGCCCCAATGACAGCAACAAGACACTCCCCGGCATCTGCGGATGCGGCGTCCCCGATACCGACACCGATTCCGACGGCGCCGCCAACTGCGTGGACCTCTGCCCGACCAATCCCGGCAAGACCACCCCCGGCGTCTGCGGATGCGCGACCGCCGATACCGATTCCGACGGCGACGGAACCGCCAATTGCATCGACGGCTGCCCCAACAGCGCCGCCAAGATCACCCCCGGCGTCTGCGGTTGCGGCACGCCCGATACCGACACTGACAACGATGGGACACCAAACTGCGTCGACGGCTGCCCCAATGACGGCAGCAAGATCAGCCCCGGAACCTGCGGATGCGGCACGCCCGACACCGATTCCGACGGCGACGGCCGCGCCAACTGTCAGGACGCCTGCCCCAACGATCCCAACAAATTCGCACCCGGCGCATGCGGCTGCGGAACGCCCGAAACAGACTCCGACGGCGACGGCACGCCCAACTGCACCGACGGCTGCCCGAACGATTTCAAGAAGATCGCCCCCGGCCTCTGCGGCTGCGGCGTATACGACATCGACTCCGACTCCGACGGCACGCCCAACTGTTCCGACGCCTGCCCGAACGACGCCTCCAAGATCGTGCCCGGTAACTGCGGTTGCGGCACGCCCGATACCGACGCCAACAGCAACGGCATCGCCGACTGCCTCGAAGCCTGCACCAGCAACCCCTTACAGAACCCCGGCTTCGAATCCGGTGCCACCATCTGGCAGTCCATCACCCACGCCGGCCGCTCCGTCGTCACCACGCAGTTCCACGGCGGAACCAAGGCCCTCGAAATACAGGTGAGCAGCGCCTTCTCGCGCGAAGTGACCCAGACCGTCGCCGCCACCGCCGGATCAGGTTACGACCTCTCCGCATGGTCGCGCACCAGCGGCATCAGCGGCACCGGCGCCACCGTCCGCGTCGATTGGCTCAACGGCACCGGCGGCATCATCCGCACCGACGTAACCTCCGGCCTCATCGGCACCAGCGCCTGGACGCAGCTTTCCGCTACGCTCACCGCGCCCGCTAACACCACCCAGGCCCGCGTCGTCCTTCGCCTGGACCTCGACCTCGACAACACCGGCTTCGCCTGGTTCGACGACGTCGTCCTCTGCGACCGCGGCGCCCTCGACACCGACGGCGACGGCGTCCCCGACGCACTCGACGCCGCGCCCAATAACCCGCTCGCCTGCCGCGATGCCGACGCCGACACCTGCGACGACTGCGCCAGCGGCCACGTAAACCCCGCCAACGACGGGACCGACTCCGACGGCGACGGCGTCTGCAACCTCACCGACGCCTGCCCCGGCCACGACGACAACACCGATACCGACGGCGACGGCGTCCCGGACGGCTGCGAACCGCCTTCCCTGTGCCTGAACCCAACGTCCCTTAATTTTGGCTCTACCACCGCCCAAATAACCTTCCAAGTGTGGAATTGCGGTTCTGGGACGCTAAACTATACGTTGACGGACAATGCGGCCTGGCTCTCCGCCTCACCCACCAGCGGTTCCAGCACGGGTGAACAGGACGCCATAACCGCCACCGTCAACCGCACGGGGTTAGCGAACAACACCTATTCAGGGGCCATAACTGTGACACCAAGCGTCGGTGCTATTATCAACATCGTGATCTCCATGACCGTGGCCCAGGGCGGTACCGGCGCCCCGGTCGTACAGATCTCCGCCACGCGTACCTCCGGCGTCTCACCGCTCGGCGTCGTCTTCGACGCGACGGCCACCACCAGCCCCGGCACCTCCCGCCCATTCCACGAACTGGACTACACCTGGGACTTCGG
>CAZKIN010000227.1:0-4065 GCA_964552515.1 uncultured Phycisphaeraceae bacterium
ACACCTGAAATCGAAGTAAAAACGCCCGCGCCGTTATTGCGATACAACCGTGATTGGTTGTTGCCCGTGCTGGCGGTACGAACGTCGATGTCGAAGTCGTTATCGATATCGCCAAAGATAACATCCATCGGTTCGCACAAGTTGCCGATGGGGTGTCGCGTGGCTGTCTGATCAGCAAAAAAACCACTCCCGTCGTTCACATAAACGCGATTCTGACCGCAGCCGAAGCGGTTTGTTGTGCCGCCATTGTCAATGTAAATGTCGAGGTCGCCGTCGTTATCAATGTCGCCGAACTGCGCGCGCGAACTGCTTAGCGCAATGGCCGGCAACCGCAATGCCCCTTCGTTGGAAAAGAAGCCGTTGCCATTATTGATGAGTAAATTGGGCAGTCGATTGAAGTCTTGTGTCAGGATGACGTCCAGGTCGCCGTCCTGTTCCACGTCTCCAAGTTCCACCCCACGGTGCAATCCGGCAAGTCCGCCCGTCCGCAGCACCGATTCATCGGTGAAAAAACCTGACCCATTGTTGATGAAAACGCGTACCAAGTCCGGAGTGCCGGGAGTTGAGAAGCCGCCGCCGTTGGCGAAAACGATGTCCAGGTCGCCGTCATTGTCTAGGTCTCCGACGGTTGACTGATTGGTCCACTCGGCCGGGTTAGGGTTCGGAAACCGCGTACTGGTTTCCTGTACAAACTGCTGAGCATTGCCCGGTGTTGTACCGACCAGGAGGATCGCCACAAGCAGAACGCTAAGCGACGTTTGAATTCTCATGAAGTTGCTTTCGAGAATGCGGACTCTGCGCCTGCGGCCACGTCCTAGTGTCCGCTGGAAACGCTCCTCAAGGGCGGGTGCGACAAACTAGCTCCCGGGATCCCATCTTACGAGGGGCAAGGGTTGCAATACAAGGAATTTCTATGCAGGGAGGAAGATTCGACGCTGTTCACCACCTTCTCCTTCTTCATCGGTTCCGCTTTCGGACTCCAGCGCCCTAACTACGGGCAAGGCGGACAATCCGCGAAGTCGTTCGTGAATGGATAGGGATCGCCGCCCAGCGCCAGAACGACTAGGAAAACATCTACCGTATTAACGAAACCATTAAGGCAAGGATTCTGCGTGCTGGTGCCCATAATATTGACCGTTTGAAACTTCGGACCGTTGGCTTGTCCGCTGATATACGCGAGGATGGCCAAAACGTCATTGATGTTGGTGAGACGGTCTGGAGCCGTCCACTCCGTACCAACGTTCACCCCAACGGTGTCGCCCCAGTACTTGGCATTTACCACCGGCGTCCGTATGGTCTCCACCCGCAGGTAAAAGGGATTAATCGTGGTATCGGCGGCCATCGCATACACGCGGTAATCCGACGCCGGGCTGATTTCACAATCGCCAACATGTACGACTGACTCCGGCCACACCCGAAACGTGGGATGATCCAGACATGACGAGTTACCCTGCGTATCCGGAGTTCCGACCCAGCATGTGCCGAATGGTGCGCTGACTTTGTCTACCCTGAAGGCGACGACTGTTGGACCATTGTTCGGATCAAACGAAATGTACCGATTCTTGCGCCGATCGTGTGGCGGCGGCGCGGGCAATGGTTGGTTGGCCCCCAGCGGAATCGCTGCGGCCTGACCGGTGCCTCGAATGGTGCCGCCCTGATTATCGAGGAAGATGTAATAAAGATTCACACCCTGCAACAACAACCGCGTGCCGACGCCCAGTCGCAGCGTGCCTACATACAACGCTTCCGGCGGCGCGTTGTAACCCGACCCATCGTTATCGTGCGTGTCAATCACATCAAGTTGCACACCATCTGAAAGCTCAAGCGTACCGAAGGCAAAATTATCCACCAGGCCGGCGCTGACCGCACCCAAGTCGGTTCCCGCTGCTTCCATGAAACGCTGCACACTGACTCCGCGCGGCAGCGCACCTTGCTGCATCAATACCGTTCCCGGCATGTTGAAACTCTGTGGAGTATCGCTTTCGTTGATGATGCTCCCACCCACGAGCATTGGCTTGCTTGACGAAAAAACGAATTCCACCGGACCGACCAACGAAAGGTCGCCGCCGACATCGAGGCAGGCGTCGTCAGCAATCAACAGACAGGGAGGCTGGCATGGCGGCGCACAGGGCGTGCCCGACAACAGCATCTTCCCGTTGACTCCGGAAATCATGTTTTGTGTCAGCGCCATGATACCCGGCTCCGTTCCGCCGGTTACGATCAAGTCCTCTGACAACAATGTGGCATTACCACCCAGCGTTTCAATTTCCGCTCGATACATCGAGGATTCGCCAATGGTCACCACGCCATCTGATACGTCGGTCATGCGACCATCTTCCACCAACAGCGCGCTGACGCGCGACCCGTCCGCATCGCCTTGCAACTGGAGGTTACCCCCCGGCGCCGCGACGTATAGATCGCCCGCAGGAAACTCGCTCGCCAGGTGAACGGCCGCACCGGCGAGAATCCGCAACGAACTGATGGTAACGTCGAAATCGACGAACACATTGGCCGGAGCAATCGCTTCATTAATTGCAACAAAAAACATGTTGGAGGCGGAATTGTCGGGCACGATGTTATTGGCCCAGTTCAGCGGCGTGCTCCATAGCAAGTTGCCAGCCTCGTTATCCCAACCCACGCAAGGGTCCGGAATGCCGTCCAGATTTTGATCGGGAAGAACACCATCTGCGATATCGCATCGATCCAGTGCGCCGTTCAAGTTGCAATCGTCGCAGCCGGGGTCGCGAATGGCGACGCAATTTGCCAGTTCAAGGCAGTCCGGCTGACCATTCGCATCGCAGTCGGTGAAGTCATCAATTCCCGGGCATTGATCGCATAGATTGCCTGCGCCATCCACATCCCAATCGTACTGGCCCGGGTTGGTAACTGTCGGACAATTGTCACACGCATCACCGAACCCGTCGCCATCCGTATCGCCTTGAAAGGGATCTCCAACACCTGGACAATTGTCCACGTCGTCACATACTCCGTCGCCGTCGGAATCACGAAATCTCCATTCCGCGATATGCTGGGACGCTATACCGCCCGCCGCCGCAAAATCGCCTCCGACAAACAAAGAAGGAATTGCACCACTCTCGTCAGCGAACAGCGCCGCGCCGATTGGCACGCCCGTCACGTGCGACAAGCCGGAATCCAACTCCGACCAGTCTGTTCCATCCCAGCGTGCGATGCCGCTTGCAGCTACCGTGCCGGTCAAAGTGAATCTCCCAGCCGCGTACAACGCCGGTCCGGAAAGATCGTTAAAAAAGGCTAATGCATTAACTGTGTCATTGGGGCCCATGGAGTCGAGCGCCGACCAGTTCAACCCATCCCAACGCGCCAGATTCGAAGCGCTCACACCACCCGCCTGAGAGAAGGTACCCCCGGCAAAGAGCTGACCCTTTCTGCCGAGGGATCCAGCGATCGCGCGCACTGTTCCTTGAACGCCGTTGCTTAGTGACGACCAAGCGACACCAGTCCATCGCGCTATACCGCTGGCGGAAACGCTACCGACTTGAGTAAAGCTTCCCCCCACCAGCAAATTTGAGAACCCTGCATTGTCTGCCACATGCAGAGCAAAAACGGTCCCGTTAAGGCCGGCCCCCACTTCCGACCATTGAACGCCATCCCACTTCGCAAGCCGCCGCGCAACGGCTCCGCCGGCCCGCTGGAAACTACCACCGACGTAGAGCGCCGGTCCTCCACCGTCGTCAAAAACGGCGAGGGCTTCCGCTTCACCCATTGTCAGTCCGTTGCCGACATTCGACCAACTCAGTCCATTCCAACGTGCTATGCGCGCTGCGGCACTTCCACCCGCCATGGTAAAATCGCCGGCGGCATAAAGCGCAGGACCGGTTCCATCATCAAATACCGCTAGCGCTCGGACACCTTTCGATCCATTTACTAATCCGGACCCGAGTGGAGCCCACGTTTGCGCGTCCCAGCGCGCGATGCGATTTGCAGGAGTCGATCCAGCCTGTGTGAATGCACCGGCTACATACAGTGCCGGCCCCTGACCGTCATCGTACGTCGCGATTGCCGCGACCGGCGCATTTAGTGGCTGCG
>CAZKIN010000227.1:4165-6395 GCA_964552515.1 uncultured Phycisphaeraceae bacterium
GACGCGATGGCGGCCGCCAGTCCGTCTCCACCATCAATTTCCAAAGCCATTTCCGCATTGCGCAGCGCACCGGCCGCGTCATTTGCACTTAACTGGGCCAAGGCTAGTGTTCGCTTGATACGCGGATCCGCTACCGGTGAGATTGAGTCCGCAATGGTGGCATGTCTCACGGCATCGGCGGTCGCAGCGGGAGTATTGACCGCCAAGCGCTGACGAGCTGCGAGTTCATGCACCCACGCATAAGTTCGATCGCTGGCGAGAGCTTGGTCCACCGTAGTGCCGGCGGCCCCGACATCCCCCATGGCCAGCTGAAGTGTTCCCAGCGTCAACCATGCGTCGACAGAGTAGGGAACGGATTTCGCACCCTCTTTCTCCGCCACCTTAATCGCATCGGCGGCGGCCTGGAGCGCCTCGGGCATTCTCAATTGCAGAGCCATGGCCTTGGCCAGGTTTGCACGAATGGCCCAAGAGCGACCGTCACCGGGAATGCCCTCCTTCAAGGCCTTTTCCGCGGAAGATGCATCATTCATCATCAACAGGGCAAGACCCTTGTGGCTGCGCGGACCCGCCGCGTCCGGAGAAACCGCGATGGCCTGATCACAGTACTGAATGCTTTCCTTCAGAAGAGCGACATCTCCCTTGCTGACTGGTGCCTGACAGTAACGTGAAGTCTGCAATCGGCACAAGTTGCCCAGAGGTTGATGCAATGTAGGTTCAATTGCCGCTGATTGGCGAAACTGCTCGGCCGCTTCTTCCAGTCGACCAAAGCTCTCGGCGCGAACTGCCTGGGCATTGAAACTCAGTGCGCGTCCCATGCGTTCCCGTTTGGTCGCGCCGACGAAAAGGACAATGCTCACGCCCCCAACGACCGCACTGGCGATAACCAGGATTTGGCGACGATGTCTCCACGTCATCTTGCGCAACAAGTACCATCCGCTGTCGCGCTTGGCTTCGAGCGGTTCTTGTGCCATGTAATGTCGGATGTCCCGAGCCAGATCGGCCGCGCTCTGGTAGCGCCGTTCGCGATCCTTGCTGAGAGCTTTTAGTACAATCGTTTCGACCTCATCATCGATCGGGCATTGACTGGTGCGCCGCTTGCTGCGGCTCGTGGAATGCACACCGGAAAGCTGGTCCCACTGGCGACTTGGCGGAGTGGGTGGCGTTTCCATGATATGGTGAAGTACTTCCAGCATCTTTCCGGCTACCGGATAGGGATATTTCCCGGTGAGCAGTTCGTAAAGCATCACGCCGAGCGCGTATACGTCCGTGCGCGTGTCAATTTCATCCTGGGTACCGCGCGCCTGTTCCGGCGACATGTATGGCAGCGTGCCCACGATTTCCTCGGTCAATGACATGACCCCGTCATCTTCACTGGTCATGGCCTTGGCAAGGCCGAAGTCGAGAACCTTGGGATTGCCGTCAAGGTCGACCAGTACGTTGGATGGCTTGAGGTCGCGATGGATCACGCCCTTCTGATGCGCGTATTGCACCGCATCGCAAACGCCGTTGAAGAGTTCCAGTATCTGTGGCAGCGGGAGCTTTCTTTCACGAACATAAGTGTCGATGCGCACGCCGCGAATGTGATCCATGACGTAATAGGGCGCGCCTTCGGTGGTGGAACCGGAATCGAAGATCGCCACGATGTTCGGATGCTTAAGCTGCGCCTGCAGTTCGATCTCGCGCTCGAAGCGCTTCAGCGCCGATTTGGACGCAAAGCGTCCAGCCAGCATGAGTTTGACGGCGACCTTGCGCTTCGTCGCTTTTTGAAATGCCTCATACACAATGCCCTGGCCGCCGCGATGAATCTCGCCGAGAATTTCGTAACCGGAGATCGTGGGCGTGACATCGCTGATGGCACCGACCGGCGTAGATGCCGATGCGTGCGAAATAGTGACGTCGCTGGGTGTCGACGCGGACGTTGAGGGGCGCGAGCGCGATCCGCTGGGCAGCTCGCGCGTTTGGTCGGCCACCTCCTTGCGCAACTTTTCACTGCGCTGGTTGCAATCACCGCACTGTTGGAGATGCGCCCGCACATTTTCCGCTTCATTTGCGGCGAGTTGTTCGGCGTGGAAACGCCGCAACGTCATGTCATTCAGATGGTCGGACATAGGTCGATTGTTCCTTGTGGGTTTCGAATCAGGTCGGCATCGTAACCCAATGCCCCGGGCGTTCCAAACGCGCACCGACAGCACCCGCCATGAATGCCTCTCGGCATGCTGTTTTCCCTAGT
>CAZKIN010000228.1:0-3838 GCA_964552515.1 uncultured Phycisphaeraceae bacterium
TCGCTACCTTAGGACCCTCATAGTTAGGGCCGCCGTTTACGGGTGCTTCGGTTGCCAGCTTCGGAGTTACCCCCTAACCGCCTTCCTTAACATTCCCGCATCGAGCAGGCGTCAGTCTCTATACGTCCACTGTACGTGTTGGCAGAGACCTGTGTTTTTGATAAACAGTCGCCAGTGCCGATTCTCTGCGCCCTCCCCCGAAGGGGTAGGGACCCCTTTTCCCGAAGTTACGGGGTCAAATTGCCTAGTTCCTTAAGGACGGTTATCTCGAGCGCCTGAGGCTACGCGCCTCACCTACCTGTGTCAGTTTTAGTACGGTTCCGCAGCTTGCCCATGCGGCTTTTCTCGGTCCCCTCTCCACACACTTCGGCAACAAATCGGCCTCGGCCTTGCGGCAACCCTCACTTCGCTTCGTGGGCTGTATCTTGAGAGGACGCACCACATGGGTATTCGCACCACGGAGGGCAGGAATATTAACCTGCTATCCATCGACTACGCCTTTCAGCCTCGTCTTAGGTACCGCCTAACCCTGGGCGGATTTCCCTTCCCCAGGAAACCTTAGGTTTACGGCGAGGAGGATTTTCACCTCCTTTATCGTTACTCATACCGGCATAATCACTTGATAAGCCCGCCACCGCTCGTTTCCGTACGGCCTGTATCTGCTTATCAACGCTCCCCTACCGCGAGCGCTTGCGCGCCCACCCGCAGCTTCGGTACCATGCTTGAGTCCCGATCATTATCGGCGCCCAATCTCTCGATGAGTAAGCTATTACGCACTTTTTAAATGGTGGCTGCTTCTAAGCCAACATCCTCGCTGTCATAGAGAAAGGACTTCCTTACGCACTTAGCATGGATTGGGGACCTTAGCTGACGGTCCGGGTTGTTTCCCTTTTGTCCACGAAGGTTATCCCTCGTAGACTGACTCCCGGGATAGTCGTCATAGTATTCGGAGTTTGGTTGAGGGAGGTACCCGGGCAGGGCCCTCGTCTCATTCAGTAGCTCTACCCCTATGACGTAGTGTCCCGAGGCTAGCCCAAAAGCGATTTCGGGGAGAACCAGATATCTCCACGTTTGATTAGACTTTTACTCCTCCCCACAGCTCATCCCATAACTTTTCAACGTTAATGAGTTCGGCCCTCCGCGACCTTTTACGGTCGCTTCAGCCTGGCCATGGGTAGATCACGTGGTTTCGGGTCTAAAGCCTGCAACTCATTCGCCCTATTCAGACTCGCTTTCGCTACGGCTCCTCCGCGTAACGGATTAACCTTGCTGCAAACCTTAACTCGCCGGTTCATTATGCAAAAGGCACGCGGTCACACGGCCCGAAGGCACAGTGCTCCCACAGCTTGGTAAGTACATGGTTTCAGGTTCTTTTAACTCCCCTTGTAGGGGTTCTTTTCACCTTTCAGTCGCCTTACTTGTTCACTATCGGTCGTCGAGTAGTACTTAGCCTTGGAGGGTGGGCCCCCCTGCTTCACGCGAAGTTCCACGAGCTTCGCGCTACTCTGGGTATCCTCTCAACGGAGGGCTGTTGGTTTCGCATACGGGGATGTCACCCTCTATGCCCGGCCTTTCCAGACCGTTCTGCTACCAACGCCTTTGTAACTCCTCGAGGACCCGCAACCCCGCGGTGCAAGCACCACGGTTTGGGCTAGATCCGTCTTCGCTCGCCGCTACTAACGGAGTCTCGGTTGATTTCTATTCCTGCAGGTAATGAGATGTTTCAGTTCCCTGCGTTCGCTTCTCACGGGCTATACATTCACCCGTGGATGATGCCATCTGGTTGCCCAGTGACACCCGGTTTCCCGATTCGGAAATCCTCGGATCAAAGCTTGTTTGACAGCTCCCCGAGGCATATCGCAGCCTACCACGTCCTTCATCGCCTCTCGACGCCTAGGCATCCACCATGCACCCTTAGTAGCTTGACCACATTTATGAGAGGCTGTCACACCGGCCCTCCGCCGTCTTGCGACGACGCTCTTCCGGCGAGCATCCTTCAAAAACCTGTTCAAGCCAATTTACTTCACAGCGCTTAAGATTCCGTTTGAACTACGGCGTCACATCCAACCATCTTGCGACGGCCGTTTGCGACACTTAGTTTGGAATCGGTGTTTGTCCTAATCCACAATACCCTGGCCTGCCCGCTGAATCCGGATGGTTCAAACCTAAATATCCGGTGGCCGGCAGACCTGCGTCCGCGTCTTCAATTGTCAAAGAGCGTTTCCTGTGTTCCAATACTGCGAAACACAGGGTGAGCCAAGTAATTTAACCGGACGATCCTCCGCGTCAAGCCCCTGGAAATCTTTTTTTCTCGTGGCAAAACACTTTAAACGCGCCAAGAGAGGCGATTGTAAACTATGCTCAATAAACAAGTTACAGAACGGGAGGCGGTGCGCCAGCTTCCAGAACCCCCAAACCCCCGCACCCCCTCCCCACCGCTGGGAGTGCATGTTTCGGTTGCGGGAGGCCTTGAGACTGGTTTTGCTCGTGCGGTGGAAGCGGGTTGCGATTGCATGCAGATTTTCGTGAAGAATCAGCGGCAATGGCGGGCTCCGAAGCTGACGGAAGATCAGATCACGCGATACAAAGCCGCTCAACAAGAAAGTGGCCTGTGCCGTGTGGTGGCACACGCCAGTTACCTGCTGAACCTGGCCGCGCCGGGGGACACGCGGCGTGCCAGCGTGGTGGCACTCATCGATGAACTGGAGCGATGTGAGGCGCTCGGCGTCGAGTCGCTGGTCTTTCATCCGGGAGCGCATTTGACCGATACGGTGGACAACGGCATCGCGCGCATTGCCGAGTCGTTGAATGAAATAACGCTGGAAACCAAGGGGTTTTGCACCATGATCCTGCTGGAGACGACCGCGGGTCAGGGCACCAGCATCGGCTGGCAATTCGAGCAGATCGCGGCCATTCGTGACAGACTTACGTCACCCGAACGTGTAGGGGTCTGCCTCGACACCTGCCATCTTTTTGCCGCCGGATACGACATCCGTTCCACCACCGCCTACGCCACCACCAGCCACCAAATGACAGCCACCCGCACCCTGGACGTAGTCCGGTGCATCCACTTCAACGATTCCAAGAAGGACCTCGGCAGCCGGGTCGACCGCCACGACCATATCGGGCGGGGAAAGATCGGGGACAGCGGTTTTGCCAACTTTCTAAATGATCCGCGGTGGCGCCTCACCCCCATGATCCTCGAAACGGCAAAAGAGAAGGACGAAAATGGGGAAGACATGGACCGGGTGAACCTACGACGGCTGCGATCACTTTTGAAGAGTCAATAACTAGGACCCAACTATTTGCCTACTTGTTATGCAGGCAGTGCAGGCGTATAATGTAGGCATGAAGCGCGTCAAGAAGTCCAAGACGATCCAGTACACCATCCGCAGTGTCCCGGACTTTGTGGACAAGGCGCTGCGCGCGCGGGCGAAAAAGGAAAACAAGAGCCTCAATCAGGTCGCGCTCGATGTCATTCAGCAGGCACTCATTTCCGAAAAACCCAGGGTTTACCACGATTTGGATTTCCTCATCGGCACCTGGGTGGAAGATCCGGAATTTAACAAAGTCATGGCCGAGCATGAGCAGATCGACGAGGACGCATGGCGCTGAGGATTGCCGTCGACGTCAATCGCTACAGCGATTATTGCCGTAATGAGGTCGAAGCCACGCGCGTATTCCAAACGGCCGATGCCATCGCCATGCCCTTCGTTGTCCTCGCGGAGCTTCGCGCCGGATTCCTGCGCGGCACCAAGTTCCGCGAAAATGAAAGCGGCGTAGTCCGCTTCCTGGGCTCGCCGCGGGTCACCGTACTCTATCCCGACGAAGCGACTAC
>CAZKIN010000228.1:3938-6287 GCA_964552515.1 uncultured Phycisphaeraceae bacterium
GCCGACGAGCTCAAACCCTGTACGTGCGGTTCCATAAACAGATTGCACACGCTGAACGGCATCTACCTTGCCGGCCAGCCCGCGCCCGCCGACTTCGCGCAGGCCCGGAAGGACGGCGTGAAAACCGTGATCAACCTCCGCCATCCTGCGGAAATCAAAGAGTTCGACGAAGAGCAGGTGGTCGAAGCCGAGGGCCTGCATTACGTAAGTATTCCTTTTAAGGAACCTGAGGAATTGACCGACGCGGTTTTCGATGCGGTTCGCCACCAGCTCAAGACCGCCCCGCGTCCCATACTCATGCATTGCGGCTCGGCGAATCGAGTCGGCGCCGTCTGGCTGCCCTACCGCGTGCTTGATGGAGGTCTGACCTATGAAGAGGCGCTGGCCGAAGCGAAAACCGTGGGCCTGAAAAGCTCCGACTACGAGAACACAGCCCGGACGTACATCGAAGCACACCGGTAACGCCCTTCGGAAATGACCATATACTCTCTGTGTTCTCCGTGCCGACTTAGTGAAACGCTCTTGATCCACTAGGCCAACCCTAAGAAAATCTTCCCGACATTGCTTGCTGCGGCCCCCTGAGCGAAGGCGTGTGATACTCCATGACGTCGAACCGAAAAACCGGCCGAAACCTGCGACTTCTCATCCTGTTCCTCGGCTGCCTTTTGGTTCTCCTCGCGTTCGCCTGGATCGCTTACCCCATCTTCGGCGACAAGGTATTTCGCAGCGAGAAGTTCGCGCCGGTCGGGCTGATGGGCACGCCGCTGGGTCTCGGCCTATGGCATGACAGTGAAGGCTCGTATGCGATCAATGTACTGCTATTCATCGGCGCATTGCTGCTCGCACAATGGTACTTCCTGCGGCCGCGCGGCGCGTGGGTGGCACGGCTGACCATGAGTGGTCGGCCGCTGCGCGCGTCGATCGTCGTTGCGGCAGCCATGGCGATGCTGCTTTCGCTGGGGGCGGTCGCACTGCTGCTCGAACTGCCCGACTTCTGGTCGAACTGGATGGATGAAGGGACATTCACGCGCGCCGCGCCGACCATGGGCGCTGGGATGCTCATCGTTTGGGCCGTTTGGTTCCTGATTTTCTCCGCGTACTGGCGGCAAGGCGATCGTTTCACGCAGCTTGGCAGGATGATACGCGGACTGGTCGCGGGCAGCCTGGTCGAAGCGTTCGTGGCCATTCCCGTACATATCTGGACGATGCGGCAGCGCGAGTGTTATTGTGCGCGAGGCAGCTACACCACGCTGGTCTGCGCGGGCACGGTGCTGCTGTGGGCCTTCGGTCCGGGCATCTTGCTGCTCTATGCGCGGGAGAAACACCGCATGGCCAGACTCCATCCGCGCTGCACGCAATGCGATTATGACCTGCGCGGGTCAGCGTCGGGCGTGTGTCCGGAATGCGGCACTGCCACTACACCGACCCTCGATCGCGTATAGCCAATCAAGCGAAGTATTACGCCGCGAAGCCGCCATCAATAGTGAGACACGCACCGGTCACAAACCCCGCCTCCGCGCTCGCCAGATATGCCACCATGCCCGCAATCTCATCGCCCGTGCCATAGCGCGGTAGCGACATCAGGCTCTTCAAACTTTCCGCGAAAGGACCTTCGGCCGGGTTCATGTCCGTATCCACCGGTCCGGGCTGCACCACATTCACCGTAATCCCACGCGGACCCAGGTCGCGTGCAAGCCCGCGTGTCAGGCCCGCCACGGCTGCTTTGGTCATCGCATACACGCTGCCGCCAACGAAGGGCATGCGGTCCGCATTCACACTGCCGATGGTGATGATCCGCCCGCCCTCCTTCATGTGCCGAGAAGCTTCCTGCGCGGCCACGAAGACCGCGCGCACATTCACCGCCACCAGTCGGTCAAAATCCTCGAGCGTAAACTCCCCTATCGGCGCGATCACGGCCAAGCCCGCATTGTTGACCAGTACATCCAACCCACCGAAACTCTTTACGGTCTCTTCAACCGCGCTCCGCACCGCGGCCGCATCCGCGCTGTCCGCGCGAATCGCCAACGCCTTCCCGCCTGATTTCCTGATCTCCCCCACCACTACTTCCGCTTTCGCCGGGGAGTTCGCAAAGGTGATCGCGACGGCCGCGCCCTCGCGTGCCAGCCGCCGGGCAATTGCCGCACCGATGCCCCTTGATCCACCGGTCACCAAGGCCACTTTTTCGATCAGTCCGTTCGCCATGATCATGCTCCATGATTTTCCGGGTTATTCTGTACCGGTCGGTAAATATATTTCCCTTGACACCGCCGGTCAAGAAGAATATTGTACTGACAGGTAAAAAAAGGAGATCACCTTGCCCGTCGGACGTCCGCGCAGCTTTGACAGCGA
>CAZKIN010000229.1:0-6285 GCA_964552515.1 uncultured Phycisphaeraceae bacterium
TGATCTCTTCGGCGACCACCCTCGCGCCGACGGCTGACAAATGGCTGTCATCCACGAATGCCTCTGTCCCAGCTTTGGCCAGCGCGGGCAGGAGGTCCAGGGATGGTATCGCATTACGCATGCAGAATTCAAACATCATCTTCTGCGCGATCGGGGGCGGCGCATCCGCATGCAATTGAAAACGAAAGGGAAGAATTAGCAAAGAGACGGCGCATCCGTCGTCGGCAGCTTCGTCGCGCAAGGTGAGCAGGTCAGCGAAAACACTTTGCCACCCATCGAGTACGGCCTGTGTCGGCGGCTCTTGAAACAACTCTTCGACCCGGCGCACCTGCTGCCGCTCCGCGCCGATGATCGCTTGTGCCAATGCGGAATGCCGAAGCACGTGACGCGTGGTCCACGAGGGTCGCTCAAGCAGGTTGTTGTTCATCTCTGCGACATCATTGAGACAGAAGCCGACGAAGATGTGGTGGGGGTGGTAGGGGCGGATGATGCGGCGGTACGCTTCAAGCTGCTGACGCGTGGACCAGCCGGACTGCGCGACGTTGAACACTTCGACGGGCAGTTGCAATTGGCGCATGAATTCTTCGAGGAGGAAAGAGTAGGTCTGGTTGCGCGCGACTTTGAAACCCAGGGTGACGCTGTCGCCGAGGCAGACGATGCGCTGCACGCCGTCGGGTGCGGTGATGTCGTGGTCACGGTCACGGAGGCCGTCACGGTTGAACTCGGGGCCGCGCGCGACCCAGAAGGTGCTGCCGTCAGGCGTTTCGTGCCAATCGGAAATGGCGGCGTCGATGGCAGGGGGGGCACCAAAGCCGAGCAGTCGACAAAGGCCCTCAGTGAGCGCGAGCGTGCCGAAGATCATGATGAGTGCGAAGAGTAGTTTGCGGCGATGGGCCATTTCGATCTCTATGTTTTCCGACCATTCGCGATCGGTGGTCCATATTCTATACGCATCGTGGTTTGCGTCTCTCCCCGCAAAGTTGTACCCTTGGGGTTCGACCAGAACTGACGATGGTCTGTCCGGAAAGGAGCCCTATAGCATGATCGATAAAGTGTTCGCGCACATCGACGCCAACAAGGAATCCTATCTCAAGCGGCTGTTCGACTTTCTGCGGTCGGCGAGTATTTCGACCGATCCGGAAAAGAAAGCCGAAACGCGGAAATGCGGCGAGTGGGTGCTTAAACTTTTTGCGGATGCGGGCATTCGCGCGGAAATGATCGATACGGCGGGGCATCCGGCGATCCTGGCGGACTCGGGTTCGGGCAGCGGGAAGGCCGCAGTGCTCGTTTACGGTCACTATGACGTGCAGCCGGTGGGCGATGAGTCGCTGTGGAAGTCGCCGGCGTTCGAGCCGACGGTCCGCGAGGGAAATATTTATGCGCGCGGTTCGGCGGATGACAAGGGTCAGGTGCTGGCGCATCTGCTGGCGGCCGAGGCGTGGATGAAGGTCGCGGGGAAGCTGCCGGCGCGGGTGAAGTTTCTTGTCGAGGGCGAGGAGGAGATCGGATCGCCCAACCTGGAGAAGCTGGTGGATACGCAGAAGGAGCGGCTGTCGTGCCAGTATGTGGCACTATCCGATACGCCGAAGTTCAACAGCGATATTCCCGCGATCACGCTGAGCACTCGTGGCCTGGTCTACAAGGAAATCGTTATCACCGGGCCGAAGCAGAATCTGCACAGCGGCTCGTATGGCGGAACGCTGCTCAATCCCGGCAACGCGCTCGCGGCGCTGATCGCGTCATTCCATGATGCGAATGGCAGGGTGACGATTCCGCATTTCTATGACGACGTGCGTGAACTCACGGCGATTGAAAAAGAGAAAATGCAGAAGCTGCCGTTTGATGAGAAGGGATACCTCGCGGCGATGGGCGCGCCGTCACTGGTGGGCGAGAAGGGGTTCACCACGATGGAACGGCGCTCGGTTCGTCCGACACTGGATGTCAACGGGCTGATGGGCGGCTTTACCGGCGCGGGGGCGTCAACGGTCATTCCGGCGAAGGTGATGGCCAAGGTGTCGATGCGCATCGTGCCGAACCAGAAGCGCGAAAAGATTTCGCAGTTGTTCGACGACTACGTACGGTCAAAAGTGCCGGGTGACGTGAAACTGGAAATTCATACACACAGTACTGCTGACCCATATGTGGCACAGTTGGATTCGCCGGGCATGCGCGCGGCCGAGCGCGCGATGACAGTGGGGTTCGGCCAGGCGCCGGTGTACATTCGCGAGGGCGGGACGCTGCCCATTTTGCCGATGTTCCGGCGGGTGCTGGGCGCGGAATCGCTGATGATTGGATTGTGTCACCCGGATTGCAACGCGCACGGTCCGAACGAGTTTTTCGCCGTTGACGATTTCTACCGGGGTATCAAGACGGCGGCGCAGTTCATGCACGAAATGGCCGCGGCGGGATAGATCGCGGGCGATGGGGCGGCAGTGCGGCGGGCTTTCAGGGCGATTATCGGTGATCGGGAGTCGGCAGAAATTGCCGCGTCGGGATAGTCGATAAATTCGACAGGGCTCCGGTGCCCGATTGCCTGTCGGATTCGGGATGGTTCGCATAGAATAGGCGAACGAATCGCGGTCGAGGCTCGCACTCACAGGAGAGTGAATCGTGAACAAGGGATGGAAGGTTCTGGCGGTTATCGCGGCGGTGAATTGCGGTGGAGTGGCCGCGCGGGCGGATTTCGTGAGCAACCTCGGCGTCGGCCTGGCCGGTGCCGGTTTTGATGTGCAGGGCAGCCGCAACATTCTGAGCGGCGGCGTGGATTTCCTGGTCAACAACAATTTCACGAACGACGTGTTCCGGTTCGGGGTCGGTGAGCTGCGGCTGCAGGGTCCGATCTCGCTGGATATTTCGACGGGCACGCGTTTTGTGCCCACGCTGGATATTGCTTTTCGCACGGCGCTGGATCGTGACGGCAACGCGACACCGCTCCAATACCTGCTGACGGCGGATGTCGGCGCGCAGGAGTCGGAAATCGCCGGCAGCATGTTCATTGACGGAAACGTGTCATTGAATGCGTTCGGGTTCTACGACGCGGAATTCACTTATTCCTCGCGGCAGACGGTGACGAACGAGGGCAATGTATCCGACGACATGCAGCAGTTCGACCTGGACCTTGGTCCGACGGTGATTTCAGGCAATATTTTCGCTGACGTACTGGTGGCACTGACTGATCCGCTGTTCGCACAGGCGGGCATTGACAATCCGTTTGCTTCGCTGAGCGGCAAGGCGCAGATTGCGCAGATTCTGGAAGACGCGGCCCGCGCCGCGGAAAGATTGCAGGCGCAAAGCACGCTCGCGTCGCAGGTCATTCTCGGCCCGACGCGCGACGGTCTGCATGGGCGCATCAACGACCTGACGCCGGAAACGGCGATACCGGCCACGCAAGTAACTCCCGAGCCGGCGATGCTGGTACTCATGCTGGCGTGCATTCCGGCGATTCTGATCCGCCGGGCGGCGCGGCCACGCGACTAGAGGCTATTCACAGTCTTAAATCCTAAGTCCGCGCCGATACACAGCGGAATACTAACGCGAGCGCCTTACGCCGCGCGTCCAGCCCACGAGCATCACCAGTCCGAGCAGAGTCACCGGAATTCCACCGATCTCCATGGTCCAGGTGAGGCCGCCGATCGACCGATCGAGCAGTGCGCGCGACGGGTCGGCCGGGTTGTAGTAGACGGTTACGGCTTTGCCCGTCGGGTAGGACTCGGTGAGCGCTCGCGCCTCGAGCAGTTGCCAGAGGTTTCGGCGCAGGGTGGTGCGTTCGGCGGTGACGGTGGTGCCGCCAACATCGAAGGCATACTTCACCCGCACTTCGTACCACCGCTTCGTGCCCGGCCCCCAACCGCCTTGATCGACTTCGAACATCTGCGTCTCGACCACCTCCCCGGACGCATGGGGCCAGGAGCGCGCGGAGAGGCCTTCGACCACGCGCGGCCAGGCGTTGATGAGCAGGAACGCGCCGCCGATCGTAAAGAAAAGTGGAATCATCAGGATAATAAGAATCTGAAACAGCGAGGGGCGCGGGTTGGGGTCTAGAGGTAGAGTGGGGGCGGTTGTAGGGTTTTCGTGATTCATGGGGTGGGCGGTTTCACTCCTGTAATCGGGTTGACTGCGGTGCCACATTCGGGACAGGTGCCGGAGGTGTTGCCGGTAAGGTCGTATTTGCAATACGGACAGAGCCCTTTACGGCGGCGGAAAAACGAGCGGACCGGCAAAATGCAAACCCAGCAGGCCGGACAGGCCGCAAGAAGCACCGACGGAACCCAAGCCGGAAACTCAAGGCGGTACTCGTACATGATGGGCGGACTGGGAGTCTGGTGCGCCGGATTGCCTGGTGTCGCAAGCAGTAACACGCAGCGAGCATTCAGTGGAGTTGCTGTTTCACCGCAGGAAATCGCGGGATCACGAATTCGCGAACCCCACACGACGGTAAAAGGACCCACACGAAAAATGCTGCTGCGGAAACTTGCCTGGCCCGGCGAAGTCTTGAATCGAGAGATGCGAAATGTTCCGTTCGATAGTATTGCGGCCCAGCGCTCAATTTGAGTTGGAAAACGGATCAGGCAGACGTCCGCACTATGCTCATAAGGGTCGATCACCGGTTTGCGAAGGCTCGTTGGCCAGCCGCGGGAGTTGGTGACCATCACACGCTCCCACTTCCGACCATGGCTCTTGAAATGCAGATATACCATGCCTACGGCCGCAAGAGTGGTACTCCAGAGCATGAAAAGAGAAAAGGCTCGGCGGATTCGGTTCTTGCAATGCAACATGTGAGCATATTGTAATGCCGCTCCCTCAGATTACGACTTGAGCGCATTGCCACACTCGGGGCAGGTGCCGGAGGTGTTGCCGGTTAAGTCGTAAGCACAATGGATACAGAGGCCTTTACGACGGCGACGAAAGGTACGCAGCGGGCCGGTCAATAGATACCAAATGGGAACGATCGCCAGGAACGGGACAGGATACCACGCCGGGAAAATAATTGTTGTATTTACGGTATTAAGAACTCGACCTTGATCCGTTCGAAATGAAAAGGCTGTGGTTGATTTCCAATCGCTGCAACCTGAGCCCAAATGAGTAGAGTGGAAGGAGTAGTAGGGTCCATGTACGGTACCGTGAGCAACCTGGATATTGTATTTGATGAAGTGTATCTCCTTTGTCGCGGGCTGAGGCAGGCTTCTGTTGCGTCCCAAAATGAGTGATCCACTAAACGCGCCGATCCGCCAGCCGCTGATTTCGAAGCTGTTCCAGTGACTACACCATTCTTGATCGGGCTTGGTCTTGGGATCGATGACGGGAGAGCGGAAACTCCAGGGCCATCCCTCAGGGTCGGTGGCAATCGCCCGTTCCCACGAAAGGCGTTGAGTTCCGAAGTAAATAATAAGTAGGCCCACTGCGGCGAAGCTGCACACGTAGAGCATAACGAGGAAGATTACGCGACGAATTCGGCTCAGGCGATGCAACATGCAAACACATTGTAATGCCGCTCTGTCTGATTACGAATTGATCGCGGTGCCACATTCGGGGCAGATGCCGGAGGTGTTGCCGGTAAGGTTATATGCGCAGTCAACACACTGATTGCGTCGCTTGCGGCGCTGAATTTGGAGGCGCCGAGCCGCCACAACAAATGCTGGATAACCTCCAAGAATGAACACAGCGAGCAACGGGAAGGGAATTGCGATGGCCCGCAATCCGCCGCTCGCGAATGGATAGTCGCAGGAGAGAATCCATCCGCCAAGCCATTCGTTACCCACGCCTTTCTCGATCCACTCCGGGTCGGGTATGCGTGCGCTTCCCATCCATGGCCACACCTCCATGTCATTCCTTTTCGGCGGTTTGGACGGTTTGTTCATGCGCAGAAGACCGAAGCGCGTCCAGCCGTTCAAAACACTAACATAAATGCAGGACTGCGCGGTTGGATAGAGCAGCAAAGAATAGGTCGGCAATGCCAATGGGCCAGGCGCTGAGTTGGATGATTCGAAACTCATTGCCCAAATCGCAGCCATGCAAATTGCGCACAGGCCGAGAATGATATTGAATCTCTTTTTCTTCAGCATCTATGGCCGCGAGCCTTTGCCAGGAGCCAGCCTATCGCGATCACGTTCTGACGGTGCTCCACACCCGGCCGACATCATTCATGGTCCATCAGCTCGCTCCACGCATCGCTCCGTCCAATGGCAATGAGGATCGACGCCAGGCACTCACGCCGTTGTACGGAGTCTCCTTGGCAGGGGATGGCCGTTTCAAAAATGTTCCGCAATTCGCGCAAGCCGCCCGGTG
>CAZKIN010000230.1:0-6266 GCA_964552515.1 uncultured Phycisphaeraceae bacterium
TCACCGCCGAACATCTGGAGGACGTGGACGACCTGGTCATGGGCCGCGAGGACGCAGCGCGCGTCTCGGAGCTCGCCACCAAGACCAGGGACATTCGGAGGGTGGTGTGATGCCCAAGATTTCCATCAACGATAAACCCGGCTCGATCACCCGTGCACAGCTGCAGAAGCTGGTCCTCGCGGGCAAGGATCGCGGCCTCGTGCGCGGCGCGGACCTCTCCGGTTTGCGCGAGGCGTGTGGCGTGGTTTCTTTGAAGGGGCTCAGCCGCGCGGCCGCGCACCAGTGCATCAAGCGGATCAGCGGCGAAGACCTGGCTAACGAACCGGGCAAGGCCCCACGCACGCGCAAGCGCAGCGTGCCTGGCATTCTTCCGATGATCGATGCCGCGTTGATCCAGCAGATCGAACGGCTCGGTGTGATGCACTTCGGTGATGACGATCACTTCCGATCGTGGCTCGAAAAGAATTTCAAGGTCCGCGACGCGCGGCAGCTTGCCAGCGCCCGCCGCGCGGGCGAAGTGATCAACGTACTCAAGCAAATGCTTGACCGCTCAAGTAGCAGTCCCGCAAGCGCGGGCAAGGAGGCTTCATGCTGAAGACTTTGTATCTCCCGGAAGAGTGGCTGCTGATTCTCAGCGTTCAAGAACTCAAGGACCGCATGCTCGGTGTGTGTGACGCAGTCATGCCGCGCGTGCGGAGCCTCTTGGAAGCTCCGCAAGTTCCGGCGCACGTGCTGCGCTTCCTGGACAGCTGTAAAGCGGACAGCATGGTGGGCTGGCTGGTGCGCAACCTCTTCGCCAGTGGTGCCGCTGGCAACCATCGGGCACTGCTTGGCTTGGCTTATTACATGGATGCGGCCGCGAGCCTAATAGCCGAGTGCGCCACTCACAACTTGAAGTCCGCCTGGTGGGCGGAGTTCGGTGGCGGAAGCCCACTCGGTTACCTGAAGTCCACGCCGCCTCCGCCGACGATGGCGGATGAAATTCTGGAGAACAGCGCTCTATTGCAAAACAGCGTAGACCTGGTCGGGCCGATCGGCAGCAACAGCAGCGCCAGCAGCGTCAATTATCTTTTTGGAAATCTCGGTGCCGGCCACATCTGGGCGGCGGACCGCTACAACGGAGATCCACCGCCGCAGGTTCCGGCCAGCCTGGTGCGCAAGCCGCAGATGCGGCAACTGTTCATCACGCCGCAGTCCGTACCCATCGGATCGTCGAAGGTGCTTCGCTCCATCAGCGTGGATGAAGCGGCCACCATCTGCGCCCAGGACGATCCCAACTACGCGCTCGGTGCGCTGCTGTATTTCCCGGACATCAAGACGATGCTCGAATGCCTGAAGCTCTGGCCGGAGAAATTCGCTTGAGCACCACCACCACGCCACCGTTCACGCACACGGACCGGGAGTACTTCGCCGAGATTCTCGGCGACTGGAACTTCCCTGACTTCCGCCCATTGCAGCGCGAGTCGCTCAAAGCGCGGCAGCGCGGCCAGGACCAGTTGTGCGTCATGGGGACGGGATGCGGAAAGACGCTTTGTTTCCAGGCACCCGCCTTGCGTGAACGACGGCTGACACTGGTCGTCACGCCGCTGATTTCGCTGATGAAAGATCAAGTCGATCGCATTAACGCGCAGCGCCCGCGTGCGCCGTTGTTTCCGCTTGGCGCTCCGTTGGCCGCGTGCATCAACTGTGAAACGCATCCGACCAATGAACAGATTTACATGACGTTGGCCGCGCAGGGTCAGCTGCCATTGCTGTATGTTTCGCCGGAACGCATCACCCAGAACACCGCCTTTTTCACCTGGCTGACCAAGACCAAGCTCGCCACGATTGTGGTGGATGAAGCGCACTGCGTGACGGAGTGGGGCGAAAGCCACGGCGCTGACGGTCAACCGGCATTCCGCAAGGCCTACAAAGAGCTCGGCGTTTATATCGCCGCGCTGCGCAAGACCAAGCCCGACCTGGTGGTGAGCGCCTTCACCGCCACCGCGACGCCCGCCGCGCGTGAGCAGATCGCGGCCTCGCTCGGCTTGCGTGATCCGGCTGTGTTCGTCGGCGATTTCGACCGACCGAACTTGTGTTATCGTGTGGAAGATCGCGGCGCACTCGACGCACAACTGTTGGTCTATCTGACAAAGTTTCGCCTCCTTCCCAGCGGCATCATTTATGCGATCACTCGCGCCGAAACCGAACGGATCGCATCCATGCTGCGGGACAACGGCATCAGGGCTGCGCATTACCACGGCGGGATGAACGATGACCAGCGCTCTGAAGTTCAGGAAGCCTTCATGCACAAAACGTCCGTCGACGTGATGGTGGCCACGATCGCCTTCGGGATGGGCATCGACAAGCCGGACGTTCGCTTCGTGCTGCACGCGGGGATGCCTTCATCGCTGGAGGTTTACCACCAGGAAGTTGGCCGTGCCGGCCGCGACGGCAAGCCAGCGGAGTGCGTGCTGTTTTATTCTCCCGAGGACTACGAAGCATGGCGGGAAATCCTCACGCACGGCGAAGGCTTCCCCAACGCCGACGATCCGCGATTCGGTCGCTTGTGCGACATGGAGGGTTGGTGCGAGGCTCAACAGGTCGGGGTCTGCCGCCGCCGCGAGCTGCTCGATTACTTTGGCCAGGAGCATCCGGGGAAGTGTATGAATTGTGACGTTTGTTTGTCAGCGGGAAAGCCATGCAATTGACTTATCCATTTACCGAAGAGCAAATGGCCGCAGCCGCGAAGGAGTGGGGCTGCAATTGCGGTCCGTCCGCACTCGCGTTCGCCCTGCAAACACCGCTCGAAACCGTGCGCACGGCCATCCCTGATTTCGAGAGCAAGCGCTATACGTCGCCCACCATGATGCTGGCGGCGCTGACGGCGCTGGGCGTGGTGCACTCGCGCGTGCCGTCCCCGACTTCCGAGTTGATGTTCTATCCGAACGTTAATCTTGTGCGGGTGCAGTGGACCGGTGCCTGGACAAAGCCCAAGGCGCATCCCAAGGCCGCTTACGCCTACACGCACTGGATCGCCGCCTGGGCGCAGAGCCACCTGCGCATCCCGCTTGTTTTCGACTGCAACGGCGGCATCCGCCGCTATGAATCGTGGGTCTCGGAAATCGTTCCGCACCTGCTACCCAAGAATGGTGATGGCGGCTGGTTCCCGACGCACATATTGAGGATCAGGACATGAACGCCACAACTTTGCCGCCCGACAAATTCGTCTTGGTGATCCCTCTCCGCGAAGGTCATGTGCTCGCGGACATGGAGCGCCAGATGATCGAAAGCACGCTGAAACACTTTGGCCAGCATCGCCGCAAGACGGCGGAAATGCTGGGCATGGGCGTGCGCACGCTCGGGATGAAGATCGCACAGTACCGCGAAGCCGATGCTTTCGCGCGCAGAATTAGAACCACTTACCGTAAGGAGAGTCCCTTGAAATACCGTAAGAAAACAGACGCTTTGGAAGCTTCGCAGTGGTTCCCGCCGGGCGAATTGAACCACGTTCCCAACCCGTTGGTGCACCAGAATGGTGATCGCTTCTACGTCATCACCGAACACGGCAGCCAGTGCCAGGTGCTGCACGGCGACTGGGTTGTCGCGGTGTGGGGACAGCCGGAACGCGGAAAGGTTGTCGCCTCAGACACCTTCGCGCACGCGTGGGAGCCCGTGCCCGAACCGGCCGTCAGTTAAGCATGAAGCGACTGCCAATTATAAGGCACATTCGCTATTGGATTTACGATCGCAGGTATCGCCGATGGGGCCGAGAATTCGATCACGAGTCGGATTGGCTGGGTTCGCAGATCATGCTTGATCTGTGGTGGGAGTTGTTGGACGCGATTAGGGACGGCAGGGCATGAAAAGGTGGTGGGGCATTCGACACGTGCGCTGGGCATGGCTTTCGCACCAGGTGTGGGCGCACGCCCACCGTTGCTACGAATGGGGCATCGGCCTGGGCATTCCCAACGATGCCGATCTGCACCTCCTCGACGCCATTTGGGAGGGACGGGCATGACAGGTGACGACATCAAGTTTGATGAATGGGCCATCGTGGAAGTCATGGGCCATTCGCAGTTTGCGGGCAAGACCACGGAGCAGCAGATCTCCGGCGCTGGGTTTATTCGCGTGGACGTCCCCGCATCCGCGGGCAAGCCGGCGTTCACGAAGCTGCTGGGAACCAGCAGCATTTTCGCGATCACGCCGTGCACCGAGCAAACGGCCCGCGCGGCCAACGAACGGTTCCGGGCGCGGCAGTACGAGCACTTTGAAATGCCGATGCTTCCGCAGCCGTCGCGCCGTGCGGCGGATAATGATGACGACGACTACAACTCCACCGAGTTTTGAATCGGGGATTAAGGGCATGATCAACAAAATTCGCAATTGGCTGGCCGCAAGGCACCGAAGAAAGCTTCGGAAAACTGATATCGAAATCCTCTTTCCGGAGTTTCGAGAAGCCGCGCCGACGGTGCGGCAGTTGCGGTCCATGCTGGCCTACCACATCAACCGGAACCGGATTTGGGAGGACGCGAACGAAGCTGAAATCCCGGATGAATTGCGCGGATTGTCGGTTCCGGAAACGCATGACCTGGCGAGTGACTTGGCTAAGCTTGAGACCGGGATGACTTTCCTGGTGAAACCGCCTTGCTGGTGCTGCAAGGGATGGGGAAAGCATCCCGGACCTTACGCATGTATCTACTGCAAGGGGACCGGATACTCGCCGGAGATTTCACCGCGATGAATCTCAAAATCAAACCATTACCCGATGAGGGTCTCATCCATCGACGGCCGCACCACTGCCGTTTCGAATGCCAGGGCAAGGTGTTTGAATGCACGAGTTGCGGGCGGATCGTCGGCTGGAAATTCGTGGCTCGGTACAACAAAGCAATGCGGCTGCACAGACGGCGGCAGGCACAGGAACGGAGAGCACGGGCATGAGTGAACGCAGGATAATCAAGGCGTTATCGTTGCATGAGCCATGGGCGTCGATGATTGCCGAAGGTGAAAAGACCATCGAGACACGCATGTGGCGCACCAGTTTTCGAGGCATTCTCGCAATATGTGCCACGAAGATTCCCGTTGCACCACGCAGCGGACAGGTAGTCGCCCTTTGTCGCCTGGTCGATTGTCGTCCCATGACCATTGAGGACGAAGCGGCCGCGTGCTGCACGGCCAATCCGGGCCGATACGCATGGGTGCTTCGTGATGTGAGGCCAATTGAGCCAGGAATCTGCGTCTGCGGCGCACAAGGACTATTCGACGTCGAGCTTCACGAGCGACTCGTTCCGGTTCTCGAAAGCATCGTGGCCAAATTCATGACAACCGCAACGTAACGGTGGGAGAGGGACCATGGGCTTGGACGACTTGTATTGTGACGCGGCAAAGGCCGTTGAGGAAATCATAGATCATGACCTGGTTCCGGCTGGCCGGCGGCTTGAGGCGCTGCAGCGTCTCAAGGAAGAGATCGATCGTGGGATCGATGCTTTGAAAGAGGCAGGCCCAACCCGGAAGCGGAAGACGAAGCGACCATGAAGATCGTGCACCGCTCGCCACACGGAGACACCTTTGTGTTCATCTATGATGATGCCACGAAAACGGCACTCATGGAGAAGATGATCGACATGGCCAATGATCCAAACACGCAGTTCACGTGGTTTGACTGCGGAGCGGTTTGGTCGCGAGTACGTAAATGAGCGACGGAACGTTTGAGTTCGAACGCATCGTGTTCACGGCCGCCCGCGAGGGTGACGAGGTCAAGGGTTCCGCTCGCTTCCCTTATCCTGGTGCCGGCGGGCACACCGAGATCTCGATCGACTACCGCCGCGCGCCGATGGCAACCGAATTGCCCACTTCATCTGACCCAACTATCCAGCGCCGCCTGGCTGCGGTCGAACTCTTCCGCAAGCTGCGCCGTGAAGCACCGGACACCGCCGACACCAGGCTGTACAAAGAGGTTGCAGAAGAGCTTCAGTGCTCGCTGTCCAGCGCCCGCAATTGGTGCACGAGTTTCGAACTGGACGGCGCTGACGGCCTCGCGGACAAATATACTGCGCGGCCTCGATCGACGGTGCATCTCGATCCGGCTGTCGCCCGCGACGCGGTCATCATCGTTGCCTGGTGGGCGTTCCGGATCGGCGGCATCGAGACGATCAACGGACCGCTGATCAACCAGGCGGCGGGCCTGCTGGCGCGCACTATCCCCGGCCTGATCCGCGCGCACCGCGAAGCGAAGAACCCCAAGCTCCTGGACGTGATCGCCGCGATCGACGCGTATTACAGTTACC
>CAZKIN010000231.1:0-6257 GCA_964552515.1 uncultured Phycisphaeraceae bacterium
GGGGTGACTTCGCAGCGCGAGGGCACGTTCGAGCGCTATATGAGTGCGATGATGACGGAGCCGATCGTGGGTGCGCTGGGCGGGAACGTACTCAAGAACATTCGGATCGAACTGGATTACGCGAACGAAACTCTCTACTTGTCAGTTCCGGAATGATGCTTGAAGTTGGGTGCAAACTTTTTCGGATAAGGGCTCCGTCCGATTCGCGTAGTTGGGTTTTCACTTCAAGTGATTTGCATACGTTTAAGGCCAAAATTTCCGGCTATGTTTGTTTGTTTCGTGCGAAGCGTACCTGGAACAACATATTTGCGCGCCATTCCGCTGTTCCCATAACCTGGGTCCACTAACAACTGAAGGCATGCCATTCTGGTGAAGGGAAGGGGTGCAACCAGTCTGGATTCAGGCAAGTGGATCGCGCTTATCGCTGCGCTGAAGATCGTGCGACGCGCAGGTGGCGCGGCATGCCTATGCCAATCGGTGACACTTCGAAAACAGCCTATATTTCAGGCAAAAAAGTGCGCTTGATTTGAAAATTGTTTTGCGGGTGCGGGCATCAATCTGTTATGCTGTCGAAAGGCATGAAGCGCTCGTGGGCAGCGTCGGCAGTCTTACCTCATGGTCACGCCCGGTGCCAGACATAGATGCGACTTACCGCTTTTTCGACAGCTGGTAGTCGCGAATCATACCCGCCAACGAGGTCGACGTATTACCGGCGGAAGAATCAGTGATGGCGAGAGCATCGCGGACATGCGATGGAGAATTGGTGTTCGCTTGGCGAGGGATCGCGTGATGTCAGCAGGGAAGGAAAACATGCGCAAGCGCAACTCAATAATCATGGACTTCGTGATCGGACGGCAAGTTGCGGGGATGGTGTGCGCGCTGGCGATTGGATTAAGCACTGCGCTGCCGTTTCATTCTACGGCGTCTGCGGAATCGAATGCAGCGGAGATTGCGCTTGTCTCCGTGCGTGGTTTCGATTTGCTGAATGATGCGTTGCAGGTGGAAGTCAATGATGCAGCCTTGGCAGCGCTGGGCTCGGCGGAGAGTCCTGGCTTGGTGTCGTTTCCCATAACGTGGAACGAACAGGTTGAGCTTGAACTGGAAGTTCTTAACGTCGTGGCGCCCGATGCCCGTTTCATGAGCGTGCAACCTGCGGGGACAGTTTTTCTGCCCGTACCGGACGTGCAGGTTTTTCGTGGTCGCGTAGCCGGACAGCCGCACTCGCACGTATTTCTGGCATTCAGTTCTGTTGGGCCGGCCAATGGATATCTGGACCTGTCCGATGGTCGCCGGTTTTTCCTGTCGAGTACGCCGGGGGAACAAGGTGCGACGCTTTCAGTGCATCGCGGCGCCGGATTGAGCGGCATGCCGGGGTTTGCGGAATTATGTGGCCAGCATGCAGCGCCCGGGGCTGCGCCGGTGATCCACGGCAACGCGGTCGCGCAAACGACGCTGAGCGGGGGGCCGATGATGGCGCGCGTGGCCATCGATGCCGATCAGGAATTTGTAGGCCTTTTCAACGGGAACGACGCGGCCGCCCAGGCTTACATCGTGCAGGTCATTGCCGCGGTGAGCGACATTTACATCCGGGACCTGGACATCCGATTGGTTCTGTCTTTCGTTCGCACCTGGCCGAACGGCGGTGCGCCGTTTGAGGCCGCGGACCTTCCGGGTTTTGCCACGCATTGGCAAACCAACGAGAACATGACGGGATTGAATTACGTGCACCTGTTCAGCGGGGAGCGTGATACTTTTTTTGGCGGGAATGCCTACCTGACGCACCCGTGCAGCGGGTCCGCTTTCGCGGTCAGTGCGTGGATGCTCGGGAGTTTTCCAACGCCGGTGGGCGCGCCGCACCTGGCCAACTGGGATGTGGAAGTGGTGGCGCATGAAATGGGACACAACAGCGGTTCCGGGCACACGCATGACACGTATGAGCCACCGATCGACATGTGCGGCTTCGGAGTCTGGTCGCGCGGCGACATTATGAGTTATTGCAATACGACGGCCGGCGGCATGCTCAATGTCGACATGCGGTTTCACGCGCGGGTACAGCAGGTGGTCGCATCGGCCGTGCAGGCATGTTTGCCGTTCGATTGCAATCAGAACAACATTGAGGACGCGCAGGACATCACGCAGGGCGGCATGCCGGATATGAACAGCAACGGCATTCCGGACCAGTGCGAGGACTGCAACCACAACGGGATTCTCGACAGTGTCGACATTGCCCAGGGGGCGGTTGATGTGGACGTCAATGGGATTCCGGATGTGTGCGAGCCGGATTGCAATCTGAATAGCCAACCCGATCTGCCGGAAATCGCCAAGGGGAATGTGACGGACACCAACGGCAATTTGGTTCCGGATGAGTGCGATCCGGACTGTGACGGCAACGGCATTTCCGATCACGCGGAGATCGCCGAGGGACTGCGACTGGATGTGGATCGGAACAGCATTCCCGACAACTGCGACGATTGCAATGCCAACGGGATCGAGGATTACATCGACCTGGAGCGCGAGTCCAACGTTTTTCTGTGCCAGTGGGCGGACAATGTGCGCGAGTACCATCAGGCGAGTGGTGTCGGCGTGCGCACGCTGGGCACCGGTCCGTTGTTTGATCCATACGATCTGGTTTTTGGTCCCGATCGGCAGCTTTATGTGGCCAGTTTCGGTAATGATCGCATCGTGCGAATCAACGTGGATAATGGTACGACTTCGGATTTCGTACCGGCGGGCTCCGGCGGATTGGACGGTCCCAGTTCGCTGATCTTCGGGCCCAATGGAAATCTATTTGTCAGCAGCAATCTCTCCAACAGTGTGCTGGAATACCACGGCACGACCGGCGCGCTGGTCGGCACGCTCGTCAGTTCCGGCAGCGGAGGGCTCATTCGTCCGCATGGGCTCGCGTTTCTGGCATCGGGGGATCTTCTGGTCGCGGGGAACGACGCCACGGTTCGTCGGTATCACGGTGCGACCGGCGCCTATGTGGGCTTGTTTGTCACGGCGGGCAGCGGCGGACTTTCCGGGCCGCGCGGCATCGCGCTGGCGCCGGACGGACGGCTGCTGGTCTCCAGCACGAACACCAACAGCGTGCTGCTCTACGACGCCACCGGCGCGTTTGTGCGCGTCTTTTCGACCGGTCCGATTCCCAATGGCGCCTGGGGGATTCGCTTTGGTCCCGGCGGACACGTTTTCGTGGTGCGTCATTCCGGTGAAATCCGGGTCATTGAATATGACTATCCGGAGGGCCGGTATCTGCAATCCTATATTCGCGGTGACAGCCTGTTGACATCGCCGACCGGCATCGCGTTTCGGCCGGCATCCGCGCTGGACTGCAATCAGAACTTCGCGCTGGACACGTGCGACCTTTCTTCCGGTGAGAGTCTGGATTGCCAGAGCAATTCGGTGCCCGACGAGTGCGATATTGCGGCGGGAACTTCGACCGATGTGAACGGCGACGGTCGACCCGACGAGTGCGACTGCCCGCCGATTCCTCCGCTGCTGGCGGAAAACTCCGGACCATGTCTAAATGACGGGGAATGCCAAAACGAGAGCACCTGTATCGCAGGCCGGTGCTATGTGCCGAAGAATCGCTACATTTCCTTCGAGTCGCCACTCGTTGCGCCGGGTGAATCCGCACTGGTGCGCGTCAAGCATGTGGCGAGTGGGCGCAGCTGGTGGGTGGCCGAACACAATCCGGCGGACCCGGCGGATGTTTATCGACTGAGCAATTCGCCGACCTGTGTGGTTTGGGACGGCGCGCCGCTGCTCATTCACGTATCGCAATGCGGCGTTTCGCCGGCGGGGCAATATGTCGTTCAAGCGACACACTGTGGATGCGCGGGCGCGGAGGGGAATTTTTCGCCGGCGGTTACCATTCCCACCATTCCAAAGCCCGGGCCCAAGTTCTGGGGCGACAGCGTGGGAGTGATTTCGGGCGCGACGTGGACGCCGCCCAACGGTTTCGTGAACGTTCAGGACGTGACGGCCGCCATTAAGTTCCTGCAAGGTGATCCCGTAGCCCCGCACCGGTCCTGGGTGGACCTGCACCCGGAGGCGACCAACGCACTGGTCAACGTGGCGGACGTTCAGCAGTTTGTGCTGGCCATTCAAGGGGCGGCCTATCCCTATGCGTTGCCGTCTGCCTGCCCGTAAGTTTCTGCCGCAAAGGTCTGCCGCCCGCGAGCGATGCGGTGCGAGGCGATTGCAGCCGTTTGAGCCGCGCGGGTAACTCGCATACACTGCACGCGCCGAGTGGCGGAGACAAAAGCGGCCGTGGCGGACCAGACGCGCAGCGTATACCTCGAAACGATGGGTTGCCAGATGAACGTGCTCGACAGCGAGCTTGTTCTCGGCCAGCTCTGCGCGCAGGGCTACGCGACGACCGAAGACATGAAGACCGCCGACGTCGTGCTGATCAACACGTGCAGCGTGCGCGACCACGCCGAACAGAAAGTTCTCTCCCGACTCGGTTCGCTGAAGAAACCCAAGCAGCAGCGCCCCGACATGGTGATCGGCGTCATCGGCTGCATGGCCGAGCGCGATCCTGACGGCATCTTCGCGCGCATGCCGCACGTCGATCTGGTCTGCGGTCCGGCGGAACTCAACAAGGTGCCCGCACTCATCGCCGACGTGCAGGAACATCGCACCCGCGCCATCGCGCTCGCCCAGTCCTTCTCGCGCAAGAGCACGCCGCTGCAGCGCGCGACGGAGTTTGATTCCGTCGAAGCGCTGGACCTTTCCCGCTTCAGCGCACCGACCGAAAGCGTCCTGCAATCCTACATTCGCGTGCAGCGCGGCTGTGACAAGTTCTGCACCTTTTGCGTCGTGCCGTTCACGCGCGGCCCGGAGCGCAGCCGTCCGGCGGGGATGATCGTGCAGGAAGCGCGGATGCTGGCCGAACGCGGTGCCAAGGAAGTGACACTCCTCGGCCAGACGGTCAACAGTTACGTACATCAGGACGACGGCAAACCCGTCCGCTTCGCCGAACTGCTCTACCGCGTGGCGCAGGTTCCGGGCATTGAGCGCGTGCGCTTCGTCACCAGCTATCCCGGTGATTTCACCGACGACATTCTGGAAGTGATGCGCGACGTGCCGCAGGTGTGCGAATATCTGCACCTTCCCGTGCAAAGCGGCAGCGACACCGTCTTGCAGCGCATGCGGCGACAATACTGCGTCGCGCAGTACACTGACATCATCGACCGTGCGCGGGAGTACGTGCCGGACATCCGTATCGCCAGCGATTTTATCGTGGGTTTCTGCGGAGAAACGGACGAAGAACACACCGCGTCGCTCGCGCTGGTCGAGCGCTGCCGGTTCAAGAATCTTTTTGTCTTCAAGTATTCCGAGCGACCCGGCACGGTGGCTGCGAAGCGCGATGTGGATGATGTCCCGGAAGAAATGAAGCGGCGCCGCAATCTCGAAATGCTGCGCGTGCAGGAACGCATTTCCTCCGAGGCGAACCAGCGCATGATCGGCCGCACGGTGCAGGTGCTGGTCGAAGGATACAGCAAGGCGGCGATCAAAGCGCAGGAGGCGGAGCAGTCGCGCGGTGAGGAAGTCAGCTGGCGTCCGTCGGACCAGTTGGTGGGCCGTTCGCGCGGGGATGAGATCGTGGTGTTCAAAGGCGGCGCGGAACAGATCGGGCGGCTGGTGTCCGTGCAGATCACGGCGGTGACCGCGCTTACGCTGCATGGCCGGCTGGTGGAAAGCGGCGGTGCGGCATTGGCGGACGGGAAACATCGGGCGCCTTCCTTGGCGCTTCCGGTCATTGCCGGGCGTGACCACCATGGCCACCATGACCATGCGGATTGTACGAATTCGGACGCTTGAAATGGGAACCGATTGCTGGCATCATGGGCACACTTTGGTGTGAACAAAGAAGCATACGGAGGAGGGGACATGAGCGTGTCCACACAGACGCTGACTGAGCCACAGGTTACGATGACGCAGCAAACGGTGCAGCCGCTGCCGCTCCCCGCGAAGAAGCCGCAGCGCCAGCCGAAATACCACGTGGTCCTGCTCGACGACAACGACCACACCTATGAGTACGTCATCGGCATGCTCATCAAGCTCTTTGGCCACACGCGCGAGCAAGCCTACGTCATGGCCGCCGAGGTGGACGCCTCCGGCCGCGTGATCCTCGATACCACCACGCTGGAGCGCGCGGAACTCAAGCGCGAGCAGATCCATTCCTTCGGCCGCGACTGGCGGCTGGACCGCTGCCAGGGCAGCATGAGCTGCGTGCTGGAACCGACGGA
>CAZKIN010000232.1:0-6230 GCA_964552515.1 uncultured Phycisphaeraceae bacterium
CCGTTATAATGCCGCCCGTTTCATGGAACGCGCATTGATGAAAACTTCCATACGCACCCGCATGATCCTGTGGATCGGACTGCCCACGCTGTTGGTCTATGTCATCACACTTGGACTTACGCTGGCCTATATGCGGCAGCGCTCCGAAGCCGAAATCGCTGAGGGCGGGACGAGACTTTCCGCGAGTTTCGCCGCGCGATTTGACGGCTGTCTGCGCGAGGCCGCGGCAGTTGCGGAAACCACGGCCCGTTCACTGGCCGCGATGCCGCTTCCGACCAAGGAGAAGTTGTTCGATCAACTGCGCGGCAATACGGCGCACACGCCGTTTATTTACGGAGCGGCGCTGGCCTTTGAGCCGGGAACGTATGCCGCGCCGCCGAAACTTTTCGCGCCGTATGTATGCCGGGATGGCGAAGGGTTCAAGCAACTGGTCATTGACGAGACAGTGTACGACTGGCTCACGGATCCGAACTACACATGGTACCAGGAGCCGAAGCGTCTGGGACGGGGGGTATGGTCCGCGCCCTATTTTGACGAGGGGGCCGGCAATACGCTGATGACCACATACTCGGCGCCGTTTGAGCGCGAAGGCAAGTTCAGCGGCGTGGCGACCGTGGACATAGATCTGGTGAAGCTGCGCGAAACTATCGGGCAGGAAATCGTGGGCGACCTGGACTATGTGATCCTGACGTGGAATGGGCAATTCGTCTATGCGAAGGAAACGGCGCACATCATGCGCGATACGATTCATGATCTGGCCAGCAAGTCGGAACACAACGACCTTGCCCGCGCGATACCCGGCATTCTTTCGGGGAAGCCGGGGAATGCCATCGTTTCGACTTGGGATTCATCAGGGCGGGAGTGGTTGTTTCACGCGCCGATTCCGAGCGCCAACTGGACGTTCGTGGTGCGGGTGCCGGATGAGGTGATTCTGGCCGGCGTACGATTTCGCACGTATGTCGGTGCCATCGGCCTGGCATCCACGCTGGTCCTGATCCTGTTGTGCATCGCGTTTGTTTCGGGACGCATAGCGCAACCGTTGCGGCGACTCTCGTCCAAGGTAGCGGAACTGGCTGGCGGCAACCTGGATGTCCATGTGGAGGAACCCAAGCCGCAGGACGAAGTGGCGGACCTGGCGCGGGGCTTTAATGTGATGACCAGTCAACTGCAGGCGCACATCCGGCACCTCGCCGAAGAGCAGTCCGCGCGTGCCCGCATTGAACGGGATCTGTCCATCGCGCGCGACATTCAGCGCGACCTCTTACCCAATGAAGTTCCGAAGCTGCCCGGGTTTGACCTTGCGGCGTGGAGTCTGCCCGCTGACGAGACGGGCGGCGATTATTACGACTGGCAAGCGCTGGCCGGAAACAAGGTTGCCATCTCGCTGGCCGACGCCACCGGGCACGGCATCGGACCGGCGCTGGTTACCGCCGTTTGCCGGGCCTATGCCCGGGCGAGTTTTCCGTCTGAAAATGACATTGGTCTAGCACTGGATCGCATCAACGACCTGCTGGTGGAGGACCTGACGGACGGGCGATTCGTCACGTTTGTGGTTGCGCTTCTCGATGTGCCCTCGCGGCGGCTGCAACTGCTGTCCGCGGGCCATGCGCCGCTTTTCCTCTATCGCGCGGCGGACCGGCGCGTGCATGAATTCGATGCGCATCACTTTCCGTTCGGCATCGCGGCGCAGGCGGGTTACGGCCCGCCGTCGACCATCCAGATGGAGGTGGGAGATATTCTTGTTTTGATTACCGACGGGTTCTTTGAATGGGCCAATCCAGAGGCCGAGATGTTCGGCACCGAGCGGCTGGCGGAGCACATTCTTGCGGCAAAGGACCAGGCCGCCGCTGACATGATCCAGACGCTCTACAAGGCCGTAAAGGATTTTTCCGGCGGCACGAAACAGATGGATGACGTGACGGCGGTGATCCTGAAACGATCCGCTTGAAGAATGACTGCAATCGGGTTCTTGATGCGCAATTCCTGCCACTTTACCCGCCTCGCCGGACACATGGTCGGCGCTATACTCTTGCCAGAGTGAGCCAAAAGGCGGACCAATGCGCGGCCGCCGGGCATGGGTTGAGAACGTCAAAAAAAAGGAATCGAATCATGGTAGCGGGTTGTCGAATCCCGCGCGGCGGAGTTGTCGCCTGCGCGGCCGGGTTGGTGTTGGTGATTGCCGGTTGTGATGGACTGCTGATCGTCGGGCAGCCGCGCGCGTGCGGCGGGCTGCTGGGCCTGCAATGCCGGGATGGTGAGTATTGCAAGTTCGATGAGGACGCGATCTGCGGTGCCGCGGACGCCACGGGCGTATGCGAAGAAATTCCGGAAGTATGCACGCTGATCTTCGCGCCGGTCTGCGGATGTGACGGCAACACGTATGACAGTGAATGTGCAGCGGCATCGGAGGGCGTCAGCGTCGCGAGCGACGGTCCGTGCGCGGAACCTTGCGGCGGCCTGGAAGGTCTGGCCTGCGCGGAAGGTCAGTATTGCAACTATCCCGAAGACGCGCTTTGCGGCGCTGCTGATGCGACGGGATCCTGCGCGGACATTCCCGATGTCTGTACCGATGAATTTGCGCCGGTATGCGGCTGTGACGATCGGACTTATGGCAACGCGTGCGAAGCGGCCGCGGCCGGAGTCAGCGTGGCGCGCGAGGGTGCGTGCGGCGAGGCATGCGGCGGCCTGGAAGGTCTGTCCTGCCCCGAAGGACAATATTGCAACTTTGCCGATGGCAGTTGCGGCGCGGCCGACCAGACCGGCGAATGCGCGGCTGTTCCGGAAGTATGCACCGAGGAATTTGCGCCGGTGTGCGGCTGCGATGATCAGACTTATGACAATGCCTGTTTCGCGGCAGCGGCGGGCGTAAGCGTGGTGCGTGAAGGCGCATGCGGGACCGCGTGCGGCGGGGCGACGGATGCGGCCTGCTCGGAAGGGCAGTATTGCCGACACGACGGCGGAGATTGCGGCAGCGGTGGAGTGTCCGGTGAATGTCACGCCATTCCCGATGCGTGCCCGGAAATCTTCGCGCCGGTCTGCGGTTGCGATGGCACCACCTACGGCAATGAATGCGAAGCGGCACGCGCGAGCGTCAGTGTGGAGCATGAAGGGTCGTGCGACGGCACCTGCGGCGGCATCGCCGGATTCACCTGTCCCGCGAATCAGTACTGCCTTTTTGAAGACGGCATCTGCGGTGACGGCGACCAGACCGGATTGTGTGCCGACTTGCCGGAGGCTTGTGATACGGATCTCAATCCGGTGTGCGGCTGCGACGGCATGACCTACAGCAATGAATGCACGGCCAACGCTGCGGGCGTCAGTATTCGCAGCCTGGGCGATTGTCCGGAAGTTGAGCCGGGACCGGGTTGATCAGTGACTGACGATGGTCGCTCGAATAGAACGATGAGCGACCGTCACAGGATTAGTGACTAACAAAGGTCATTTATAGAACAAAATCTCCTTCCTCCAAGGACGCTTGAAAAACCGGTCCGGAAGCCCGCACCTGCCGCGGGATTCCGGGCCGGTTAATTTTTTATTCAAAGAATTCGACTGGTGTTCCCACGCGCACCATCCCGCCGAGTCGCACCGCGTCCCAGTTGGTGAGTCGGACACAGCCGTGTGAGCCGGTCTTGCCGATCAGTTCGGGCTTCGGGG
This sequence comes from uncultured Phycisphaeraceae bacterium, assembly GCA_964552515.1. Classification (GTDB taxonomy): domain Bacteria; phylum Planctomycetota; class Phycisphaerae; order UBA1845; family UBA1845; genus JACQXM01. The sequence goes on from CAZKIN010000232.1 coordinate 3,655, forward strand.
TGCCGTGGATGCCGTAGCCGGGAAGTGAGAGTCCGATCCAGCATTTGCCGACCGGATTGCGCGGACCAGCGGGGATGAGCAGTTTGCGTTTGACGTTTTTCACTTCCGGCCACATTTGCGGATCGAACGTGTAGGTCGGGTCACGGGTAATCACTTTGATTTTCGCCGTGCCGCGCGGCCGCTTTTCAACCTTGGCCGCGATGGAACAATGCAGCAGGGCAACGAGGCGATTCTGCGCATCGAGCGCGCGGATGGTTTTGTCCGACAAATCGAGAATCAGCCGCGTTGCGGTCGCCTTCTCGGGATTCATCTCGATGTTGGGCGCGGTGATGCGATCGCCCGCCTGGTAAGCGTTTATGTCCGCGCCAGGGTTCAGCGTGCGCAGGAGCCCGACACTGCAATGGAAGCGCTCGGCAAGAGCAACGTCCAGCGATTCGTAACCTAATCGCGGCAGCTTGCTCTTTGCTTCCCACTCGGTCGCCGTCGGGCCGACGCTGGTTACGTCGGCCGAGGTGATGATGTATGGCGCGAAGGCGGACTGCGGATGGACCTTAAGTTTCTCGCGGGTGGCCGTATCGAGGTCACCGGACTGCGGCAGGCCGAGTACGCGCTGCGCTTCGCGCGTGGCCAGCCGGGTCTTCGGGCCGATTTTGCCGTCGATCAGACCCGGTGAAAATCCGACGCGGTCCAGGGCGATTTGCCAGGCAATGCGGTCGGCAAGCGGGAGGGATTTTTCTCCGGCCTGTGCGCTGGTCGCGATCAGCAGGAAATGCGCTGCTGTTGCGACGCAACACTTCGCAATTGCCAGTCTGTCGTGCTTCCGAATCCGCGCGCGCATCCTACTTCCATCGACCGCCGCATGACTCGGACTGCAGCGGGACTCACCGGGGTGGTCGGCCAGGGTGCAGGGGACAATCACGATTGCCAAGGTTACCATGTCGCGGGTCGGGATCGCGTGGTGCGCTATCCCATTTTCAATACGAAAGATAGAGCCAGAAAGTCATGCTTAACGGTCCACTTATCGAGTGTGTTCCCAACTTCAGCGAAGGGCGGGATGCGGCGGTCATCAAACAGATTACGGATGCGATTGAGTCGGTGGAGGGGGTCTGGCTGCTGGATGTCGATCCCGGCAAGGCGACGAACCGGACAGTGGTGACGTTTGTCGGTCCGCCGGAGCCGGTGAAGGAAGCGGCGGTGCGTGCAGCGCGGGTGGCCAACCAACTCATTGATATGAGCAAGCACAAGGGCGAGCATCCGCGGTTTGGCGCGGTGGACGTTTGCCCGCTGATCCCGGTTGCCAATATCACGATGGATGAGACAGTGACCCATGCACGGCAGTTGGCGCAGCGACTCGGCGACGAACTCGGCATGACAATCTTCTGCTATGAGTATGCGGCGAGCAGCCCGGCGCGGAAGAACCTGGCCGAAGTGCGCGCGGGAGAATACGAGGGTTTGAAGGACAAGTTGTCGCGCGCGGAGTGGAAGCCGGATTATGGGCCGGGAGCATTCAATGCGAAGTCCGGCGCGACGGCGGTGGGGGCGCGTGACTTCCTGGTGGCATACAACGTCAATCTGAATACCACGAGCACGCGGCGGGCGAATGCGATTGCGTATGACATTCGGGAGAAGGGGCGCATCAAGACAGTGGATGGCAAGCCCGAGGGCAAGGCGGTGCTGGACGCGAAGGGAGAAAAAGTCTGGATTCCCGGCAGTTTGAAAGCGGTAAAAGCGATTGGCTGGTACATCGCGGAGTATGGCATCGCGCAGATTTCGATCAACCTGACGAACCTTGGAATCACGCCGGTACACGTAGCCTTTGATGAAACCTGCGCGAAAGCGGCCGAGCGCGGCGTGCGCGTGACGGGATCGGAACTGGTCGGGTTGATTCCGCTGCAGGCGATGCTCGAAGCGGGGCGGCATTTTTTGAAAAAGCAGCAGCGCTCAACGGGCGTGTCGGATGCGGAGCTGATCAAGATTGCGGTGAAATCGCTGGGGCTTTCGGATCTTTATCCCTTCAAGCCCGAGGAGAAGATTATTGAGTATGCGATCGCGGCGCGGATGCCGAAGAAGAAGCGGCTCATTGATATGACAGTGCGCGAGTTTGTGCACGAGACGGCCTCGGAGTCGCCGGCGCCGGGCGGTGGGTCAATCGCGGCGACGCTGGGTGCGTTCGGCGCGGCGCTGGCGACGATGGTGGCGAATCTGTCGTCGCACAAGCGCGGATGGGATGAGCGCTGGGAGGAGTTTTCCAAATGGGCAGAAAAGGGTAAGGGTTTTCACGATGAATTGCTGCGCTTGATAGATGACGACACCGATGCGTTCAACGTGCTGATGGATGCGTTTGGGTTGCCGAACGGCAGCGCGGACGAGAAGGCGGCGCGTAAGCGGGCGATTCAGGCTGCGACCAAAGGGGCGATGGAGATTCCGCTGCGTGTCATGCAGGTGACTCTCGATTCGATGGCGGTGATTGCGGCGATGGCGGAGACCGGGAATCCCAATTCGGTGTCGGACGCGGGAGTGGCCGCGCTGTGCGCGCGGTCGGCGGTGATTGGTGCGCATCTCAACGTGAAGATCAA
>CAZKIN010000233.1:0-2413 GCA_964552515.1 uncultured Phycisphaeraceae bacterium
ATTCTTTACGCCAGGCGCGGCGCAGGACATGCGTCACCAGTCCGCCCAGTGACTCCGCGGAGTCGCCCAGGCGAAAGCGCTTGGACACTCCCTGAAACTGTACGGCCGGTGCGGCCATCAGATGCACTCCGCAAAACGCGACGAATTACGCCGAAACGCCACCCATCCCACCACCACCGCCAGCGCCGCCACTACGCCGCTGTACACCACCCCCGGCGCCGCCGGCCAAACGCCCCCGACAATGCACGCCCGAAATCCCTCGATCAGTGGGGTCAGCGGGTTCAACCTGAGCAGACTCCCCGCCCAACTCGCGCTCGAAGGCGGCGGGATCACCACCGCCGAGACGAACATCCACAGGGGAAGCAGTACACCGGTGAGTTGCCGCACATCGCGATAAAACAAGTTGCCCATCGCGAGCAGCATGCCCAGTCCGGCGGTGAAGGCGATCTGAATCAGCAGCAGCAGAGGTAGCGCAACCAACGGTGCCAAATTGCTGGCACTCCATTGTCCATTCCAGCGGTACCACAGCAGGAGTCCGACGAGCACGCTGCCGCTGAGCAGAAAGTCGACCAGCGCGCTGCCGATGCACGACAGGGGAAACACCTCGCGCGGAAAATAGACCTTGGTCACCAGGTTGCGATTGGCCACCAGCGAATTGACGCAGCCGCTCAGGCTGGAACTGAAGAACATCCACGGCAGCAACCCGCTGAGCGCATAGAGAGGATACGGCGCGGCGTGCGCTTCCGGACCGGACGGGCGGATCTGCCCGCCCAGCACCAGCGTAAAAACCAGCATCATGGAGACCGGCACCAGCAGCGCCCAGGCGAACCCGAGCACCGATTGCTTGTAGCGCACGCGCACATCGCGCCAGGTCAGACTGATCAGGAGCTGACGATAACGCGTCAGTTCCGCCAGCCACACACCCATGTCGGCGCGCACGGAAACCGAGGTCCGTTGATTTATCGCTTGTTCCACACGGATTTATCGGTCGCGACCCGGATCGTCTTTCAAGGAGGTGATGCGACGACTGACCCCACTGATACGCCGCACGTTATCGGAGCGGGTCGGCAAATTCCGCCTGATCGATGAACTATTCCGCGCGCAGCGGGCGATTCATCAGGGCGGCGATGGCTTCAGCCGGTTTGACACCGTCAAACAAAACATGAGCCACGGACTCCACAATGGGCATTTCAATTCCATGTCGCCGCGCCAATGCCAGGACCGCCCGCGTCGTGGGAATTCCCTCCACCACGGAGTGACTCGATGCCGCCACTTCCGCGGCGGTCTTTCCGCGACCGATCGCCTCGCCGGCGCTGCGATTGCGTCCGATGCGTGACACACACGTCGTAAACAGATCACCCACGCCCGCCAGACCGAAAAAAGTTTCCGGCCGCGCTCCCAGGGCGACACCCAATCGCGATATCTCGCAGAGCCCGCGGGTCAGCAGTGATGCCTTGGCGTTGTCACCGCCCTCGATGCCATCGCAGATTCCCGCCGCCAGGGCAATGACGTTCTTGACCGCACCCGCCAATTCCATGCCCGTCAGATCCGCGCAGGTGTACACCCGGAAATAGTGGCTGCTGAACGAATTCTGTACCAACTCCGCCAGTCCCCCGTCCTGCGCCGCCGCCACCACCGTCGCCGGTTTTTCCGCCGCCACTTCCGGCGCAATGCACGGTCCGGACAAGCATGCCAATGGCGCGTCACCGATGCAATCGGCCATGATCTGCGTGGGCAGCAGCAGCGTCTCAATTTCCAGCCCCTTGGCCACACTGACCATGGGAACCGTGCGCGGCACCGCATCCGCCAGTCGCATCCAGACCGGGCGAATGAACTGCGTGGGTACGGCGGAAACGATCAACTCGGGTTCAGGAAATGCCTGGTCGACTTCATGGACAACGTGGATCGATGGCGGAAACGGATGGCCCGGCAGGTATCGCTGGTTCACACGCTCGCGCTGCAGCGTGCCGACGTGCGCGGCTGAGTTTCCCCACAGCGTGACGCTAATTCCCTTTTGCGCGAGCATGATCGCGCACAACGTGCCCATCGCACCGTCGCCGACGACCGTGGCGCGCCTGATCAATGGTGACTGGACCATCATGACACCTGCGCGTCACTCGTCTATCACGGAGTCCTCGGTGGACCGGCGGTCATCAGGGGGTCAGATTAAACGCGCCGAACACCAGGCTTGATACAAGGCTGTTGACCACGGATGCCGTAAGTCCGGCCACCAGTTCGTTGGTTCCGGTCATGCACCCGCCCGCCTGAAACACCATACCGGCACAGCACAACGCCATGGCCCGCCGGAACAGTTTCGCCATTGGTCTATTCATTTCTGCTCCTCGTTTCAAACAAGGTCACGCGCGGCTTACTTCACGTCGCGCATAATGACCTGACTCGTCGAATCCGGAGA
>CAZKIN010000233.1:2513-6162 GCA_964552515.1 uncultured Phycisphaeraceae bacterium
GGAACCGGATCAATTCCCCCTTCGTGGGGACGCTGACCGGCGGCCCGCACACCTACATAGCGCCCGACATATTCCTCCGCACGAATGCCCGATTCCGCCGGCACTTCGATATAGGCAATCGTCCGTACGCGATCCCCGTTGGGATCAACCAGACGAAATCGCTTGGGCAAAGAGCCCGCCGGATACAATGCACTCTCGCGAAGTTCGCCTTGAACATCCAGCGCGGCCGGATCGGGCGCCGGTGGTACCGGGATACTGACTCGCTGTTGCAGAAATTGTTCGCGCTGCCTGGCCGCTTCATCATCCAGACCGCGCAACTTGGATGCACGGTCAGTCATGTCCCGCAGTTCGGTCAATTGCGACAGCCGGCCTACCGCATAGCGCCGCGCGACATCATCCTCCGACTGGTTTGCAATTCCCTGATAGCCGGTCACCAGCGGCGCATAATTGCGCTCGAACGGCGGCTTGGTAAGTTCCACGGTCAGGCTCATTTCCAGGGCATGCAACTTGCGCACATAATCACTGGCCGAAGCTCCGGCCAGCGGTGAATCGGACGGAATCGGTGTGTTGTCCGTATAGGTACTGTTTGAAGTGGCTACAACTTCCGACGGCCTGATGGGCTGCTTGCCATCGTTTACTGAAGTGGAAGCCGGAACAACGACCTGCTCTTTCGTTGGCACCACGTTTGATACGACCGGCACCGAGGTTGTGGGAGCGCTCGAATCCGGAGTACCGCTTTCCGGCGTGTTGGCCGCTGTCGGTGCGCCGGCACCGGCGATCGAAACGAACTGCTTGGCAATCCAAAGAGTCGCACCGACCGGCGGTTCAATGCGCAGGAACCCGTCCGGATTACTGCCGAGGATCTTGACTTCCGCCCCCTTGTTCAGCATCGCCTGGACGGTGTATTTGTTGTCGTTGAGCAGCGACCCCGCACGAACACGCACGTTATTCCCGTTGACCACGCCCTTGCTGTCCGCGCGATCGACATAATCTCCCGAAACCAGGCTGAATGTCCCGGCCGGAGGCACAATCTCGTACCACTCGCCCCGCTCACTGATCAAGGTCACCTTATCGCCGGCATTAAGCTTGCAGACCGGGTAATGATTCAGGCTGTCGCCGCTGCGCACATAGACATCGTTGGATACAATTTCGCCGATCACGGCGCTGCCCGGTTGCGCGAATCCAACCGCCGGAGCGATGATCCAGAGCGACCAACCCGCAAGACTCAGCCAGCCCAATCGATATTGACGTGGAAAATGCATGTTTCGCCGTCCTTCCCTGACTGCTTTTCGACCTTACTCCATGGGGTGTACCGCAACCACCGCGCGCTGGAAGATTACGCACAATGGGCTGTCTTGTCAACGAATTTGGCACCGCGGTCGCATTGGAACGGCCCGAATGGAGTTGAACCTACCGCGTCACTGCGGCGACTTCGTGACCATCGCTCATCCGTGGCCGACAAATCTCCGCATCCTCGCCGGGCTGCGTCAACAGGTAGACTTGTTTGAACTGTTCGTGACCCTTGCCGCGCACCCGTCGCCGGTTTTCATCAAAGGCCATAAGTCGTCCTTCTGAAACCACGTTCACTTCCACGGGGTCCAGCCTTAATGACAACCTCTTGGACGCGTATTCCACATTGAGCGCCGACAATGCGTCGTCATAGGCCCGTGCCAGATGCGCGCCCCGTGGCCCGTTTCCTTCCACATGCAATCGATAACGCGGAGGATCATCCCACACCGCCGCCACCACAAAGCGCACCGGCGTGATGCCCAGCGCCGCGGCCGCCTGCTCATAGGCGGCAATTACCTGCCATTCCGTCAGCTTCTCACCACAGAATGACGACACCGCGGTGCCCCGGTGCAGGAACTCCACGCACGGCGCTTCCCCCATGAACCCCCGCACCTGCACGTAGTCGCCCAGGTCGTATCGATACAACCCGGCCGCATTGGTCATCACAACACGGTAAATTCCACCCACCTCGACCTCATGAATGCGGACCGCCGCATCCGCGCCCTCGGGCACAAATTCAAAATACCCCGCCCGCGGATCGAGCACCCCCACCGGCGTTCCATCTTCCAATGGAATCGAAACCCGCCCCTCCGTCGCCAGTAGTCCGATGTCCCGCACGGGAAGATCCCCAAACCAGGCGGGGAATTCCTGCAGATAAAGCCGCAACGTCCCGCCCATCCAGTTGGCCAGGAACGCCAGATTCCAATAATGGCGCGGCAGCAGTTCTCCGTCGCGCGAAATATCCGCACCGAGCTTTCGCGCCAGCTTCCGATTCGGTCGCAGTTTTTCCACGATCCGGGCGTGCACATCCGGCTCGATGGTTCCGGGAGGTGACAGCGTTCCGTCATGAATGTCGCGAATCAGTCGCTCCGCATTCTCCGCGGCCGAGCACACCAGACGCAGGGTGGTTGCCGGATTGGGCGTGACGATCCATGCCACGTCGCGCGGAACCGCCAGCCGCATGATCGCGTAATACCGCGCCTGCGCGTCCACGATTTCCGCTGTGATATTCGGGTTCGCGTAGAACCGTTTGACCACCAGTTTCTGTTCCGCCGCCAGCAATCCCGAAATCGCGCCGCAGGGCAATCCGGTCGGCGAACGATATTCGTCCATGGGAGATACCACCTGCAGCAGACACCGCCCCAGCCCGCCCGGATGATCGCGCAGCGCCTGGATGCCGAAGATGTTCCACCCGCGACGATAAGCATGCAGGAACTCCGGTGTGACCGGTATCCGCTTCGGCTGGTTCGTACTCCCGCTGCTCAGCGCGAACATACGAATGCGTTGCCGCCGATCAAACAGCGCTTCCACCTCACCCTCATAAACGCGCTCCAGCCACGACCGATATTGCTCGTGGTCGCGAATGGGAACGCGCGCCGCATACTCCCGCGCGTTTCGCAGTTGACCAAACCCATGCTCGCGACCGAATGCGCTGTCGGCATGCCGCAGCAGCAATCCGCGAAGGATGCCATCCTGCACATCCGCCGCCCGCTGCACGTCGCGCAGAAATCTTCGGCGTTGCGCGTCGGCGTGCAGCGTCGCACCAGCGATAAGCAGCTTGGTCAGCATCTCGCGGTCGAACTTACCCGATCCGCCCCTCCGTCGACAACACCAATTCCATTCTCTAGGATTTCGCGGCGAAGCTACTCAACCGGCAGGAGAAAACCATGACCCTGGTTCTCGATGATGGTCGCCCTGAAGAACGGCTGCAGGCCGTCGTCAATCTGGTGCGCGAACTCAGTTCCGAAACCGACCCGCAGACCATGGTGCTGAACTTTTCGCGTCACGCCCGCTCCATTTATCGCGGCGATGGCTTCATCGCGGTCAGTCGCCGCGACCTTACGGCTCCCAGCTATCGCATCACCCGCTCCAGCCAGTGGACCAAGCCGGTCAACCCCTGGACCAACAAGGATGCCTTGCCCCTGTTCGACCGGGGCTTTCTCGGTGACCTTCTCTACGCTGGCGAACCGCGCATCCTCAAGAACTTCTCCGTGCCATTCGACGACCCCGCGCATGCATACCTGAAGGATTTCCACAGCCTCGTCGCCCTGCCCAGTTACGACGGCGGCCAGCCCATCAATATGTCCATCCAACTGGGCAAGGACCCCGCCTGTTTCGACAATCTCAATCTTCCCGCCGC
>CAZKIN010000234.1:0-6030 GCA_964552515.1 uncultured Phycisphaeraceae bacterium
TGCCGTCGCGCCTGGGCCACCTGTTCCATCACCATGCGCTCGTCGCGCTTGTCGAACATCACGCCGACCACCACCGGAACCTTGCGGCTCATGCCCTGCCACGCGGTGAGGCTGCGGTTGTACGTGGCCGGATCGCGCGCGTAATTCATCGGATAGACCGCATCCAGCAGGCCGGTTTCCACCCAGCGGCGCGAATCCTGAAAATGGTTGTGGAAACCTTCCTCTGGCTGGGACTTCACGGCCGAACTAAGCCAAGCGCCGGGTCGCGTGCGGTTCACCATGTTGCGGATGTCCTGCACGAGGAGTGTCAGTTGATCGGCACGCCACTTCCTCCAGACTTCCGGCGCCTGGTCCGGCGTGCGGCCGGTCGCCTGGCGGAACAGCGCGAGCGTGCGCGGATCGCGCGGATAGTCCGGCACAATGCCGCCTTCACCGTAACCGGAGTGCCATTCGTTCGGATAGCGGAGGTAATCCATGTGCAGGCCGTCGACGGCGTAGCGACTGACGATTTCATGCATGACCGCGGTGATGTGCTGCCGCACTTCGGGCAGACAGGGATTCAGATTCTGGTACCAGCCCATCGGTTCGCGCCGACCGGCCGCATCGTGCCAGAACCAGTCGGGTCGTGCGGTGAACAGTTGGCGCGGGTTGCTGGGCGGTTCCTTGCCGCGCCAGCCGGGAATGACATTCACCCAGGCGTGAAGCTGCATGCCGCGACGGTGCGCTTCGGTGATCGCGACAGCCAGCGGGTCATAGCCGGGGCTCTTCCAGTCGTAACCTTCGGACCAGGGTTCAATGCGCGAGGGATACAGGACGGTGCCGTTGCCGCGCACCTGAAAAAGGACGGTGTTGAAGCCGGCGCGCTGGCAGTTGTCCATCACCTTGGCGATGTCCGACGCGGAGCGATAGTCCCAGCGCGTAACCCAGATGGAGCGGATCTGGCCGTCGGGCGGAAGCTTGGGACCGGGAGCCGCAGACCGCATCGATCGGCAGCCGGTGCCGCCGAAAAGAAGCGCGAGCGAGAGTATCGCCAAACGCCATCCCGCAAAATTTCGATTGATGCCCTGCATGACCAACCTCCTGGACTTCATGGTGCTGCGGAATTGCGCCGCGCCTGCCCCAAAACTCCCGCTGAAAACCGATTGTTTTTATCGACCACCTGGCGGCGCGGACTGCACCGGCGTGGGGCCGCGCTGGGCAATCAGCACGCTGAGCCGCCCGTCGGCCAGATTGAGCAGTCGTTCCGCTTCCGTGCGCTCCGCGCCGCGCAACACCATCGCGAGCGCGACTTTCACGCGTCCGCCGGCCGCCTGCAGTGCGCTGGCCGATTTTTCGGGCGAAAGACCGGTGATTTCCTGGATGATTCGCGCGCCGCGATCGACGAGCTTGGCATTGGCGGCCGTGTTCACGTCGACCATGAGGTTTTCGTAGACTTTGCCGACGCGGACCCATGCGATGGTGGTCACCATGTTGAGGACCATTTTGGTGGCGGTACCGGCCTTCATGCGCGTGCTGCCGGTGATAACTTCGGGGCCGGTGAGGACGCGAATGGAAACATCGGCGTCGTCGGGCACCTGATCCTTCGGAACGCAGGCGAAAAAGATGGTCTGCGCGCCGCGCTGCCGCGCGCGGGCGATCGCCGCATGAACGTAGGGAGTGGTTCCGCCCGTGGCGATTCCGAAAACAACATCGCGATAGTCGATGGCCAATTCTTCGATGGCGGCCGTCGCGGCAGCGGAGTCGTCCTCCGCGCCTTCGATGCTGCGCACGAGTGCATCGCGACCGCCAGCGATCAAACCTTGCACCTGATTGGGATCAGTGAGGAAAGTGGGCGGGCATTCAGTGGCATCGAGCACGCCGAGTCGTCCGCTGGTTCCCGCGCCGACATAAATCAAACGGCCACCGGTGCGAAAGGCGTTTTCGACGCACGCGATCGCGCGGCAGATATCGTTTTTCGCGCCAGCGACCGCGCGGGCGATGGTGGCATCTTCGCTGTTGATCAGGTCGAACGCGTCGGAAATTTCGAGTCGATCCAGCGTTTGCGAACGCGGATTGCGTTTTTCAGTGTCGAGATGTCCACGATTTTGCACGCGCGCATCCTGCGGAAAACGCGCATGATTTCGCGCGGCGCGCGATTTGGCAAGGGGAAAACCGGATGAAAGTTGAATCGCGAATTTTACGGCGCGCCGAAAACCTGCGTCCACATGTCGCCGGTGCCGTAGCCCACGCCGATTTCGGTGAAGTTCGGGCGCATGATGTTCGCGCAGTGGCCGTCCGATTCCATCCAGCCTTCGACGACGGCTTCGGGAGATCCGTAGCCAAAAGCGATGTTCTCACCCCAGGTGGAGGCGACGTAGCCCGCGCGGGCGAGTCGATCGCCTGGGTTTTCACCATCGGGGTTGGTGTGATCGAAAAATTGGCGAGCGGCCATGTCGGCGGAATGGACGCGGGCGGCGCAGCGCAGGGCGGGATTCATCCGAAGGGCCGGAGCCGGGTTGAACGAGCCCTGGCTGCCGCAATCGGCACCCACGGCGCGGCGCTGGTTGACCAGGGCCAGCACGTCTGTTTCAAAGGTGGCCCATTCGGTGCTGGAATTGGCGACGTTTGCGCAATAGGCATTGTCGGGAACGTCGCTCGAAGTATCGGTCATGCCGTCGTCGGGTTCGCCGACATCGCCACCGTCATCGGGCGGGGTGTCATCGTCCGGCACGGTACCGTCGTCCGGTGGGGTGTTGTCATCGGGCGTGCCGCCATCGTCGGTATCACCGCCATCGGGAAAGAGGTCATCGCCGTCGTTCTCATCCACATTGGCGGGCAGCGTATTCCCGCTCCCCTGGAGTGAAACGCAGGAAGTCAGAATTGGAACGAGTGTCAGAAGCGCGAACGCGATGAGCTGCATCCACGATGAATTCACTCCCGGCGGTTTGCGCTTGTTCACGTGCAGTCCCCATGCGGTCAATCCCGCGTCGGCGCGCGGTATCCATAAAATATCGGATATCGGGCGCGAGTCGGTGATGGGACGGATAATAGCGGTAAGGAAAGGGCTGTAAGGGGGCATTCTGATTTCGGATGGCGACGCCCGCCGGAGCGAGCGCCGCGTTCCGAGAGCAGGAAGAGGCCTACACAATGACATCCAGCAAACGATCCACGGTTCCGCGAATGCGTTCGGCTGTTTCGTAATTGCCCTCGGCGATTTGCTGCCTCAGGGCTTCGATGCGGGCACGGCGGAAGCTGGAAGATGACACTTCCGCGGCCAGCGACCGCGATACTTCGGAAAATTCGACCACATCTTCGGATGCTGTCGTGGGAAGGTCGGTGGTTTGAAAGGCGCCGCGGGTAATGTCCGGGTTTCGAATGGCCCCGGGAATAAAGGAAGTCACGTTGATGATCTCGCTGCTCATGATGCCCCGTCCTCTTTTCATCCCTGGTCGCCTGGTCCGGCCCGACCGCCACAGTCCGGCCTGCACAGGCGAATTTCTATGAATCATTGGACTACGCTGGTGAGGTCTTCCTTCGTGACCTCAGGATTCTTGTCCTTCGCGCAACGTTTGTTTTCGTGCGACTTTCGGTTTGTTCAAGGTCGCTGAAAACGCGCAAAATTCGCGCGAAGCGGTTTTAGCCGCCGCCCGATCTTGGCATTCGTCCGTGAATCGCCAGGAGAAAATCAGGGGTGCCGACGCCATCGGTTGGGTCATCCATGGCCTGCAAGTGCCGATGGCCTACGTCGTTGTTTTTAGTATCGACAACTGCGATATCCGATCTTGATGAAAAATCGGACCCAAGCGCGATTTGTTCCGCGAATCCACAATATCTTGCAATCGATGACCCTCGCCGCCGCAAGATGTATGGTTTGGGGTAGTCCGAAAACTTAACAGGGCGGTTGCAATTCGGTTATCCAAGACCGAATAAGACCGTGCGCCGACCTGCGAAGGCTACAAAGAATGCGTTCTCAGTATTGATATCCACTGATTTAGCAGACGAAGTTCAAGAGTGTTGCGTTTTACGGCACCAGTTGCAATTCGACCTTGGTGGACTGTGCTTTTCCGTCGCGCACGTAAACGACGGTGACGGCATCGCCGGCCTTGAACGGGTCAAGCGCGTCCTTTAACTCGATGGAGTTGCTTACTTCCGTCTCGTTCACTTTGACGATCAAATCGCCGAGCTGGCGCACATATCCTTCCGCGTCCACAGTCGTCCCGCGCAGGCCGGCGCGCTCCGCTCCCGAACCGGCGCGAATGGATTCAATCAGCACGCCGCGTAGACCCAATTGCGTGCGCACGATGCGATCTTCGAGCAGGTTTACGCCCAGGACCGGCCTTTTCCAAGTGCCGTAACGAATGATGTCCGGCACAATCTGATTGACCGTGTCCACCGGAACCGCAAAGCCGATGCCCGCGCTGGAACCGGAAGTCGTGGCGATCTGTGTGTTCATGCCAATCAGGCGACCCGTGCCGTCAAGGAGCGGTCCACCGGAGTTTCCGGGATTGATCGCCGCATCGGTCTGAATCACGTCGCGAATGATCCGCCCGTTGACCGAGCGAATTTCGCGACCCAGAGCGGAGACGATGCCGGTGGTGAGGGTCTGATCGAGTCCGAACGGATTGCCGATCGCGAAGACCTTTTGTCCGACCTGCAGATCATGGGAGGTACCGATGCTTAAAGGCGAAAGCTTTTCCTTGGGCGCGTCGATGCGCAATACGGCAATGTCCTTATCCGGCTCCACGCCGACAATCTGTGCGTCGTAATCGGTGCGGTCGGAAAGGGTAACCCGGCAACGAAATCCCGGTTGCACACGCCCGTCGTTGTTCACCACGCGCATGATGACGTGAAAATTGGTAACCACGTGCCCGTCGGCATCGTAGAGAAATCCAGAACCGGTTCCCTCTGGAATTTCCATCACGTTCAAGCTGAAGATGTTGCGGCGAAGTGACGTCGAAGTGACATAGACCACGGCCGGCGAAGAGCGACGAAAAATTTCGATGTTGTTGCGTTCGTCTTCCGACAGATCCCCGCGCGGCGTCACTTCCCGCGGTTTGGCGTCCGGACTCAACTGCGCCGAACCGTTGCCCGGCCGGATCAGCGTCCAGACGAGGAGAAACACCGCACCCCATACTGCGAACATGGGAATGAACCTCGACCGCGCCGGAGATTCATTCACCAACATTCCCACACGCTTGTTGTTTTCGAACATCAGCCGGGCCTCTTTGCGAAAGTAAGAAGATCCAAAGAATGAGGGATTATATTCAGCGCGTCCCGCCGAACCACGTCAAGTTTCGCCAGGTTCCTGCACACGGCATGGTTTCGGCATTTTGCTTCAAGGCGATTTCTCCTTCGGGTCGATGGGATGATGCCCGGTCCGCGTGCCATGCCGTTCGCCGCGGAAGGCGGTATCATGAACAACTTGTCCTGCGGGAACCCAACCTCATGACGATTTTGAAGGCCCTGAGCATATTCGTATTCCTCATGCTGCTGGTGGGGTATGCCTATCGCAGGCGCCGTAACATTCACGTGCCGATGATGCTTTCCGCATTTGCCATCGACATGGGCATGGTGGCGTATATTGAACTCAATCGTAAAGCGATCAAGACGGCACAGAGCATCGTCACCTCGGACGCCGGCCCCGGCCCCTTGATGACCGTCCATATCATCATGAGCATCATCGTCGTTCTGCTTTATTTCTGGCAGATTTATACCGGTATTGGCAAGCTGCGCGGCAAGCGGAATCCCTCGCACCCACTTACCGGTATCACGTTCCTGCTGCTGCGATTCGGGAACCTGGTGACCAGCTTTATGGTGACCAGCGCGCATTGATCGGACGTAGGCACCTGGCGCTACGGCCCGTACATGAGGAATTCGCCTGCAAAGCAACCTCGTTTCTTGACATTTTCACAGCCCGTCGCTTCAATGGCCATGCCGCAGATGGCCTGTGGTGCAATTGGCAGCACGTCTGACTCTGGATCAGAAGGTTCTAGGTTCGATTCCTAGCAGGCCAGTGAAGGGACCGGTTTCGCCGGTCCTTTTTTCTGCGCT
>CAZKIN010000235.1:0-6030 GCA_964552515.1 uncultured Phycisphaeraceae bacterium
TCGTTGCGGCAGGAACAGTGCCGTCATCCTCCTCGCGTCCGCGACCTGATGGGGCCGCCTTGGGTTTTTCCGGTTCCGCAGTCGGCGCGGGTGTGGGCGCGGCCGTTTGTCCAACAATGTCGTAGGCGGAAGGACGTAAACCGAAACGCTCATTTTCCGGAAACAAATCAGCGAAGCCCAGCGCTCCAGTTCCCTGCAGCCGGTTGTACATTCGCGCGAGCAATCGGGTGCCGCCGCCGCGCTCCATCCATTCGCGATGCGCCTGACGCAGCTTGTCGAGCCGCGGCTCTTTCCAGGGTTCGGGCATGAGCAGGGCCATCGCGGCGAGTTTTTCCGACGCGGTCGGCGCCTGTTCCACACGCCGCTTCAGTTCAGCGATCCAGTCGCGCGGCAGGCTGCGATCCACTCCATCCAGCGAAGCATCGCCCGCCAACGAGGTGGTGATCCGGCGAAGTTCTTCCTGGATGGACAAAGCATCGCGGGTCACGACGAGCGTGTCATTTTCAGCGATCTTCTGCGCCGGGACTTGCGTGAGCGTGATGATGTGCGCCCAAATTTCATGCACGTTCCTGAGCACCGAGCCATTTTTGAGATTATTCAGCGTGTCGGTGTCGCAATTGGTGATTAACCGCTTGCTCTTGAGCTGCTCACAGAGGAGAGGATCGAGTCCGACGATGCTAAGTCCCCCTTCGCCGGTGGGAAGTGCATTAATGGCCTTGAAGACCTCGGGATCTCCGGAGCCGCCGCATTTCTTGTATGCGGCGCTTAGGCGGTCGCGGAACTTCAACCAGCGGTCGCGTGCCTTATCAATGGCGTCGCTAAGTGAACCAATTCGGACCGGGGTTCCGCCGCCGCGCCAGGCAATGTCCTTCATGGCCGTATCGAGCGCGTTGAATTGCGTGACCAGGTTGGTTTTGAGTGATTCCCAGCTCTTGGCGTCCGATGGACGCTGGTCCGATGCGCCGAGCATCAAGTTGTAATTGGTGTCCACTTCCTCGCATCGCTGACGGATGCGCATCCAGTTGGCGATCGTCGAATCCGGGTGTTGATCGTCGAGTACGGTTTCGCGAATCCAATACTTGTCATGGGCGTTCTTAACTGCCATGCGCACCGTCTCGACGCAATCCGAATCAGCCGCACATAGGAAATGCGCGGGGCTGCGCCAATCCGCGTTTGTACGGACCATTTCAAAGTAATTGGCGGTTTCTGAATCGAGACCGGCTGCGCGATTGGCCGCAGGTTGGGCCGCGCCAGCGGGATCAGCCGCTGGTGTGGTGGTCGCCGCGGCCGACACCAGTTTGCTGTAACTGTCGAGACTTAAGTGTGCCGAAGCTCCGGATTGTCCCCGACAGCCCAGCCACAGCAGATATTCTTCGAGTGTTTCACTGAGGA
This sequence comes from uncultured Phycisphaeraceae bacterium, assembly GCA_964552515.1. Classification (GTDB taxonomy): domain Bacteria; phylum Planctomycetota; class Phycisphaerae; order UBA1845; family UBA1845; genus JACQXM01. Next base: position 1,393 of record CAZKIN010000235.1, read on the forward strand.
CCGCACCATTGGTGGCCCATGCATCGGGGGACCGCAGCGCGGCCGCAACTTTGTCAAACGCGGGACGCAGCTGCGATTCCTCAAAAAGGCGGGCCCGAATGTAGCGGATGTAACTGACCGGCTTATCTGTACCAGTGCCGAGCGAAAGCAGTCCGGCCCAGAAGCGCTGTTGACTTAAATTGAATGTGTCTTTGGCGAATTCGCCTCCGCGCGTCAGCGAGGCATCGGGTTGGGCGACAAGTACCTTGTGCGTTTCCTTGGCGCGAGCGAGCGGGCCGGAAATGAGTTCGCTGAGTTTCCAATAGCCAAATACCAGCCCGGAGACGAGCAGCAGCGACAGTACAACGCTTCCGACCTTGACCATCTTCGAAAGTTTTTCGCTGCGCACGACGTCGTTTTCATTACGAAAGACGAGACCCTGCTCTGGGAATGCCTTGCGGAAGAACACATCCTTGACGAAGAGCGGCCGCTTTTCGGGGTACAACTGATCGAGTGAAGGAAATTGTTCCGCCGCTTCCGCGCCGAGCCGCTGCGCAAGGTGCTTTAGGATCACCGCGCCTTCCTGCGTGGCACTGGTGAAGAAGATGCCGCGGAAGATGAGGTTCTTCATGGCCCGCGGGTTACGAATCATCGGAAAAAGCGTGCGGACATAGGTTTGCAGGGGGTCGTTGAGTTCCCGAAACTCTTCCGGAAAACTGTAGGCAAGCCCCAGGTCCGCATCGCTGACATCGTCATGCAATCGGCGCAGTCGCAAGTCATTCAAACGGTGGTAAAGCTCGTTGAAATCGCCGCGAAAAGCATCGGGATCGTACAATTCATTGAATTCGCCGGGCTTGGCCCAGCCGAAAATCTGGTTCTTCACCGTGATGTCGCGCTCCGCGCGATCGAAAAACTGCATGAAGCCGAGAATCTTGTCGCACTTGGTGATGATCAGGTAGGTAGCGAACGTGACACCGAGCTTCGCTTGAAGTTCACGCAGCCGCTCCAGCGCCGTGTTTGCATCGGCCTCATGTTTTTCCGGTGAATCGGAGAGCAGGTGTTCCGCGGACACGCAAACGAATGCGCCGTTGATCGGGAAGCCCTTGCGGCCACGGGCGATGGTGTCGAGAAACGCCTGCCATTCGCGGTGATCGGAGTCCTCCTGCGGGTTGCATAGGCGGCCGGCCATGTCCACGAAGACGGCGTCTTCGGTGAACCACCAGTTGTAGTTGAGCGTGCCGAGTTGATAGCCTTCCGGCTTGCCGGTGGAGAAAGTCAGTCCGCCGTTGTTGATCAGGCGGGTTTTTCCGCAACCGGAGTCGCCGATGACGATGTACCACGGCAAATCATAAACATCGACCCCGAGATTCTTCTTCATGTCGCGGACGGCGTTGAAGAATTTCTCGTTGTTGGCCTTGATGGCCGCCTTGACATCCATGGATGCGGGACCGGCTTGATCATCGCGTGACAGATCGGCCGCCATGCGCCGGGACCGGCCCTTTTGTTTCACCGTGAACAGAGTGCTTACGGCCCAACAGATCAGGGCAATGAAAACGACGGCGAGCGCAAAACCGATGGTGATGTCGCGAACGGGAACGCCGACAAAGACATAAGTATGGAGCATCCAGATGATGCCCGCCGGAGTCCCGAAACCCAGAAGCGCGAGTGCGCCTTTGACTTCCTTCGGCAAATCCTTGTACCAGGCGAAGAATTTTTTCATGCTTGTCGGCTCGTGAGTCTGGTGTTCTTGGAAATCAAATTATCTCAAATGCGAGGTTCCCGTACGGCGATTGCCACCGTCGTCATCCCCCTTGCGCGGTGGACGGCGGTTCTGGAACCTGGCCGTCCTGCCACTTTTCTTTTTGAACGCGAAGTTCGCCGACCGCCCGATTCCACGCGAAATTGGACGAAATGATGAAGCCGCCGATGAGGAGCAGGCTTATGAGCAACACCATCGTCAAGGTCATGCCCAGGTTGTAATTGACCTTGACCTCCTGATTGTGCTTGTAGGCCTGGGGAAACATCTCGCGGTCGCGCGTGGACGCATACGCGGGCAGACGCGTAAACAGCCGCCTGGTGTAATCTGCCAGTTCCTGAGGGCGATCGTGATACATACCTTTGAAGCCCAGGCGTAGGCAGACAAAGTAAAGACTCAGCACTTCGGCCAGTTCGTCCTTGTCCTTGCGATCGCGGCGCTCGGCCAGTTCGAATTCCTTCTGCAATTCGTCACAATCTCTGAAGAACAGCTCGCCACCCTCAGAACTTGCATGGTCCAGGATGGTGCGATCAGTTTCGAAAAGATGGTCGAACCACTCGTTTCGTCCCGGCCAGTCGGTATTGAGCATGCGGTAATCAAGGAAGTAGACCAAGAGTGGTTTGACGTGACTGTTCCACACGCGCTCGGTGGCGGCGTCATTGCGCACCAGGTCTTCCGCGTCGCGCAGCGCGGACAGCGCCTCATAGCGCACCTGTTCCGTCGTCCCGACGGTGCGCAACTGGGCCTGTCGGGTGAAGTTGATAATGAACTCAAACACCGGCCAGCACCCTTCCGTGAGCACCAGCTTTCGTTGGGCCTTCTCGCTCATGAACGCTCCTTGAGGGGGACGTACAGCGCCGGGCCGAATTTTTCGAATTCCTTGAGCTGTCCGTCGCGGATGCCAATGCGAATCGCGCGTTCCTGTTCGCACTCCTTCCAATAGTCAGTGCGGTCGGGGCCGATCATTTTGTCTATCTTGAAGTAATGCAGACCCGGGCGGCGCGGCAACGTTCCGGCGGGAGGCGGTTTAAGCTGGAGTCGCAACCCGCGCACCGCCGCCGTCGAAATCTTGGGGGCGCGCGTGGGTGATCCCACCTTCATGTTCAGATTATCATAGATGAATCGCTGCAGTGCCTGTTCATCCAGCGTTTCGGAGTGCAATGCCACGTAAAGTTCGAGATTGTCGTCAATCCACGACCGATCCAATTCAACTTCCAACCCGTCGAGGTTGAGGTTGTCTTTCTTGCGTGCAAACACGCGCATCGCATACCGCGTGGGAATGAACGCCTCCAGCATGATCGTCAATCGGCGGCGAAGCGCGTCGAAAGTCTGCCCCAGTCGGTCATGGTCATACTTCGGGATGCCGGTGGGCGCAAGGTCTTCATGAAATACTGAAAGGCAACCGATGATTCGCGAAAACACCGCGTAAACATCGAACGGATGGAGCATCGGGGCCTGCAGGAGCGCCTTCAGCTGGGCCTGTGGGTCATTCAAGGTGTGGAGTTTGATCAGGTGTTCCATGTTGGCCGGCACGCCGTCCGTCCAGAGCATTTTGTGCTCGCGCGCTTCATTGGCCAGCCGCTGGCACTTCGCTTCCACTTCGCCCGCCATGGAACTGATCAGGCTGAATATCGCCGCATTACCTTGGATCGAAAGCAGCGGTCCCGCACCGGCCACATCCAGTTCCGGCAGCGCACCGGGCTTATCCGTGCGCTTGACCGCGCCGACCCGCAACACTTCGAACCCGGTCATGTCTTCGCCGGCCGCAAAGAGCCGACCACGCATGCGCCGCGTGTACAACATTTGCGGGTTGGCACCGGTATTCTCATCACGGCGCATGACGCCGTGCGGTTCGAAACGCGGAAGCCCTTCTGAGGCATTCGGGTCCTCCAGCGAAACCGAATTGGCCCGCACTTCCTGCAATTGCGGCACACCAAGAAAAATATCCAGCGTGCCTGAGGCGGGAAGCGACTTTTCAATACTCAACGGTTCAACTTGGGTGTTTTCTGGAATCCGAATCCAGGTTCCGTCTTTCAGGCGGGCCGAACACGCATCCAGCCGAACCGTGAAATTCTCCAATTGCTCGGATGCAACTTGAAGGTCAAGAAAGCCCCACGGATACGACCGCGCGGCGGAGAAGCCCGACGCGATGATCGTCTCCATCCAGCGCTGCGCTGACTGCATGTGCTGCGGCCGCAGAAACATGCCTTCGGACCAGTGGACCGGCGTCCAAAGATTCATTCGCTTCCGCCTCCATCACCGCTGAGGTTAGCCGCCATCGCCGAACTCATGACCGAGCGTGTGAACCAATGACTATTGCACGATGCGAATATAAGGGGTGGACTTGTCGTCCTCCACGCCAATCTCCACAATCATGTTCTTGGAGTACTTGCTCGGTGGATAGAACTTGGCCGGTGGGATATCCATGACCTTGCCTTCCTTGTTGGTGAATTTCGGAAAGACATAGATCACTGCTTCCTTGGCCAGCAGCGCCCCACCTTCCTTCCAGCCGCGCTTTTCCTTGAACTTCAGTCCCTTGATCGTCACTTCCGACTTGCCGTCCTGCTTGGCGCCGCGCAGCGACGGGTGCTTCACCGTGCCATATTCGTTGGAGTTGTCGCTCAGTACATAGATTTGATCGGCTGGAATGCTGATTTTTCCGTTGCCTGCGCCATTATCAAACCAATAATCGGAGGTCACCCGCGATTCCGGATTGAGCAACTGATTGCCGCCCTTTTGAAGGTCGGAAGGGTAAACGCAGACCACGTCGACGCGTAACGGCTCGCCGGTGCGTTTTTCGGCATCTCGATCGCGGTGCATGGCCGTGTTGATGTAATCCTGCTGCCGAACCGTGAGACTTCGAGACGCACATCCGGTCAATAGGGACGAACCAACCACGCCCA
>CAZKIN010000236.1:0-6026 GCA_964552515.1 uncultured Phycisphaeraceae bacterium
GTCCGTGGTCGGCGCCGCGGGCAGGCCTGTTCAGTGATCGTGCCGCCGACATGGCGGGGGCGGCACGCAACTGTTTATGTCCCAAGGTTGTCAGCGATAAACTGACCTTCCCCTCCTATTTTTTCTTCTTCACTCCTCCTGCCGGTGTCGTCGCTGCGGACGTGGCCGGACGCGTGACCCGGTTGCCGGACGTCGTGGTTGTCGAACTGGTGGCCGTGGAAGACATCGTGGGCCGCGCGGTGGACGTGGTTCCATTCCGCTGGTTGGACGTCCGTGCCAGGCCGGTGCAGCCGTTTACCTCGTCACAGAATTGCCCGTCCGCACACGGATTGCCCGACGATGCACAGTCCCCGCTGTTGCAGATTTCCACACCATTGCAGAACAAGCCGTCATCGCATTCCACGGACGGACCGCCGCAAACACCGTTACTGCACGTATCGCCGAAGGTGCAAAAATCATCGTCATCGCAGGACACGGTATTCGGTTGATTCTCGCACCCGAAGGTCGGGTCGCACGAGTCGTCCGTGCAGACGTTGCCGTCATCACAGGAAATCGTCGTGTTCAGGCAACCGGTGACCGTGCTGCATGTGTCCAGCGTGCAGGCATTATTGTCCGAGCAATTCCGCGCGGAGTGCGAACACTGGTTGTTGGTGCAACGGTCGATGGTGCAGAGGCTGCCGTCATCGCAATCACCGTTGGTTTCACAGCAGCCGGCGATACTCGCGTTCTGACAGTTTCCATTCTTGCAGGTGTCCGCCGTGCAGTCGTCGCCGTCATTGCAGTGCACGGCCGTCAGGCATTCCACACACGCGTTGTTGTTCTCGTCGCAAACCTGTCCCGCGACGCAGGGGCTGCCCGTCGTTACGCACTGGCCGTCGTCGCACGATTCCGAGCCGGTGCAGAACAAGCCATCATTACACGCCAGTGCGGTACCGGCACAACTTCCTCCGGCGCAGCGGTCGTTGTTGGTGCAGGAGTCGCCGTCGTCACAGGTTGACGTGTTGTTGGCGAACCGGCATCCGAGAGCGGCATCGCAAGTATCGGTCGTGCAATCGTTGCTGTCGTCACAGGTCACCGCCGCGTGCGCGCATCCGGTGGTCGGGTCGCATGAATCCAACGTGCAGGCGTCGTTGTCGTCGCAATCTACCGCGGTGTACTGGCAGCCGTCGTTCGGATCGCACGTCTCGATGGTGCAGGCGTCATTATCGTTGCACTCGATATCCTCGATCGCGACATTCTCGCACACGCCGTTTACGCAATAGGTATCCGTACAGGCGTTCTGGTCATCCGGGCAGTCTTCATCCACGGCGCATTCCGCGGTGTTCTCCTCCACCATGACCTGCACGCTGTCCTTGGCGGTCGCTCCGTCATCATCGGTGACGGTCAAGGTCAGATCGTGACGGCCGACCGCAAGGCTCACGCGCGGTTGCGCGCCCTGGGCAAGGCTCTTGCCGTTTTCTGACCAGTCGAAGGAGACGATCCGGCCATCCGTGTCCTTGGATTTGGACCCGTCGAGCTGCACGCTTTCCGATCCGTCGCCATTGGAATCAGGCACGGTCTGGTCCGGCCCCGCGTTGGCGGTCGGTGGGACGTTGTCCGCGCCTTCCACCGAATCGGTGGGGCGAAGCGACGCCGCGGCCGCGCCGATCGAGCGGAATGTCAGGCAATAGTCACCGAGGAACGGATTCTCCCGGGCGGTTCCCTGGTTTTCCTGCACGGCAATCACGTAACGGCCCGTCGCCGGGAGCTTGCCGCGCAGTGCATTGGGCAGCGCGGAATGGTCCGCGCGGAAGAACTGGATGTTGCGGATCTGATCGGAAACCGCCAGTGACGCATGGGTGCCGTTGAAGTTGGCGCCGTCTGCCGCCAGGCGGATGGAAATTTCCTCGCCGGCGGTGCCGTCAAAGGCGAAGTTGTCGCGGTCGAGACGCTGCGTTCGCGGATTGTCCCCAAGGTTCGAGCAGAATTGCGCCTCGTTCATGCCTTCGGTCCGCGCACCGGTCAGGAAATTGCGACCATGGTCCACGGGGTTGGCATTCGGCAATGACTCCATCGTCGCGGGGGTGAGTTCCATATGGGCAGGCGGAGGGTTGGGAGTCGTGCGGGGCGGAGTTGCCAGTGCGATGGCACTCACCGATGACCCGACCAGGAACGTATACACTCCGGTGCGTTTCGGCCTGCCGCCGACCGCACCCCGGCATGACTGCACTGACATGTTTTCCCCTCCCCAACCCCAAACCTCTGATGTCTTTTTCAGGCTTCAGCCTGGGCGAAAACCAAAACAATCACCTCAGGAGGCACCGGTTTTCGCTGTTCGGCGGGCAACTGCGACATGCCGAATGGAACCGCTGTGCCCGGTCAGCGGTAACGGCTGTTTGATTGAGTCCGATTTTCTGGGTGTTGATTTGTTCTTCGTCCGTCGCGCCAGAAGCTCGCGCTGAACGCTGCGTATCCAGGAGTACAGCTCGTAGGCGGAGGACCGACCGCTGCCGCCACGGTTGATCGCGAGCGCTTTGATCACGACGTTTCCCCCGGTATCGCGTGTACGACCGGCCGCGAAGTGCGGCGACGGGATCGGCATTTCCTGCACGCGCGATATCCCTTCGAAGATGTACGATATGCCGATTTCGCCGGCCAATATTTCCCCGCAATTCCTGCGGGTCCGAAAATTCGCCGTCGGCAGGCTGATCCATGCAGCATCGTACAAAGACGAGTGATCACGCCACGCATAGCTGGCGATTCCGACCGGTTGCCCGTATCAATGCGTTATGCCTTTTCTGGTCCGAGAAATTTATGTGCCGCTCACCGCGTCCGAGGAGACCATCCCGCAATGGGTAGCCAAACGTTTGCGCGTTTCCCCGCAGGCCATCCGCGCCTGGTCGATTGTGCGCCGCGCGATCGACGCGCGAAAAAAGGACGTGCGTTTCTGCTATCAGGTGGAGGTCGCGCTGGATGAAGCGCTGCAGAAGGAAAAATCACGACTCCATCGGTTGCACGGCGAACGGGTGGATTGGATTGAACCGGACGTCGTCGCTCCACTCGATGCGGGACGCGAGCCCATGCGCGAGCGACCGATCATCGTCGGTTTCGGTCCCGGCGGCATGTTCGCGGCGATTGAACTGGCGGAGCGCGGCTATCGACCCATCGTGCTCGAGCGCGGCCGGGCGGTGCGGCAGCGGCACCGCGACATCATGCAGCGGTACTATCGCGAGCGCGACTTCGATCCGACATCCAACCTGCTCTATGGCGAGGGCGGAGCGGGGACCTACAGCGACGGCAAACTGTATACGCGCGTGCATGATCCTCTTTGCCGTCGCGTGCTCGAGGTCTTTTATCGCTTCGGTGCCGACCCGGACATCTTGATCAACACCCGCCCGCATGTCGGCTCCGACAAATTGCCCACCATCTGCACGCACATTCGTGAGTACATCGAAGCACTCGGTGGGGAAATTCGCTTTGAATCGCAAATGGCCGATGTGCGGATCGAACGCGGCGCGCTCGCGGCCATCAACGTGACACCATCCGACGCGGCCGATGCCAATGAGACCTGGCGTGACGTCGGCCCGGTGATTCTGGCCGTCGGACATTCTGCACGCGACACCCTGCGCATGCTGGCCGCGCGCGGGGTGCGCATCGATCCCAAACCGTTTCAGATCGGCGTGCGCATCGAACATCCGCAGGAGATGGTGGACCGCTGGCAGTTCGGTCATGCGGCCGGTGCGGCGCGACTTGGTGCCGCGGAGTATCACCTGGTTGCGCGCGGGGCGGTGTGCAACGCCGCGGGCGAATCGGCCGGGGACGTCTTCAGCTTCTGCATGTGTCCCGGCGGTGTCATATTGCCCAGCAACGAATCGGCGGGCCTCATCGTCACCAACGGCGCAAGTCGCTCGCAGCGCTCCAATCCGTTCGCCAACAGCGGGCTGGTCATCACGGTTGATCCGACCACTTTCGGCTGGGACGCGCTGCAGGCCGTCGCGTGGCAGCAGCATTGGGAGGAGCTGGCCTTCGCCGCCACGGGCGGCACCTATCGCGTTCCCTGTCAGCGCGCCGGGGATTTTCTAAGCAGCCGCGCGTCGGACGGAACGCTCGACACGAGTTTTCCGCTGGGCGGAAGCTGGTCGAATATACGCGCGGTGATTCCGGAAAACGTCGCGGTTGCCTTGCAGCGCGCGCTGCCCATGTGGGAGCGGAAGTTCCCCGGATTCGCCGGTGAAGCTGCGCTCATTACCGCGCCGGAGACGCGGGCCAGTGCGCCGATTCGGATCGCGCGCGATGTGGATTCGCGGGAGTGCATCGCCGTCGCCGGGCTCTATCCGGTGGGGGAGGGGGCGGGTTACGCGGGTGGAATCGTCAGCGCCGCGGTGGACGGGATGAAGAGTGCGCACGCGGTGATCCGCCGCTATGCTCCGCCGCGATAAGCCGATAACATTTTCAATCCGATGAAGGGTAGTGCGAAAACGCGGCGCGGATGCTGATATTCGTGGCGCCGCCCGGATGCCCAGTGGATACCCGATATGCCTGAAGATTTTGTGATTGGTCCGAAGCTGACCGACCTCGTCGAGCGCGTCGTGGCGAGCTATCGCCGTGATCCGCGCGCCCAGCACATTGACCATTTGTACCTGCCCGCGCGTGCGGACACGATTCGACTGGTCAACGATCTGCTGGAACTGCTCTACCCCGGTTTCATCGGCCGCCAGCACCTCACCCAGCACAACGTCGCCTTTCACGTGGGCGACCTGCTGCCGCGCATCGGAGAGACGCTCTACCGACAGCTTTACCTATGCTTCTGCTATCTCAACGAGGCGGACGGCAAACCCAGCGGATTTGAAAAGTCGTGCGAAGAACGCGCGCGGCACATCACGCTGGGATTTCTCGAGGCGATTCCCGCCTTTCGCGAGATGCTCGCCGGTGACGTGCAGGCGTCATATGACGGCGACCCGGCCGCGCTGAATGTGGACGAGGTGATTCTGGCTTATCCCGGCATTCTGGCGATCAGTGTCCAGCGCATGGCACACCATCTGTACGAGCAGGATGTGCCGCTGATGCCGCGCATCATGTCGGAATGGGTGCACATGCAGACCGGCATCGACATCCATCCCGGCGCGACGATCGGCCGCAACTTCTTCATCGATCACGGTACCGGCGTGGTCATCGGCGAAACTTCGCACATTGGCAACAACGTCAAGGTGTACCAGGGTGTCACGTTGGGGGCACTTTCTTTTCCGCGCGACGATCGTGGCCGCGTGATCCGCAAGACCAAACGTCATCCGACCGTGCTCGATCACGTCACCATCTACGCCAACGCCATCATTCTCGGCGGCGATACGGTCATCGGTGAAAATTCGGTGATCGGCGGCTCGGTGTTTGTCACCTCGAGCGTGCCGCCCAATTCGGTGGTCACCTTCAAGCCGCCCGAGCTGCGGCTGAAGACCAAGGGCGTGGATGCGGCCCCCAAGCCCGAATCCACACCCGAGTCCAAGCCCGAAGGGGCGAGCATGCCGGATTACGTGATTTAGCGCAGTCGCTGGTCAAGTTTTGTAGGGTGGGTGCTTTGCACCCACCATCCAACTTCATGCGTGGGGCAGTCGAATGCCAACTGTAGCGTCCCCGCTTGTAGCAACGCCGTGAGTAAAGCGGTCTCAGGCCCGACGGGCCGTAACATCTCCAGCCCGCAGGGCTGACAGAACATAGCCGTGGGCAAGCGCAGCGCCGCCCACGGATACGGTCCCCACGATAATCCAGCCCTGAAAGGGCTAAACAAAATGCTCAGGTTATGGCGTTCCCCTTGTAGGCGGCGTCCCTTGCGTATGCCATTAACGTGACATCTTCAATGAAAACCCTGAGCGCCAGCGACGGAACTTGTCCTCGCGACGACGCCCGCCTTGCCGTTCCCTGTTCCCTATTGCCTATTGCCTGTTGCCTGTTGCCCGTTGCCTGTTGCCTTTCTTCTCTTCTTCCGCCTTCCGCCTTTCGCCTTCCGCCTTTCGCCTTACGCCTTACGCCTTACGCCTTACGTCTCTCTCCGC
>CAZKIN010000237.1:0-6018 GCA_964552515.1 uncultured Phycisphaeraceae bacterium
GCTCCGCCTGCGCCTTCTCCTCGAAGCGTGCCAGTGACTTCTTCATGTCGCCAAGCCCCGATCCGTCGAAGTTCTCAATCGCCTGCTTCTGCAGTTCAATCGCCTTCACCACGTCACCCGTTTCAAAATTCGCCAGGGCCAGCGTATCCAGAAACCGCCAGTCACCATACTCGCTCAGCTCATTCGAGCGCACAGCGCATTCCCGCGCCAATCCCGCGAATGCCCCGCCGTACTCTTCATCGGTGAGCAGATCCCACGCGAAATTATTCAGCGCCATCGCGCCGCGCAAGTGATTCGCGCACAATTCCGCCCCCAGCGCCGCCGCCGATTCCACATCCTTCTTTCCGGTGGCCAGCACATCAAACTTCCGGCGCAGCAGCGACCCGTCTTCTGGATCGGCGACTAGCCGCTCATCAATCTTCTGAATCGCGTTATCCCATTTTCCGCTGCGAATCAACTCGTTTAGATGTTCCCGCTCCGCCTCTTCCGCCCGTTCCTTTTCAATCAGTTGTGCCAACATCGGACCGACATTCGGCAGCCCCGAGATGCGCATTCCCGCATGCCACGTTTCTTCGGAGTGATCCACATGCACCGCAAGCACTGTGTTTTTCAGCAGCTCGATAAACGGCTCAATCTCGTTCGTATCATCCGCCGGCGCGAACTTCTTCGCGATTTGTGCGCAGCGCCCCGGATGGATCGCCAGCACCCCCGTCGTCGATGCGGACAATGTCGCCACTTCCGCGCCAAACGCCGCATCCTTCTCCAGAGTTCCGCCCGTTTTTCGCGCCGCAATAGTTTGCCGCATTGCATGATTCGTCGTCGCTACCACAAAGGCGTTACCCATCAGCGCGGTGTGCAGCGTGATTCCCTCCGGCAGTGCAAATGAACGCACCGACTGACCGTCCACCTCCGCAACCGTACCCTCGATCGTCCCGCCGCCCGATGCCACACTCGCCAGCCCCATGAACTGTGTCCACATCGCTTGCGTCTTCGCCGGGTCATTCACGGCAATCGTAATGGCCGCGTCCGGAATACTTCCCGATCCGCCTTCCTCCTGCGGCGGCAGCGCGGTTACCGTCACATAAGTGACATTTCCGAAAAACTCGCGCCCCAGATCCATAAACGACACATAGGGCTTCGTTTCGCCTGCTTCGCCGACTTTCTTCACCGGCATCACCGGGTTCAGCGAAAACGCCGCGAAGCCGGCCGCTCCGCCGGGAATTCCCTTCAGCGCATCGGCGGGCAACGCCGGCATCCGCACGAAGTTGTAGACCAGATTTTTATGCCCCTTGTCCATCCGCAGCGTGACATCACCCGAAATGCCATTCGCCGAGACGCCGCCGCGCACCACCAGTGCGTTCAGCGAGTTGATGTCCAGCACCTGCTGCGCCATGGCCGCTTCCGGGCTCGCAGTACCCGCTGCCAGCATCATGGCATTCAGCATCGGCATGATTGGCTTCGCATTGACCGCCAGGAAAAGCGCCGCATCGGTGCGGTCCTTCATGAATGCCGCCATTGAGTCACTGTTCGCCAGCGACGTCTTTTCTTTCCCACGCAGCCGCCGGATCACGCCTTCGATCTGCGCGCGGTCCGTGCCCACGATGATCAACCGCGACGTGAGCGTAGCGATGGCCTGATCTTCAATGTTAAACGTTTCAAATCCGGCGATCGGCTCTACCGCTTTCGCCGCCGCCGGCAGCGCCGTCTCGATCAATCCACGGATCACGTCCAGGTTTCCCGGATGCAGCACCGCCACGCCCATCGGTTTCTGCTTCATCGGGTCGACGCCGGTGAGCGCCACCGCCATCCCGCGAATGCCGAGCAGTTCCCGAATCAGGGCCGGACTGACCGCCACCTTGGGTCCGGTCGCTTTCGCCGCCTTTTCCACGTCTGACGCGAGCAATCCTAGTTGTCCCAGCAGCCGCGAAAGTTGTTCGCCGGGTCGCCGCAACTCCATGTAGGCCAGCGTGGTGGGGGGCATCAACCCCGCAAAGTCCGCCGCCGCCAACTCTTCCTCGCAGCCCTCCAGCCGCTGCCGCGCCTGCTCCTTGATCTCCGCACTCACCGCCGCGTCCGCAACCACCGCTCGATACAACGGCAACGCGTCGACGCAATTATCTTGTGCCGTCTCCAGATAAAACGCCTTGAAAAACTTGCCGGACTCCACTTCAGCCTGCGCAGCCCCGGCGAGTACGAAAGGGAAACAAAGCAGAATCGTAAGCTTCACAGAAAGCCGTCGTTGCAACATCGTCGCTTCTCCAATAAGTTGTTCTATGTCCGAAAAACTACTTGGCATCCTGGGGCACGCATTTCGCCACCCGCGCGGCCATAGTCATACCAATCTCAATTCACCATCTTCATTGAAGTGACATATAAATGGCACTCAAACGCCACCCGGCACGCCCGGATACCTGCCCAGATAGATGAGCACAAATGCCACCGTATTCTGCGCTCCATGGGCAAAAATCGGTGCCCACAAATTCCGTCCAAATCCCAGATAAATCGCGGCCAGTGCCGCCCCCGCGATTCCCTCTTCCACGATTCCCGTGATGTCCTGATAGGAATGTGCCAGCCCAAAAATCACGCTGGACAAAAGTACACTCATCATACAGCCAATTCTCGATCGGCCCGTCACATCCGCCAATCGATTCAATAGATATCCGCGATATACCAGTTCTTCACCGCAGGCGGCCAATACCCACGACAGGGCAATAATTGCCGCGGTGTTCAGCAGATTTCCGCGCAGCGCCGCAAACTCGGAAAGGTCCGGCTCGCGCCCGAATGCCCAAGTGAGTACCGGTCCCGTCACCGCCAATTGAAAAACTTCCAGCATGATTCCCAGGGCGATTCCGATCATGGCGATCGTCACCGGCCGCTGCGGAATCGCCAAGCCCACATCGCGCCAGCCCAATCGCCGCGCCCGCAGCGCCACCCAGGCCAGCAGGAACAACACCGGCGTCTTGCTGAGCGGGATGTACCCCGCCCAATCGGCCGCAAAAATCGCCATGAACAGGGCCAGTTCAACCAGCACCGGCCACTTGCGTACGGCCGGCGTTATCATGAAGGGTTTGTGCGTCATGCAGCGTCAAACTTCCATGTCCGGTTGACGACCAACCCATGCACGGACCGTTCCCATGCACCCACAAATGGTGGTGGCGTCCATCCAGTATTCGATAAGAAGCTGAGTTTATTTGCGGAGGCGATCCTGTCCCGAATTCGGCGGACCCTCCTACGCCAGTAGGACAGATTCATCCGGTTTGAGGTTAGAAAGGTTACTTTTTCTTACGTTCAGATCCTCCGGATCAAGCGCAAACGTCGGCGCCAGCGTCACCGTCACCGTCGGATCGCCATTCGCCCCGCGCGGCACCGCCACTCCCGCCGCCGACAGCCACCGGCACGCCCGCAGATTTTGATCCCGCTTCGACGATTCCAGCGAATCCACCCCCGTCGCATTCTTCACCGGCGAAAATTCCTCGCCGCGCTCGATCTCCAGAAGCAGTGGATTCTTCGCCAGCGGCATCACGTCAAAAGCAAATGTCTCCAGCTTCACGCCGTTCGGCTTTTCCGGCTTGGTCGGCCTGCCCTCTCCGTCCACAAAACCGATCGCCTTCTCCGCCCGACGAAACGGCAGCGCATGCGCCGTAATCCGCTCCACAAAATCAACATTGAACAAATGGATGGCCGCATTCCCCGCATTGAACTTCCGCGAGCCGTCCGCGTTCTTGGCCCGCGCCGCCTCTTCCGGAAAATCGGAATACTCGATTACCATCACCTTGCCGTTTTGCATGCACAGGTTGCCCACCCGCTCCAGGTCGTCTGCTTTCGGCAGCACCTTCGTGGCCATCTCCGAGCCCGTCAGCGCATGCAGTCCGATGAACAACCGATCAAACGGTTTCACCAGCGGATTGTCCACCTGAAAATACGAAATGATCTCCACCCCGCGCCGCCGCATGTCCGCAAGCGAACCGCTTTTCGCCAGCGCCTTGAGTGACCCGCCATGCCCATCGGGTGCCAGCGCCAGCCGGCCTTTCTCTTCCATGATGAGTCGGCCACTGAAATCAAACGCCGGCAGCATCCCCTGCGGAAAAAGTTTGACATCCTCTTCCGGCAAACCGAACCAGTGATGGCGCACCAGGAATCCGTGCGTCTCTTCATGATTCGCCGGGCTGGTCATGATGTACCATGGAATTGGCGCCCCATACTTCCGCCGTGCTGCCAGCACCATCTCCGCGAATAGTTGAAACAGCGTCCGCGAGCCATCCGGTGTCACCACCACGGCCCCCTTCGGACCGTCAATCCCCAGTCGCGTGCCTTGTCCGCCAGCTACGGTAAACGCAGCCACCTTCCCCGCGCGCAGCAATCGCTCACCTTCCGCGACCGCTTTACGATACAGCGCTTCCTGATCCGCATTCGGGCGAACCGGCATCACCGGCGCGGGCGATAGATTCGTCGGCGCAGCGACCGACGGTTTGCGCAGCACGTGTGTCGGAATGAGTTCATCGATCAGCTCCCACGGCAGTGCGCGCAGCTCACCCGCCAGTTCCCCGCGCGCCGCCTCATGCAGCTCCGGCCACCACCGCAGCACGTGCTCCTGCTTCCGCGGTGCGAGCATGGACATCAACTCCCGATAGATCTGTTCACTGGTGGCGGTCGTCATGGACACATTCTCCTAATTCCGTGCGTCAAAGAATAGTCGACAACTCGCCCTTTGTGCAAAATTCTCCGCCCAGCTGCGCCCAGGCCGAGTTTGGCGGTGTCGCGGCGGCGCTTGCGGTGGTGAAATTCCGCGACCGTGTAGTGACACGCCGTGGCACGCGAGGCGTAGAAAACGGATGAATTGCCCAACAAAAAGCCTGTGATCAGGTAGGCAATACACTTCTCATCGTTTCCTGCACCATTCGAATACGCACCGCGGTCCGCTTGTATTCCGGGCAGTGGGAATGAGGATCGACATATGGACTGGTAAGGCGATTGGTATGCGTCTGCGGCTGATGAAAGGTCAGGAAAACCGTGCCCGGCGCGAGACCATCGCTGAATCGAACCCGCGCGCACACTTTTCCCCAGCGACTGACTAGTTCCGCCATGCCGCCATCCAGAATTCCTTCACGATTGGCGTCATCCGGATGAATTTCCACGCAATCAAAATCCACCAGTTCCTGGTTGCGTGTCCGGCGCGTCATGGTGCCTACGTTGAAATGTTCCAGTTTTCGCCCGGTAATCAGCAGGTAGGGGTGTTCTCCGTCTGTTTGCTCGGGTGACGGAACATAGTCAATGGCCATCAGTCGCCCACGACCGCACGCAAATCCGTCGGCATGCATTGTGGCGGTTCCCGGATGGTCGGCGGTCGGGCATGGCCATTGCAATCCATCAGCTTCCAATCGGCGATGACTGATGCCACCAAATGAATTTGGCGCCACCCGTGCGATTTCGTCCATGACTTCCGCGGCATTCTGGTAATTCCAGTTCTCTCCCATCGCCCTGGCCACATCTCGAATAATCTCCCACTCCGGCCGCGCCAACCCCGGCGGCGGCACCGCCGGCCGAACCAGTTGTATTCGGCGCTCCGCATTGGTGAACGTGCCGTCCTGCTCCAGGCCTGCTGCGGCGGGCAGGATCAGATGCGCGTCGCGACAAAGTTCACAGAAAAAAATATCCTGAACGACCAGTAGATCCAGGCGTTTCAAGGCCTCAAGCGTGTGCGATTCATTGGGCGCGCTTTGAGTCAGATCAAAACCCTGTATCCACAACCCGCGGATTTCACCTGCAACGGCCGCGTCTAACATGTCGGGCAGCATGCGCCCTCGCGATATCGGCAGCGGTTTGCCCCATATCTCATTGATTCGTCGTTGAACAGTAGGATCGTCGATGCGCTGATCGCCGGTAACCCGCGCCGGTGTCGCACCCATGTCGACATTGCCCTGAACGTTGTTCTGACCGCGCAGCGGAAGCATTCCGCCGCCCGAAAGCCCGATGCCGCCGGTGAGCATGCTGAGATTAATAAGTGCCATCACTGCGTCA
>CAZKIN010000238.1:0-6012 GCA_964552515.1 uncultured Phycisphaeraceae bacterium
CGGTAGCCAATTGTTGTTGGAGTAACTTCACCGTGTGCCACTGCCGTGTCGGCAGTGGTATGCACGCCTCGCAGCGCATTGACCCGCGCCGAATTCCCTGACTTCGCGACCGGACCATGAGTTGCGAATAGAATAACCAACAGCACCAGGTCAGACATCGGTCAACCGCAGCACGCCGCGGGCTTCAGCTTGCGCGGAAGTTCAGATTCATGTGCCTGCGAATTTGATAGTTAATTACTTTCCCGCAATCACCGGCACGTGAACTAAACCACCCGATAGCGTATCGCCGCCGCGATGCCCGTCCCATTGCGCGGGTTCTCATAAACCTCAAACCCGCCGCGCTCGCTCATCACCTCGCGCCATACCTTTCCCAGATACGTATGCTGCGGATGGTTGATGTCGTCAAACGCCAGCATCCCGCCGATGGCGAGATGATCCACCACATCGAGCAGGTCCGCGCGAGCTCCGCCGCGCGAATGATCACCGTCCACCGTCAGCATGTCGAACGCTACCCCCGCCCCCCGCAGGTGCGGCGGAAGCACCTCATGACTCGACCCGCTGAGAAACTCAATCTCCGCATCCAGCGACAGCTTCTTCATCTGTGCGGCCACAAAAGCGGGACCGGGGTTCGCACTGCCCGCGTAATCGTTGACCCACAGGTCGCAGCTGGTCACGCGCGGCAGCGGAGTGCCACCATCCTGACACCCCAGCAGCACCGCGGCCAGGCTGTGCCCGCGCCGCGTGCCCACCTCCAGATACCGCTTCGGACCGGCCAGCCGCGCGCACGCATACAGCACCGACCACAGGTCCACGTATCGCCAGGCATCGCCGAAGCGCTGGATGCCGCGCTCGTAGCCATCCGCCAGCTTTTTTGCGTAGGGGTCGGCCTCCATCCGGTTGAACAGGTCGCGCAGCCGCCGCTTGGTTTCCGCTCCGCTCGCCAGAGCAATCACCGTTTCGAGGTTCACTGTTTCGCCGGGGCCGGGAATGGTCTCGATCGCGGCGGGCAAGTCGCCCTGCTTGTCATAAGGTCCGGCGGGCAAGCCCTCATAGAGCCGCACGATCGGGACATCCGGAAACTGCTGCCTGGCTCGCTGGGCGAGTTGCTCTTCCATCGAATCCGATGACACGACGATGGCATCAAAACGCTTGCTTCGCGCAGATTCCGGCATGACCACGGGAACGCCGCCGACTTCCTTGATCGTGTCGGCGCGGTCGTCGATGAGCAGGAGCACTTCCGGGCCGGGCAGCCTGCGCACCACATCCAACAGCCAGCGGGTGTGCTCCCCCGCGCCGAAGAGGGCGATGGTGCGGAATCCGTGCAAGCGCTCGCGCCAGACCTCGCGGATGTAAAAGGGCCAGAAGTTGAGCATGTTCGTCCTCCTGACTGGGGCTGCGGCCGATCCATCGAGCCGATGCGGCAATCTTACCTTCGAGCGGCGTTATGCCAATGGGGCGGACAGCGTTCGCGGAAACTGCGCGGTTTGAACACTCCCCTGCAGGCAACTTTACCATTACTATGGCTGACGACACGTCGCGGACATGCCGCGAACCATGCGGGCGAGCGTCCCGCCCTAACTTAGGGCTTGATCTGATGCCACCATGCTGACCCACTGCCCATGTTGTAAATACGACCTCACCGGGCTGCCGGAGCAGCACCGCTGCCCCGAATGCGGCTATGACTATGACCGCGACAGCGAAGTCATCCCCTTGCAGAGCCCGCCCCCGCTCTGGATCAAGATCTTGATTCTCTTCCAGGTCGCACTCGCGCTTTTGTACTTCGGCCGACTAATCCTCACGATGCGCGCAGATACTTACGGGGTAATGTTCTATGCCCACCTCGCGGTGCTGATTGCCTATACCGCAATGTTTTTCTCAAGCAGACCACTGGCGATCTTGCGTCCGCTCGATATCCAGATCGCTTTCCGTCGCAAAATCACCGCCCAATACTCCCTGGATGGTGTCACGCACGCCTGTCCGGATTTCTCCGGTGCCTCGGTGCGCTTGCTGGACGCGGATCAGGCCGAAGTTTTGCGGATTCCCAGATCCTACCAGTACACGGGTGCGGGCAACCTCAAACTCGTCACCGCCATCAACAACCGACTCAAGTTGCGGTCCGAGTCAGGTGGCGTTACGGCCGTCGCGAAGCAAACAGATAACGCCTTCGATTCGCCTGCTGAAACTTCAGAAAGACCATAGCGCCGCGCCATGCTCACCCACTGCCCATGCTGCAAGTACGACCTCACCGGCCTGCGCTGGTCGTCGAACGCAACTAAGAAACTTGCTGCCGCCACCATTAATGAACGGTGCGCAGCAACGGGCGGGCAGTCCTAATTTGTCCCCCCGGTGTCTATGAGGATAGGAGATATTCCCGTAAAGGGCCGAACCGACAAGCACAAACACCGTGAACGCCGAACCTGCTTTCGCGGCCGAGCGGCTACCACTTTTTCCACAGCATGGCCGGGAGCGCGATGGACATGGTGCGTACACGGCCCAGGAAGTTTTCATAGGGGTGACGCACGCACTTCAGCGCCCACTGCGGCGAAAGGTAAAACGCGCGGTATGCGCGCTTGGCGGCCGCGCGGATTTCGGAATTCGGAAAGTTGGGATAGTTCGGCTCGCCAGCGTCATTCAGCCAGCCGTTTTGAATGCAGGTGTCGTAAAACGGCGTGCCTTCGAGCACGTTGGCCAGTTGGAACTGCGCGGTGTGCGGGTTGAGCTTCTTCGCCCACTTGATGGTGCGCTCGGCCGTCTCCGGCGTTTCACCCGGAAAACCCAGTGCAAAATCACCGTGAATGCGCAAGCCCGCGCGCTTGGCATTCTTCGTAAACTCCTCCATGCCTTCGAGCGTCACGCCCTTGCGTATGTTCTTGATAATCTGCGGATCACCGGATTCGTAACCCACATGCAGATTGCGGCAGTTCGCCAGCTTCATCTGCTTCATGGTTTCGTAGCTGAGGTTGCTGCGCGCATAGCACGACCAGGAAATCTTGATGCCGCGCTGGATGATCAAGTTCGCGAGGTCCATGCCGCGATCGTCGGTCAGCATGTCGTCCTGGATCATGATCGCGCGGACTTCCGGCAAGTCCTTTTCAACAAACGCAAACTCGTCGACGACGTTCTCGACGCTGCGCAGGTTGTAGGTCTTGCCGGTGACAAACGTGTGTACCCACAGGCAGAACGTACACTGGCCCCATTTGCATCCGCGCCCGCTCATCAGGTCGACGAATGGGAAATGCTCGGAAATCGTCTTGTAATTGTGCAGGTCAAGCTGATTCTTGAAGAAGCGGGTGACGAACGGAATCTTATCCAGCTGCTCCCCGGTCAAGTATGGCCGCTGCGGGTTTTGAATGATCTCTCCGCCTTCACGGTACAGCAGATTCTTGATCGCGGATGGTTCGTATCCGGCGGCGAGTTCCGCGAGCGGATAATCGAATTCGCCTTCCACACCATACGTGACGGCCTGCGACTGCGCGAGAAACTGCTTGGCCTTCGCGGAGAAGTAGGGTCCGACGAGAACGCTGATGCAATTGAGTTTTTCGGTGAGGCGGTCCGCGATGGCGAGGTCGTTGACGCGGCTCTTTTGGCCGGCATAAACGACGAGCATGTCGGGGCGCCATTCAGTGATGATGCGCTCGGTTTCCGCATGGTCGAGATGCGCGGAAGGCGCGTCGAGCAATTTGACTTCGTGGCCACAGTGTTCGAGCCAGGAACCGGCATAGCCCAGCCAGATGGGATACCACTGCGACGCGGAGAGCGAGACGAAATCGCAGCGCGCGTTGCGCATGTAGTCGGTGAGGTACGGCGGGGAAAGCAGCAGTATTCGCATAGCTTGTTACCTGTCCCTATTGTGGCACCGGTTTGCAACCGGTGGGTTGCATAGATTGAAACCCGGTCCCACACTATCGTTCACTGATTTCAAATCAGTGCCACATCCATCAATCCATGAAACGCACCCAACGATTGAGCGTCTCCACGACGCCCGCGTGTTTTTTCTGCATCAAACTCGGCACCAGCACGGAGAGCGCCATCGGCGCTTTGCCCGGCTGGAACGCGTTGCAATTCCGACAGAACGGTTCGTCTTTTCCGCGACCGGCAAGGTGGTCACTGCGCAAACCCTGCAGGCGCGGCGTGTTCCAGAGTTCGTTGACCGATTGTTCCGCCTGATTCCCAAAGCTCTTGTCCGCGACGCCGTAACAGCACGGCACGAACGCACCATCCCATTGAATCAGCGGCGAACCGCGCCACAGGAACGGACAGGCGCGCGCGCCGTCGCGCTTGCGCTGGCCGTCAAAGGCCAGTTCCTCGGCAAACTGCAATTCGTCCTTCTTGATGCGCACGGCATCCACGCCGGGAATGTTCCACATGTCCTTGAAACGCTTCGCCTGTCCCTGCGTATGTTTCAACTCAATCATCTGCAGAATGAGCCACGGTCTGCTCGCGCTGCGCTGCGCTTTCAACGCAGCGAAACGCTGTACGTTGCCGCAGACCTTGTCGAAGTCCGCGCCGATGCGGACCTTCTCGTAGGTTTCCTTGTCCGCGCCATCGAAGGAGACAATGAGCAGGTCAAGCCCGCTGTCGAGCAGACGCTGCTGCCACTTATCCGTCAAAAACGTCCCGTTTGTCGACGCGCCCACCGCGATGCCCGCCTGTTTCACTTCGCGCACCATGGTGAGGAAATGCTTGTTCATCATGGGCTCGCCAAGTCCGGCCATCCAGATGAAGGAAGCGTGACCACGCACGCGCTCGAGAATGCGGCGGAATGTTTCCATCTCCATGTCCTTGTTGCCCACGGTGGTGCTGACTTCACGCGGACACATCGGACAATAGAGGTTGCACCGGCTGGTGACTTCGATGACGAATTCGTGGGGTACGCCGCGTGCGACGACGCGCGGACGCAGTACATCGTGCAGTTCGCGCATGCGATGCAGGATCGTGCCTTCCAAATCTGCGGCATGCTGAGCGCAGGGCGCAGTGACCGTGGGCAGCGCTTCCCGCAAGGGTGCGCCGCGCAACGTGAGCGAATGCAATTGGGTTGCGGCCTGGGTCACACAACCTCCTCGGCATGCAGCACGGGCAATGGCACATTCACCTTCAACTTCGGATTGGACACCTGCGCTCCCGGCATGGATCGCAGGTTCGCGCCGAGTTTCGTCACCTCGATGGTGCGCTGCGGCAGACGCGGCGCAACCGATTGCCACACGCTGGTCTGTTCCACGCACAGAGGAGCAAACGCACAGCGATCATCAATCCACGAAACCATCCGTGCGACCGAAATCTCCAACCGCTGCCGCAATCGACGCGACAGAAAATATTGCATGGCGTTCAGCAGGACGACACTCATAAAAAATGGCGCGGAGGCCACGGGACGCGAGCGCACCGGCAGGAAGCCGCAGCGCTTCAGCAAACGCTGGTCGGACAATCCACCGAAGGAAATCTCATTTCTGGTAGCGGAGCTGGGATAATGCCTGCGACCTGTCACCAGGCCAATCATCGTCTTTGCAGTGATCGCCACGCGCAGCAGCAGCGCGGACATCACGCTGCCATTGCGGTCGAATACGCACAGACGGCCACCCGGCTTGAGCACGCGGCGCACTTCACGCAGGGCGGCGATCAACTTGCCTTGCACTGCCAGGTGGTGCAGCACGCCGTCAGCCATGACGACGTCAAAGCGCTGGTCCTCAAAGGGAAGCTGTGTCGCTTCAGCGCAAGTGACATGCGCCGTGAGGTCGTGCTGCTGCGTGGCCGCCCGGATCATCTCCGGTGCGAAGTCGATGCCCACGGCATCGATACCCTGCGAACGCAATCGCGCGACGGTGGCACCGGTTCCGCAGCCGAGATCGAGTACCCGTTCGCCGGGCTGCAGCGCGTACGCGGCATCGCGGCGCTGAGCCAGGTGCCGCATGAGCGGCGCATCCGCGTCGTCGCGATAGAACGCGGCGTTGCGGTTCCAATCCTCCAGTTCCATGCGGCGTATGGTGTCAAAGTTTCGCATCGTCAGCGCAGCATCTT
>CAZKIN010000239.1:0-5991 GCA_964552515.1 uncultured Phycisphaeraceae bacterium
CGGCTTTTCCGCCGGAGATTTTCATCACCTGGCCGCGAAGGAAACCGGCGGCGGCCTTGGCTTTCTTGGGGTTGGCGAGGGCGTCCTGTACGGCTTGCGCATTTTCGGTAAAGGCCTGCTCCACCCAGGCGGCGGTGGCGTCGGTATCCTGCACTTGAATCAAACCCATTTCCGCGGCGAGGGTCTGCGGCGATTCGCTGCGCGTGAGCATCGCCTCGGCGAGCGGGGTGACGGCGCTGCGGTTAATGGTGCCGTCGGCGGTGATTTTCGCCAGTTCGGCCATGCGCGGCGGATCGATGCCGAGCGCCGTCACTGACACACTTTTGTCACTCGCCAGCTTGAGCCACGCATTGATAAACTGCTTGGAAACCAGGTCGGCCGGGGCTCCGGAAGCGAGCACCGCCTCGAAATGGTCCGCGGCGGCCCGATCGGCCAGAATGGTTTCGGCATCTTTCTGCGCCACCCCCAGCGCCACCACAAGCCGCTGTAAACGGGCTGCCGGCAGCTCGGGCAACTGCCCCTGCAGTTCGGCCAGCCTGGCGTCACCTATGACCATCGGGACGAGGTCGGGATCGGGGAAGTAACGGTAGTCGTGCGCGCCTTCCTTGCCGCGCTGAAACTCGGTGACGCCACGTTCGTCGTCCCAGCCGCGATTTTCATTGGAGGCTTTGCCGATGACGTAATCGGGGTCCGCACGCCAGGCGGCGATGTGCCGCTCCTCTTCGTAGGCGATGGCACTGCGCACGGATTTAAAGCTGTTGAGATTTTTCACTTCGACGATCGGCGTGCGAAATTCCTGTCCGCCGGATTGAATGACCACGTTGACGTTGGGCTCGAAACGCATCTGCCCTTTTTTCATGTTGCCTTCGCTGACGCCGAGGTAGGTGACCAGGCGTTGCAACTCGGTGCAGAAGGCGTAGGCCTCTTCCGCGGAAAAAATGTCCGGCTCGGTGACGATTTCGAGCAGGGGGGTGCCGGCGCGGTTGAGATCGACCAGCGTGCAGCCCGGCGTGTCGTGGATGTTCTTGCCGGCGTCCTCTTCCAAGTGGGCGCGGCGGATGCGCACGCTCTTCGTTTCACCGTTTACCTGGAACTCCAGGTGGCCGCGTTGTGACAGCGGCAAGTCATATTGACTGATCTGGTAATTCTTGGGCATGTCGGGGTAGTAATAGCTCTTGCGGTCCCACTTGGTGAAGCGGGCGACTTCGCAGTTCAGGGCCATGCCGGTGAGGATGGAGAGGCGGACCGCTTCGCGATTGATGACCGGCAGCGTGCCCGGATGGCCGAGGCAGACCGGACAGACGAGCGAATTGGGCGGGGCCTCGAATTCCAACCGGCAGCCGCAGAACATCTTGGTTTGCGTGCGCAGTTGGACGTGAATCTCCAGGCCTACGAGCAGTTGTGTCGTGATGTCACCCATGGCGGTCATGGAACACTAGGGTCGGCTGTTGATCGCGGCGGCGAGCGGGTTAACGAATTGCGGCACGACCGCTTCGCGGGCCAGTTGCTGCGCGCGGTCGAAAAGCACCTGGAGACCGGCCACAGGGGTCGCGGGTGCGTGGATGCCCCAGTATTTCCGCAGGGTGAGCAGCACGGTGATCGGCTGCGCCTCGTAACCTTCGCTGCGCACCTCGAAGGTGGTGGTGCGCGAGCGCACATCCACGTATGCCTGCAAGTCGCAGTCGGGCGAAAGGGCCACGCCGAAGTGCGGCTGGGCGTCGATTACGCGCAACGCATGGCCACCATTCAGAAAGGTTGACCCCGCATGGTCGCCGAGCAGCGTGTCGGCCACCAGCTGGTCGTGGTTGCCGCGGTATTGCAGATCGAATCCGAAGCTGAGTTCCAGATGGTCGATATCCAGATCGCTGAGCGTGAGATGGTAGGGCGCCTGCTCGAGCACAAACTCATTAAAGCGCCGGGCATCGTCAAGCACGGGCGGGTTGAAGAAGCCCATGCGGACGGTGCGCGGATCGAGGCGCAACCATCGTCGGGCGTCGCGATCGTCCGGTTCTTCTTCCAGGACCAGTGCGCTGCTGTCGCGCCGGCGCATGCGGGTAAGGCGCGGGAACTCCTTGCGCACGCGGTCGAAGAAGTGCAGAACCGTCTCTCTCTCAGGTGAAAGCTCGAGCTTGAGGTAAAGGCGGCTGCTGACGTAGAAGCTGTCGCAGATAGCGCCCAGGCCGTCGGTCATGGTCGTCCTCGCGCGGGTTGATTGGCCAAGGAATAAACTCTACCTATTATCGGATGATTTTCAGGTTTGACAAGTTGCGGCGATACAGCGGCGTGGCCCTTAAGCGCGGCGTAACCGCAAATGACGCCGAAGTTGTGAATTGAAAGGCCGACCATGCAGGAAATCCGATCCGGATCATCGACCCGCCGCGTGGTCCGCGCGGCCGTTACGGTGCTGATTGTCAACGTGTTTGCGGTGCTTTTCCTGTGGGACGGGTTCATTCGGTATCCGGTGGCGAATGCGGTGCAGTTGGCGCGGACGCTGGGTGTTTCATTGCCCGTACCGCCGCCGATTCATCCGGAATTGAGTGCGGATCGTGCGGCGTCGTTTCTTGGTTCCTGGCAAAAAGGTTCCGCGGCGGAGTTGCTGGTGCAGGCATGGGGTGAGCCGGCGATTCGACATGAGGGTGTGTGGTACTTCCTGGGTGCGGGCGGGCATCTGGCGGCGCGGGTGACGGGCGACCGGGTGGACGAAGTGGATTGGCATGCTGGAATTCACAGTGACCAGGACTTGAAATGGCAACGGGTCATCGGCGCGGTGCTCGCGGTCATCGGCGTGATCTGCCTGGTCAATCTCATTCGTACGGTGATGAGCTTCGCAACGCTTTCGGCCGATGGGTTGCATGTTTCCGGCAGGCGGCTGGTTACCTGGGAAGCGATGGTCGGCGTCGAGCTTGTACCGGACGACAAGTTTCGGCGGGCGGTGCTCACCCACATGGTGGAAGGGAAGAAGAACGCGCTGATGCTGGATGATTATGTGATTCGGGATCGTGACGCCATTGTGGCAGCGATCTGCGAGCGGAAGGGATTTGTCAATCCGATCGTCAAGGGTTGAGTAGACTGACGATTTCGCTGGCGACGACTTCCGGCGATTTGTCGAGCGTATCCACCACAAGATCGGCGGCGGCGCGGTAAAGCGGTTCGCGCTGAATGAGTAACTGCGCCATTCCCGCCCGGCCACCGCAGGTGGTAAGTGGCGGACGGTCGGCTGCGGTGCGCGGGTCGCTTTCGATACGCTGCCAGAGGATGCTGGGCGGCGCGGTCAGCCAGACGATTTGCGCCACTTCGCGCAGGGCGGCCACATTGGCGGGATCGAGGACCGCACCACCACCGACGCTGATAATATGCGGCGGACTCGAGACCAGATTGGCAATGGCCTCTCGTTCCAGGTTGCGGAAGTGAGGCTCGCCCTGTTCGCGAAAGATGGCGGCAATAGACACGCCCGCGTGTGCGACGATCATTTCGTCGGTATCGATGTGGTTACTACCGAGACGTCGCGCCAGTTCGCGACCTACTGTCGTCTTGCCGCTGCCGCGCAGGCCGATCAAGGCGATGCTGCGACGAAAGTTGGCCGAAGTGCCGGTCACGATGTTGATTCCTCGTCTGCCGCCAACGCTTCCTGCACCAGTTTCCGGCCAAGTTCCATATCAGGTTCGACGCCAGTCCAGAGTGCAAATTGCGTCGCCGCCTGCCGGATGAACATGTCGGTACCGTTCATGGCGGGAATGCCGGCCGCTTCCGCCGCGCGGACGTACGCCGTGCGCGCCGGTCGGTAATTCACGTCGAAAACCAATCTGCGCTGTGCAACCAATTCCGGTGCCGCCCCATCCTTCGATGCCTCGGCGCCCAGCGCAGTTGCGTTGATCAGGATATCGCCTTTGCCGCTTGGTGCCTCGCTGAACACGCGTGCCGCACCGCCCGCCGCATGGGCTATTTGTTCCGCGCGCTCCAGCTTGCGATCGAAAATGGTGACCTTGCAACCCAACCCGGCGAGCGTAATTGCCAGTGCTCGTCCCGTGCCTCCGGCCCCGAGGATGTCCACGGAAAAAGGTCGAAGTGCAGTACTCTCCATGTTCAAGGCCGCAGCGAGTGCATCCACCGCCGCATGGGCGTCGGTGTTGTGCATGCGAATTCCATCGGCAGACCAAACCAGGGTGTTGGCCGCTCCAAGGCTTTGAGAGAGGCGGTCGGCACGTGTGCCCGCCCAGCGCAGCGCGGCCTCTTTGTGTGGGGCGGTGATGCTGAATCCGGCGATGTTCAACCAGGTACGTGCAAAACATCCATCCAGAAAACGCGCCAAATCTTCCGGTTCAGCGTGCACCAGAAATGGCAGATAGACGGCATCGATTCCGTACCTTGAGAACCACGCATTATGCAGAAGCGGGCTGAGTGATTGAGCGATCGGATCGCCGATGACGCCGTAGACTTGGGTTTGCGCTCCGATTTCCGGGAAGCGAAACTGCGAAACCATTTGCTCCATCGTGCATTGTCCCGGCGCGGTGGGAGTTTCAGCGGTCAGCGCCGCATAGGTTGCCCATGCTCCGAACTTTCGCGCGAGTACCCGGGTGAATAGTCCTTCTTCGCCCATCGCCACCGCGATCACGCCGGCACCGAATTCGCGCATCAGGTCCAGTGCCAGAAATCCGTCATCTGCGTTGCGAGCGCGATAAGCCAGCTTGGCAATCGCACCTTCTTTGCGCATTTCGGGAATCAACTTACGCGGATCAGCGGGCACGCCGGAAAAATCGTGATGCGATAGAATTAACCGCGGCGCTTCCGTGCCGTCGGCCGCACACGCCAGTAGCACCTTCTGCCGGATGTTCGCCGAGCGCTGCCAATCCGCCCATTCAAAATCGACCCACGCTCCGGTATCCCGCGCGACGGCGATGAGCAGCGCCACGCGCTGCATGGTGTCGCCGCGAAACGAACCGCCTTGCTCAGCGCTGCGACAGGTAACAATGAACTTTCGCGCAGGTTGCGATTTCAGGAATCCCGCCAGCGTGGCCGGATCGCCTTCGAATCCGTCGATGCGCAGCTCCAGTGCATCCGCACCGGCAGCGAAGGCGGACGCGGCCCGTTGCGGCAGTTCCGCGAGATCATCGACGAACAATGAACCGATGAGTAAAGTCACGACAGCTATTGTTAATGGGAGATTGGCGATTGTCGATTGCAGGGCAAAATCAGGATGTCGAAGTTTTGATAACGATGCGAAACCTCCGGGGAACGCCATGAACCAGCCGTGCGGCATCATCTTCGACCTCGACGGCACGCTCATCGATACGCTTGACGACATCTCCGCCAGCGTCAACGAAGTGCTTGCCACACTGGGCAAGGGGCCGTTATCGCGGGAACGCATCCGCTCCTTTGTTGGCGAAGGGCTGGCGAACTTGCTCCAACAAGTGACGGGGGTGGAAGATGCCGATGCCACTGCCGGACTGGTTAACCGTTACCGCCCGATCTATCGCCGTCGTATGTTTGATCACACGCAGGTCTATCCCGGACTCGATGTCGCTCTTAACCAACTGGCCGCGGCCGGGCATCCTTTCGCTGTACTTTCCAACAAGACCCATGAGTTTGTTTTGCCGTGCGTGGAGCAGTTGCTCGGGCGGTGGAATTGGGTGGACGTGCGTGGCGTTCAGTCCGGCCTTCCACGAAAACCGGACCCGCGGCAGGCACTGGAAATCGCGGCCACGATGCAGCGCAATGCGGCGGACGTTGTTTTCGTCGGCGACTCGGCGATCGACGTGCAAACCGCGCAGAAGGCGGGCATGTGCTCGATCGGCGCCACCTGGGGTTATCGCGATCGGGAGGAGCTTGCCGCAGCCGGCGCGACCTGCATTATTGATAGGGCCGCGCAGCTTCCCGATGCCATAGCCCTGAGCCGAAAATCGCATTCCCGCTGATCCCCACTTCGATTCAGTGACCATTCTTATCGGTCGATAAGCCAAGCAGGTAAGCGCCGCCGGGCGATGTGCGCCCAAG
>CAZKIN010000240.1:0-5962 GCA_964552515.1 uncultured Phycisphaeraceae bacterium
AGGCCACACAGGCATTGGACAGACCCGCTGCACAACCCGCCGACCAACTGCCCTTGGCCGAATCCAATCCCGCTTCCGCCGGCCCGGCGCGGGCCATCGGCATGACGGAAGTCGAGATGCGATTACTGGCGATGTTGGCACAGGACGTTTTCGACACCGACCAGCTGGCCCAACAAAGTGGTCTCGCGGTCCACGAAGTCGTCGCGACGCTCACCTCCCTCGAGCTTAAAGGCCGAGTTACGCGCCTTCCCGGATCGCGCTTTTGTGCGCGACGCAGGTAGTTCGCACACGGCTTACATCGCCTGTGATTTTCTTAACCCATTCCTCCGCCGTGCAATGCGGGCATGCTTCTCAACCCAGCATTCGAATCGAGCGATAAATTGGGTATAAAACTGCGAAATGCGTTGCATTTTCGTAAGAATCGAATTTGCATAAACTTAACGCATTTTCCGTAAAGAATTTTCTTGATTGGCACCGGATTTGTAGTACAATGGGATTCGCCAATTCAAAAGGTGAGAAGTTGGCGGACTAGTCCTTCGTAGCGGTGTCAGACGTCCAAGTGCCCGCAATCGGGGTGCAAAGAATTTCAAGAAATCTTCGCGGTTGGTGTTGATTCCCGCGCAATTGACGATATAGAATCAACTGCTTGCGCACTGAGGGGGGCCGGAACCGAACGCAAGCGAATTCCGGCGAAAATCACAAGCTTCCACTCGCTGCGGCACCCTTTGACCGCGCCAATGAAAAACGGGGTGCCGCACGCCTTTTTTATAGACTTCACATTTTGCTTTGAACCCAACCGCTCAACCCTCCGACGATGTTTTCAGAAGGCTATCGCGCGCGTACCATGCGCCCTGTGAAGTCCCGAAATTGGTGGCATTAAGACTTCCGTCCGATAAGTAGGTGCGGTCAAGCTTTTGAGAACTCGGAAACGGCAAGTACATCCATGACAAGAAGTAACCAACTCCAAACTGGCCATCGACACCAAGGCCGCGCGCTTATCGCCGCTGCCATGATTTGTGTATTCCTTACCGCCGCCACTCCCGCCGAGGCCTACATCGGCCCCGGTGCAGGTTTCGCGGTCGGCTCAACCGTCGTTGCGTTCTTTGTTGCCTTCCTCTCCGGGCTTGCGGCCTTTTTCTTCTGGCCGATCCGCTGGTTCATGCGCTATCTGCGCGGGCGACACGCGATGGCCCGCGCGCGGGTCAAGCGTTTCGTCATCCTGGGTCTCGACGGTATGGAGCCGACCCTGGCCGAGCGGTTCATGGCCGAAGGCAAGATGCCAAACCTGAAACGGCTGGCCGAAAAGGGAAGCTTCCAACGACTCGGAACCACCGCTCCGCCGCTGTCCCCGGTGGCGTGGTCGACTTTTCTCACCGGTTGCAACCCCGGCAAGCACAACATCTTCGACTTTCTCACCCGCGATCGCCGCAGCTATCTACCCTTGCTCTCCAGCGTAAACATCCGCGAAGTGACGCGCACGCTGAAGATCGGGAAGTATAAAATCCCATTGGGCAAGGCTGATATCCGCCTTATGCGGAAGGGCAAGCCATTCTGGAACACCCTCGGCGAGCACGGCATTTTCAGCAACATCGTGCGCGTGCCCATCACCTTCCCGCCGGAACGATTCCGCGGCGTACTTCTTTCCGCAATGTGCGTCCCGGACCTGCGCGGCAGCCAGGGTACCTTCTCCTATTACTCTACGCGGCAGGCCGGTGAAGGGGAGCACATCGGCGGCGAACAGATTCGGGTTACGCGCGACGGAGACACCATCAAGTCCTACCTCGTCGGCCCCGAAAACGGCATGGTCGAAGGCGGCGGGGCGATGAAATGCCCCTTCACGGTGAAAGTGACCGGTCCCGGCCGGGCGATGCTCACGGTGGACGGTCAACACATTGAATTACAAGAAGGAGTGTACACGCCGTGGACGCGCGTCGCCTTCAAGGCGGGCCTGGGCATCAAGGTCAAAGGCATCTGCGAGTTTCTGCTCAAATCAACCGCCCCGGAATTTGAACTCTACGTCACCCCGATCCAAATCGACCCGGACAGTCCGGCCATGCCGATTTCGCACCCGTCGGTCTATTCCAGCTACTTATCCAAGAACCAGGGGCCCTATGCGACGCTCGGACTGGCCGAAGATACCTGGGGTCTCAATGCCGAATTGCTCGCCGACGACGACTTTCTGCATCAGTGCAACGAGGCCGACACCGAGCGCGAGAAAATGTTCTTCGACGCGCTGGAAAAAGTCCGCAACGGCCTCTGCGTCTGCGTGTTTGACGGTACCGACCGCATTCAGCATATGTTCTGGCGCTACCTCGACCCGGAACATCCGGCGCACGAGGGTCAGGCCCCGCCGACCGAACAGCATCGCAACGCGATCGAAGAGCTCTACATCCGCATGGACAAGCTGGTCGGCCGCACTATGCAGGAATGCGACAAGCCGGACACCGTCCTGATGGTCATCTCCGACCACGGCTTCAACGCCTTCAAATACGGCATCGACTGGAACGTCTGGCTGGAGCAGAACGGCTACCTGAAACTCAAACCCGAAGGCCGGGGTAAGAAATACCTGGCGGGCGTCGACTGGTCGCAGACCAAGGCCTATTGCCTGGGTCTCGCCGGCGTCTGGCTGAACATCAAGGGTCGTGAGTCGCAGGGCATTGTCGATCCGAAGGAAGCGGACGCGCTGCGTGACGAGTTGTGCGCCAAAATGACCGGTCTGAAGGATGAGTCACGCGGACAGGTCGCGGTGCAGCGAGCGATGAACGCGCACAAGATTTACTCCGGACCATATAAGGTCGACGCGCCAGACATCATCCTGGGATACAACAAAGGCTACCGGGTGAGCTGGGAAGCGGCGATCGGCCAGCCGACGGACAAACTCTTCCACGAAAACAAAAAGGCGTGGAGCGGCGACCACTGCATCGATCCGAAGCTGGTGCCGGGCGTCCTGTTCTGCAACCGCAAGATCGCGACGGCCGCACCGCGACTGATGGACCTGGGGCCGACGGTGCTGGACATGTTCGGCGTGGACGTCCCGCAGCACATGGACGGCAAACCGCTGCGCGTGGCCGAAAGCAATGGAACCATGCCGCCGGTGCGTGAGGTCGTCGAGGCGGCGGCAGGACAGCCGGCGGTGGCGGGAGCATGAAACGAATTACGAATTACAAATTGCGAATGACGGAAGACGGCCGCGAGGTCCGTGTGCAAGGTGGAACCCCCAGTCCGCTCCCCCACGGCCACGGCACTGTTGCCCGTTGCCTGTTGCCTGTTGCCTCTTTTTCCGTGCGGCCTGTCGCCACTATCGTTCTCTGGTTCGTAGTCGCAGCTATTTCATGCCCAACGATCGCCTCCGCACAAAACGCCGCACGGAAAGTGATCGTCCTCGGCTTCGACGGCATGGACCCGCGGCTGTGCACGCAGCTGATGGACGCAGGCAAAATGCCCAACTGTGCCAAGATGCGCGACGGCGGTGGCTTCAAGCCGCTGGGCACCAGCATCCCGCCGCAAAGTCCGGTGGCCTGGTCGAACTTCATCACCGGGGCCGGGCCGGGCGTGCATGGCATCTTCGATTTCATTCATCGCAACCCGAAAAAACAAGGGGCCATCAGCTATTCCGCCACCGAGTTCACGGATGGCGACGACGGCTGGGAACTCGGCGAGTTTGAGATTCCCCTGACCTTCTGGCCATTCAATCACAACCCGACGCAAACACTCTTGCGACGGCACGGCACGCCCTTCTGGGATTATCTTGATCAGGCAAAAATCCCGATCCGCATTTACGACATTCCCTCGAACTATCCACCCAGCAAATCGCACCATGGGCACATGTGCTGCCTTAGCGGCATGGGCGTGCCCGATCTGCTCGGCGGGCTGGGCGGTACGTATCAGCTCTTTTCCGAAGAAACCATTGTCCGCAAGGACGAAGGCGGCGGCGTACACTTTCCGCTGGTCTTCAGCAAGGACGCGGCCCGGGTGGAATTGATGGGGCCGGCCAACTCCAACCAGAAGCATCCCGTCGAATCCAAGGCCGAACTGGCCATCTATCGTGATCCGAAAAACGCGGCCGCCAAGATCGTCTATCAGAATCAAACCGTACTCCTGAAAGAAGGCGAGTGGAGCAACTGGCACACAGTGGATTACGAATTGGCGATGCCATCGTTCCTTCCGAAAGCTCGGGCGAACGGCATCGTACGCTTTTACCTCCAACAGGTGCGGCCAGTCTTCAAGCTCTATGTGACCCCGGTGAATATCGACCCGCTCGATCCCGGCGGACAGGTCATTTCGGAGCCGCCGGACTTTGTCACGCGGATCGGCGAAGTGCTGGGCCGATTCTACACGGCCGGTTTCCAGGAAGACCACAAGGCGCTCTCCAACAAGGTCTTCAAGGATGCGGAGTATCACCAGCAGGCGACCTTTGTGCTGGAAGAGCGGTTCAACCTGCTCAAGTATGCACGCGATCATTATGAAGACGGGCTGCTCTTCTTTTACTTTTCGAGCACCGACCTGCAAGGTCACATGTTCTGGTGGGACTCCGACGAGCCGCACCCCACGCGCTCGGCCGAGGAAGCGAAGAAGTACCATCAGGTGATGATCGATCTCTACTGCCGGATGGACAAGGTGATCGGCGAGGTGGTGGATCGATATGGCAAGGAAGCGACGATCCTCGTGATGTCCGATCACGGGTTCGGGAACTTCAAACGTCAGTTTCATCTGAACAGTTGGCTGCGCGACAATGGTTACCTGGGTTCCGCGGATGCGCGCTCGCTGCTGGATCCGACGAAGGGCGCGCTGGTCGATTGGAAGCAGACCCGGGCCTATGCGCTCGGGCTTAACGGGCTTTACATCAACCTGCGCGGGCGCGAGCGCGACGGAATCGTGACGCAGCGCGACCGTGCGGCCCTCATGCAGGAAATCTCTGACAAATTGCTGGCCGTTCGCGACCCGGTCAACGACAAACCCGTGGTCAAGGAAGTGTATCGCGCGGACAAAGTGTATGCCGGTCCGTGGGCCAATCCGCTGTCATCTCCGGATGGTTCGCCGCCCGCGACGCCCGACCTGATCGTGGGCTATTACCGCGGCTACCGCGCTTCCTGGGCAACAACTCTCGGCGACATTCCGGAAAAAGTGATTGAAGACAACGATTCGGCCTGGAGTGCGGATCACTGCGTCGCGGCCGACGAAGTGCCCGGCGTGATATTCAGCAATAAGCCGATACTGAAGGACAGCCCGTCGCTGATCGACATGGCGCCGACGATACTCGAGGAGTTCGGCGTCAGTGCGCCGGACAGCATGACGGGCAAGAGCTTGTTTAAGAAGTAATGGCAGGACAGACGACCGGGTCTGTGAAGATTGGAAAGCGGACTGGTAGGTAGGTAGTGACGTTTCATAGTCAGTCATTGAGGTGCAGGCCATGGCCAAGGTAAAGGTGGATGACGGTTTGTATGAACGGCTCAAGAAGGTGGCGACGCTGGCGGGATATTCCTCGCCGGATGAGTTCATCACCCACATGATCGAAAAGGAGCTGCTCGAACTGGAAGGCGCGGAGGGCGGGGCGAGCGATGCGCAGGTCATCGAACGTCTCAAGGGATTGGGATACCTGGAGTAGGGTACGCTTCAGCGGACCATGCCGCGCGGCACCGGTTATTTACTTCGCCGGTCCCTGCCGTATGACCGCACATTGACACGAAATGCAAACCATCGGCAGCTTCTTAATCTGGTTGGGTGACCTGGTGCGCAGCGCGGGCGGTGCCGTGCTGGATGTACTGCTGCGCATTTTTTCCGCCATCGATACAGTCCTCAACCCAATCCTCTCACCGCTGGTGGCCGCACTCAATCCGGTCTTTCGCGTCGTTGCGGATGTCATCTATGCGGCACTCTCGCCGCTGCCGCCGTGGGTGGGGCTGACCCTCATTTCGGCGGTGCTCGGCGTGGTGATGCTCATCGCGTTCAAGTACACGTCCAA
>CAZKIN010000241.1:0-5934 GCA_964552515.1 uncultured Phycisphaeraceae bacterium
CGCCATCCGCAAACGCACCAATGCCCCTGCATATACCGGCACGCTGCCCGATCAGAACCGCGACCGTCAGGGAGCGGAGCTGTCGTCAATCTCCAATCCGCAATCTCCAATCGACAATCATCAAATCATTGTCGACGTCTCCTACCGCGTCATCGCCGACCATCTCCGCACCCTCACCTTCGCCCTCACCGACGGCGCTCTGCCCAGCAACGAAGGTCGCGGCTACGTCCTCCGCCGCATCCTCCGCCGCGCCGTCCGTTACGGCCGCCAATACCTCAACATGCACGAACCCTTCATCGCCGACCTCGTCCCCGCCCTCGTCGCGCACATGGGCGAGTTCTTCCCCGAACTCCATAACTCCAAAGCCAACGGCCCGAAAAACCAGCAGCGCGTAATCGACCTCATCCGCGACGAAGAAACGTCCTTCCTCAAGACTCTCGATCGCGGCATCAAACTTTTCAACGACGCGGCCGACACCGCCCGTCGCCACCACCACGGCAAAATCAGCGGCGAAGATGCCTTCAAACTCCACGACACCTACGGCTTCCCCATCGACCTCACCGAACTCATGGCCGAGGAACAAAACCTCACTATCGACGTCGGAGAGTATGAACGGTTGATGGAAGAAGGTCGCAAGAAAGCTCGGGTCACGCGTGACGGAGCCTTGGACGAGCGTGAGATGGTGGCCGCATGGCTGAACACCAGCAAACTGAGCATTCCGCGCACTGATGATTCATTCAAGGACCCCGGGCACACCATTAGGGATGTACCGGTCTTGGCAATCGCCATTCCCGGCGCTTCGAGTGATACGTCGGGGAGCATGCAATCGAAAGACGCCTTCGAGACCGGCGAAAAGGGCGCCCTGATTCTTGAGAAAACCAACTTCTATGCGGAACAAGGTGGTCAGGTCGGCGACGGTGGTCTGATCGTTGGCCCACAAGGCCGATTCAAGGTAACGGACACCTTCCGTATCAATGACCTCGTCATTCATTGGGGCGAAGCGTTTGGTGGCAAGATTCGCGTTGGCGAAAAAGTGCTCTGCACCGTGGGCCCGTTTTTTCGTGAGCCCACAACCCGAAACCACACCTCAACCCACATCCTCAACTGGGCGTTGCGTGACGTGCTGGAAATCCACGGGGACGGCAAGGTCGATCAGAAAGGTTCCCTCGTCGATCCGGAGAAAACCCGCTTCGACTTCTCGCACAATGCCCCGCTGACCGGCGAACAGATCGCGCGTATCGAAAAACTCTGTAGCGACCAGCTCGCAACCAACCTCACTGTTTACACCATGGAAGTCGACCAGAAAAAGGCCCGCGAAATTAACACCCTGCGCGCCGTCTTCGGCGAAAAATATCCCGACACCGTCCGCGTCGTCTCCGTCGGCGTTCCCATCGGTGAAGAAGGCAGCAACGATCCCACGACACTGCTCGGAAATCCCACCAACCCCAAATGGATGCAATACTCCGTCGAATTCTGCGGCGGCACCCACGTGAAAAATACGTCCGACATCAAAGCCTTTACCCTCATCAGCGAGGAAGGCGTGGCCAAGGGCGTCCGCCGCGTCGTCGGCATCGCCGGTCAACCCGCCCGCGACGCCATCCACCTCGGCAAGGATCTTATCGCCGAAGCGAATCAACTGGCTGGTTCCTCCGCCAGTACCGATCAGAACCGCGAGCGTGAGCGACCGGTGCAGTTGTCCGACCGCATCGCCGCCTTCCAACAGCGCCTCACCGACGCCGTCATCCCCCTGACCGTCCGCCACGACATCCGCACCATCCTGGACGGACTGCAAAAAGAAGCCAAAAAGCAGGACAAGCAGGCCGCCGCCGACGCGGGCGGTGCGGTCATGGACAAGGTCGCCTCCCTCTTCGCCGCCGCCAAAACCAGCGGCGGCACCACTGTCGTCGTGGGCGAAGTCCCCGCCGCGCCGGTCGATTCCCTGCGCGGCGCCATCGACTGGATTCGCAACAAGACCCCCGCTTCCGCCGTCCTACTCGCCTTCGTGGATGACCACAAGGTGACACTTATGGCCGGTATGAGCAAAACCGTCGTCGATAAGGGCGTCAAAGCCGGCGACCTCATCAAGGAGATCGCTCCCCTCGTCGGCGGCAAGGGCGG
The DNA here is from genome assembly GCA_964552515.1 of uncultured Phycisphaeraceae bacterium. Taxonomy (GTDB): domain Bacteria; phylum Planctomycetota; class Phycisphaerae; order UBA1845; family UBA1845; genus JACQXM01. Next base: position 2,119 of record CAZKIN010000241.1, read on the forward strand.
CGGCCGCCCCGACATGGCCCAGGGCGGCGGACCCGACTCAGCCAGACTTCCCGACGCCCTCACCGCTGCCTCCTCGTGGCTTGCTGCAAAACTGGTGTAGAGCCCGGGTGGCCCATGGCTTTAGCCTTGGGGGAGTCGATTCTGACTTGCTGCGGATTCTCCCCATCGATGGTTTTTCGCTTACGTAGTTTCTGTCTTCCCCTTCGTGGCTCCGTGGCTTCTTAACTTGGGGAAGTCGATTTCAAACGACTCATCCACGGAACCCCAACCGACACTCTGGATGAGCGTCTTATTCATGACACTCCCGCGCATGCGCCCCGAAGGGGCAAAGGATTGTAGCCAAGGGTGAGCCTGGCAAGCTTCCAGCACGCCGGGCGTAACCCGTGGTCAAGTGCCCTTTACCTGGCACCGTCCCGGAGGGACGGCCAATTCGCCGTTCACTGCCGCCCATCTGGCATCCATCGACGACGCTGACCGCCCCCGCCACCCCCACCGCGCCCATTTCGCGCTGATACTGTCACATTAATGACATTGGCGCCCGATGGGACGCGCCCCGCACCTCCCCCCGACCGCTCCATATGTCACGCTTCTGGCACCTTCAGCTCCCGCCGGACGCCGCCCGATCTTGCCGCCCTTCCCCGCCGCCACGACCATAAATGCTTATCCCACAATACTTTACGAATGCATAGGCCTCGGCCTCCGCTGGATTCAGGCCCCCCGCATCTTCTCAGAACATCGAAAAAAACGAAAACGGTTACTGCGCAGCGCGCACAATGCTTGCACCGGTGACAACATTAATAAACCCTTCATTTTAAGGCATTTTTGAGCACCCCACCGTGATCCGATCGGCCGCCGCGCCGAGAGTGTGCGTTATCTGTCACCATCTTTTCGCTTACCGGACCCTGTGATATCCCGAATTCAGGCCCCTTCCGCCGACACCCCAGTGCCACATAAAAGCCACTCCCTATCCCGCTGCACCATGGGTGCGCCCGGGCGGCGTTTGGCTGGCGGGTGGCGGCGCTGGCGGTGGTGGAATTTCCGGTCTCCATCCCGGTCCCCGCAGGCTCGTGTCAAAGAGTCCCCTCCCCCTGTCTATGGACTAAGGGTAGACTATTAACTTGATTCTCACGTTGATCCGCAAGTGGAGTTTGGCCATGTATTTATCCGCATTTGGCTTTCGCGCCGCCGCAATCCTGCTTTGCGTCGTCGCTCTTGGTATCGTGCGCTACAAGCCTTGGTCCACGAAGTGCGAGTCCTGCACAGTTCCAAAAATTGCCGACACGACACCGACGCAGCGACCGACGCTCACCGTCGGCTATCTGCCGGTAACGTGACATCTCACGTGCCCGGTCACGGACTTCGCGTCCCGGACCAGCACGTCGACTCGGTTCGAGTCGCAGCGTTTCACCGACTTTCCCAGCCTGGCCGAAGCCTTCAAGGCCGGTCGGGTGCAGGCGGGCTTCTTCATCGCGCCGCTGGCGATGAAGCTGCGCGAACAGGGCGTGCCGGTGAAAATTGCGTATCTCGGCCACCGCGACGGCTCGACGATCATGGTCCGCGCGGACAGCACGGCCAAGGACCTGCGCGACCTGCGCGGAAAAAAGATCGGAATTCCCAGCCGATACAGCAATCAATATCTGGTACTGACGAAACTGATGACTGACCTTCATGTGACACGCGATGAATTCACGCTGGTCGAACTTCCGCCGCCGGACATGCCGGGCGCCATCGCGGTGGGCGCCATTGATGCGTATTTCATTGGTGAACCGCATGCGGGCCGCGCGGAACTGGATGGTACCGCGCGTGTGCTGCACCACGTCAAGGACATCTGGCCGCGGTTCATCTCCTGCGTGCTGGTGGTCAATGAGACCCTGATCGCGGAACAACCAGCCGTGGTCGCCGACCTGGTGCGCGGCATCGCGGAGAGCGGAGAGTGGGCGGAGAACAACCGAATCGCAGCTGCCAATTTAGTGGCACCTTTCTTCCGGCAGGATCAAAAACTGCTCACGCACGTGCTCACCACCCCGTCCGATCGGGTGAGCTATCGGATGCTCACGCCGACGGACGAGGAGTTACAACGCATTCATGACATGGGCATCGCGGCGGGAATCCTCGAACGTCCCATCAAGATGAGCGACCTGATCGACCGGCGCTTTATTCCGGCAGTAATTGAGCCCGCGCGAATAGATGTTGCGGCCATTCCCACGCCCGGCGATGATTCTTGAGTCATGCATGGAACGCGCATAACACTGGTCTTACAGGCTGAACATGGCGTGGATTGAAACCATCTCGGATGAGGCCGCCCGCGATTCGCTGGCGCGCATCTATGGCACGGCTCGGGAACGCGCGGGGCGGGTCTATAACATACTTCGACTGCAGAGTCTCAATCCGGCGGTGCTGGAGGCGTCCATCCAGCAATACCTGGCGATCATGTTCGGCGAGTCGCCGCTGACGCGCGCGCAACGGGAGATGCTGGCAGTGGTTGTTTCGCGTGCCAATCATTGTCACTACTGAGTGGAGGCGCATGAAGCGGACCTCCGGTCGGAGGCAAAAGATGCGGCGTTTGCCGTGGCCGTGAAGCATGATGGAGCCGCCGCGATTACAAGTGTTACCGATCGTGCGCTGGCGGTTTTCGCGGAGAAGCTCACACGTGAATCGTGGAAGATGACGGTCGGTGACACCGATGCGCTCCGCGCAGTCGGACTCAGCGATCGCGCAATCCACGATGCCGTGCAGGTGATCGCCTATTTCAATTACATTAACCGGGTAGCCGACGGGCTGGGAGTGGACCTTGAACCCGGCATGCGGACGACTTGCGACCGGCCAGCGACACGATAAATCGCATCTGTTCCTATCCATGCTTTGCAGGCCATACGGGTTACTTCTCGGGTCTCCCATGTGCTGGCGGTGTGGCGGGCGGCGTTCCTCCTCCCGATGCGTTTGTACTTAAAATACACGAAGACTCACTGGGAATGCCGGGACCGCTGGTTTCTGGCACTCCGGCAGATGGAATCACGCTGACAATTGTCGCGAAGTCTATCCTGAACCCGGATTCGTTTTGCTGGCGCTACTCGGCATCTGTACTTCCACCCTCCGAATTAACGGTAATGCCGGGTGAATGTAATTGGTTGGAAATTACGGGATTGGGAGAGGTTCGCCCCGAAGGCCAGTGCCTGGTCAAATTCTTCAGAAACCGAAATGGTAATGATTACGGGCTGCAGGACGACGACGGAAATTATGAAGTTACGGATATCAACCAGTATCCTGTTCGTGGAGACTCGGCATTCTGCTTAAATTCGGTCCTTCTTGGCGCAACCAATCCTCCAACCAGTTTGGATGGTGGGTGCGGCGAAATCCCGGCGGCCTGTTGCGTGCCGGGAGGCACTTTCCGCGCTCAGCAACAAACTCTGGGGCGATCTCGTCGGCACCAACAACGACCTCGACTGGACCCCGCCGAATCAGTTCACCAATGTAAACGACGTCCTTGCGATACTCGCCTACATCACCAATGCGACTATCAAACCCACCTTCCAACAGGCCAATTTGCAGGCCATTTCTTCCACCGACCCCTGCATCAACGCCTTCGTCAACACCGCCGACGTCCTGGCTGGCGTCAAAGCCGTCGCTGGAGACCCTTACCCCTTCACCACCGACCCGGCCAGCTGCCCCGTTTGTCCGTAGATTTCGGAAATCTTTGCGGCTACTCATTCATTGCCTGTTGCCTGTTGCCATTCGCTAATCCCCTCCGTGCCTTCGTGCCACTGTGCCTCCGTGCCTTCTTCTACTCCACACACCCCTCATACGACGGCCTGCCCC